>CAMCXK010000021.1 GCA_945883435.1 Chthoniobacter flavus | reverse complement strand
TCGATGTGGACGTGGCCTCCGAGAGCACCCAACTGGCCCGCTACAACATCCTGCAGCAAGCCGGCACGGCGATGCTCGCCCAGGCCAACCAATCGACCCAGTCGATCCTGCGCCTCATCAGCTGAGGCTGGTTCGCACTGCAAGATATCCAATGACCAAAAGCCCTCCTGTCACCAGGAGGGCTTTTTGGGTTTTAGCAAGGCGCAGTCCGACTCGGGATGGCCTGCCGCTTGAGCAAGAAGTAGCCATTCTCCAAACGAATTCGTAGCATGACGAGATGAAACCAGCCCTTGAATGGAGACCCGCGGCGATCTTCACAGACATCCGCTACGAAAAAGCCGAAGGGATCGCGAAGATCACCATCAACCGACCCGAACGTCGCAATGCCTTCCGTCCACTCACGGTCGAGGAAATGCGGCGGGCGCTGCAGGATGCGCGTGACGACGCGAAGATCGGGGTGGTCATCCTCACAGGCGAAGGGGAGTTGGCCTTTTGCTCTGGAGGCGATCAAAAAATCCGCGGGGACGCGGGATATTCCGACCAAGAGGGGGTGGAACGCTTGAACGTTCTCGATTTTCAGAGGGAAATCCGAAATTGCCCCAAACCGGTTGTCGCAATGGTGGCGGGATGGGCTGTCGGAGGTGGACACGTTTTGCATGTGTTGTGCGATCTGACGATTGCGGCGGACAATGCGAAGTTCGGCCAGACCGGCCCGCGCGTGGGTTCGTTCGACGGGGGATTCGGTGCCAGCTACCTGGCCCGCATTGTGGGCCAGAAAAAGGCTCGGGAAATCTGGTTTTTGTGCCGGACATACGATGCCAAGGAGGCTCTTCAAATGGGATTGGTGAATGTGGTGGTCCCCTATGAGCAGTTGGAGATCGAGACTGTGAAGTGGTGCCGTGAGATTCTGGAAAAATCACCCTTGGCGATTCGTTGTCTGAAAGCCGCGCTGAATGCGGATTGCGATGGCCAGGCCGGGCTTCAAGAGCTCGCGGGAAATGCCACGTTGCTCTACTACATGACCGAGGAGGGGCAAGAGGGCCGCAATGCGTTTGTGGAAAAACGCGCTCCCGACTTCACGCGCTTTCCCAAGAGGCCGTGAACACCTCCCTTGGGGCATGGGTGCTGGCGATTCGTCCCAAGACGCTTTTTGCTTCCTTGGCACCGGTTGTTTTGGGCACCGCCTGGGCCTTTCACTGCGGATCCTTTCGAGGCGAGGAGGCGATTTGCGCGTTGGTCGCCGCATTTGGAATCCAGATCGGCACGAATCTGGCCAACGACTACTATGATGCCCGCAAGGGGGCCGACCGCGAGGACCGGGTTGGGCCGGTGCGGGTGGTGGCTGCGGGCCTCCTGCCTGCGCGGACGGTTTTTATCGGAATGCTGGTGGCCTTCCTGATCGCCGCACTGGCGGGACTCTTTCTGGCCAGTCGCGCCGGCGGCATCGTCATTGTCATCGGCGCGGTCTCGATGGCTTGCGGCATTCTATACACTGCTGGACCATTTTCCCTCGCTTATCTGGGGCTCGGTGATGTTTTCAGCTTTTTTTTCTTTGGTTGCCTGGCCACAGCCGGCACCTCTTTCGTTCAAACAAAAGCGTGGGCGCCCGAACCTTGGCTGCTCGGGATGCTCCCGGGATTTTACTCGGTTGCCTTGCTTGCCTTGAACAACCTTCGGGATTACGAGGCCGATGTTCGTAGTCGAAAAAAAACGCTGATCGTGCGGCTTGGCAGAAAATTCGGCCGTTTGGAAATCGCCGTTTGTCTTTTGGCGCCTGCCCTGGCGGGCTGGATGCTGTGGCCGTGGGCTTCTGCCGGGGCCGCGGTGTCAACAAGCGCGGCGGCCCTTGTGTTCGGAATTCCGCTTACGCGCCGGATGTGGACGATTCAGAATCCAGTTTCTTACAACGCCCTGTTCCCGGCCACGGCGGCTGCGAGTCTGGCGGTGTGCCTGTGCGCTGCAACGGGACTTGTTCTGACACGATGAAGCCTCTCCCAAACCAAGCGCGCGCGCACCGGATCGATGTTCCGGGAGTGAATGGAAGGTTGCGGGCCGGTCTGCTTCTGGAGTGGCCCGGCGGGCCGGTCGAGTGGACAGAGGCCTCACCTCTGCCCGGTTGGAGCCGCGAGTCGTTCGAGGAGGTGGTCAGGGCCTTTCGCGACCCCGCGCATCCCGCCCCGGCGGCTTTGAGCGCGGCGCTGGATTCCGCCGATGCTGCATGGCCTTGCCTTCACCCCCGGGTTCCAGTGAACGCGCTGTTGACCGGTGACTTCGATACGATGGCCGGAAAAGTCCTGCGTGCCGCCGATGAGGGGTGTCGCTGGGCCAAGATCAAGACCATGGATGCGCGATCGGTTGCCGATGTGGTCCGTCGACTTGGCGAGGTCGCCGGCGAGGGATTGCGGTGGCGCATCGATCCGAACCGTGCGTGGTCGTTCGATGAGGCGCTTTACGCCGCCGGTTCCTTGAAAGACCTGCCGGTGGATTATCTGGAGGAACCGCTCGCGGAGCCGCACCGGCTTGTCGACTTTATGCGCCGCTCGCCGGTGCCAGTGGCCTTGGATGAAACGTTGCGCGATCTTTCGCCCGCCGACATTCCCGCTTACAAGCTCGCGGCAGCGCTGGTTTTGAAGCCCACGCTTGCGGGGGGATTCCGGAGGTGCCGCCAATTCGCCGAATACGCCGCCGGTCTTGGTATTCCGTCCGTCGTGAGCGCCTCCTACGAATCGGGGGTCGGGGTTTTCCATTTGGCCCGGTTTGCCGCATCGCTCCCTCTGCCAGCGGCTGCGGGTCTGGATACCTATTCGACCTGTGTTCCCGATGTGCTTTCCAAGCGTCTGTGCATGGATGGCTATATGATGGATGCGACCCAACCCCTTCCCGATGTCGACCGATTCCGACTGGCTCCCTTGGACTGAGTCCTCCGCACCCTGCCAAACCGGCTTCCGCCGCGCCGCGGGGGATTTCTTGCTCGGTCCCTTGGATCTTCCGTCCGCCATTGAAACCCGAAAAAAGCAGCTCCCGGCGGTTCGCGGCGACGCGCCGTTGGCGATTTGGATGGCCAATTCTCCAGAAATGGTTCTGACGATGCTGGCCGCGTGGGCGGATGGCCGGGTGGTGGCGCCTGTGGGATTCCGCTGGCCTCTGGAGCGTGCAGTGGCCTTGGCCGATTCCCTGGGAGCCTCCCATCTCGCAACCGCGAATGGTTTTTTGGAGCTGCGTCGGCAGGCCACACCAGGGCTTCCCGAAGGAGCGGGAACTGTTCTCTTCACTTCTGGATCCAGCGGGTTTCCCAAAGCCGTGTATCATTCTCTGGGCCACCATCTGGCCAGCGCCCGGGCGGCCTCCGAACGGATTCCCCTGAAGCCCGGAGATGGCTGGTTGTTATCCCTTCCACTGCATCACGTCAGTGGATTGGGCATCCTGATGCGATGCCTTTGTGCAGGGGCGGATATCGTATTTCCGGATTCCGTAAAATGGGGATCCGCATCCTTGGAAGCCTCCACCCACTTATCGCTCGTGTCGGTTCAACTCCGGCGTCTTTTGGAGGATGGCACTCCGCTGTGTGGACTGAAAGCCGTGCTCGGCGGCGGGGGGCCTTTCGATCGCGAAATCATCCGACGGGCGGTGGCGGCGCGGGTTCCCCTTCACCTGACCTACGGAATGACGGAAACCGCCTCCCAAATAGCCACCACCGCCGTTTTAAAACAGGTTTCCGATCCGCTCCACTCCGGACATCCTTTGCCGGGAGTGGAGCTCCGATGCGGGCCGGACGGGATTTTGCAATGCCGCGCCCCCGGGCTTTCTCCGTTGGTGCGCGGCGGGGATGGAATTTTTAGAAATCCTGCACGGAACGACGGCTGGTTTGCCACCGGCGACACGGGATTTTTGACACCCGCGGGGGAGGTTGTTGTCACAGGACGGCGAGACCGATTGATGATTTCGGGAGGGGAGAATATCCAGCCCGAATTCCTTGAACGGCTCCTGCAGGAACATCCCCTGGTGCGACGTGCGGCGGTGGTGGCCGTGCCTCATCCGGCTTTTGGCGAGCGGCCGGTGGCGTTCGTGAGCGGCGGCGCCGATGTGGCGGAGCTTAAAAATTTTTTGTCATCGCGTTGCGAGCCGTTTGCCATCCCCGATGAAATTCTTCCTTGGCCGGACGGGATCGATGAAGGTGCGCCAAAGTTGGATTTTCCCCTGCTTGCGCGGCTTGCCCGGATGACAATCCTCTGATAGGCGGGGTGGATGAAGCGTCTTTTTGTCCTCCTTGGCAGCCTGCTGATGGTTTCGGGTTGTCTGAATGCGCCGGTTCAAAAATCCGGCGGTCTCGGCTCGGTGACCGTGCATGACACCAATGCCACCGCGGTGATGGCCGCAGCCCAAAGTGTGTTTGCCGCGCGCGGATACACATTTGCCGGCAGCGATTTTCCGGACGCGGTGTCATTCGACAAGCCTGCCGGCGCTTTTGGAAATGCCATGTGGGGAAGTTACGGTGATCCGCAAACGATTCGCGTGAAGTTGCACATGCGTCCGGTTCCGGGAACCGATGACATGCGCTTGTCCACCCAGGTTTTCACGGTAGGCAACGCCGGGGTCTCGGGTTTCGATCAGGAACGCCCGCTGATCGGTCTTTGGAATGCCGAGTTTGGCCCGATGCTAAAGGAGATCGCCCGCCGTGCCGGGGACTGAGGCGATTGACACGTTCGCCCCTGCCACCTAACCATAGACGCACTTTATGAAGATCGCGGTCACCAAAGAAGCCCTTCTCGAAGGCCTGCAACGCATCCAGAATGTTGTCAGCTCCCGCCCCTCCCTCCCGGTTCTTTCGAATGCCTTGTTCGAGGCCGACGAAAACGGGCTGCGCTTGACGACAACCGATTTGGAGGTGGGAATCCGGTGCCGCGTGGAGGCCCGTGTCGAGCGCGCCGGAGCGACGACACTCCCGGCCCGCCGTTTGGTCTCGATCGTGCGCGAACTCCCGAACTCCGAAATCTCGATCGAGGTGGACGCCAAACAGGCGGCTTCGATCCGGTGTGGAGCCAGCTTTTTCAAAATCTACGGCCTTCCCAAGGAGGAATACCCGGCGTTCCCGCACTTCGAAGAGTCGAATTCGCTCGTGATGCCGCAAATCGATCTGCGCGACGGGCTGAAAAAAACCTCTTATGCGATCTCGGCGGACGAGGCCCGTTACGTGCTGAACGGAATTTTATTTTCGCTTCTGGACAACAAGCTCACTCTTGTTGCGACGGACGGTCGTCGACTGGCCCTTTTCGACACGGAGCTGGAGTTCCCGAAGAGCAGCGAACGCGATTTCATCCTCCCGACGAAAGCCGTCATGGAGCTGCAACGGTTGCTCGGCGATTCCGGCCAAGTGTCGATTTCGACCTCCGCGAATCTGGTGTCCTTCGATCTCAACGGTTCGCAACTGGTCTCGAAGCTGGTTGACGGAAATTACCCGAACTACCGCCAAGTGATCCCCGGCGAGGCCAAGGAACGCATTCCTCTCGAAAGGGAGATGTTTTTGAACTGCGTCCGCCGTGTTTCGCTGCTCAGCAATGACAAGACCAGTTCGATCCGGCTCGAGTTCACCAAAAACAATCTTGATATCACGGCGAACACCCCGGAGATCGGAGAGGCCCGCGAATCCATGGCTTTGAACTACAAGGGACGGGACATCGCGATCGCGTTCAATCCCGACTTTCTCATGGACCCGCTCCGCAACCTTTCGAATGACGAGGTCTATCTGGAGCTGATCGACGAAATGAGCCCTGGCGTGTTGAAAATCCAGTCTCCGTTCCTCTACGTCATCATGCCCATGCGGATTTCCAATTCGTGAAATCCGGTGCCCCTCTCTGGGGCATCGATCTGGGTGGCACCAAGATCGAGGGGGCCCTTGTTGATCCGGCCGACCCCCTCTCGGCACTCCACCGGCTTCGCCGCCCCACGGGGGCGGAACACGGCTACGAGCATATCCTTTCGGCGATTGAAGCTGTGGTTGACGATCTAGCGCGCGTCTCGGGACTTCCCCGCCCGGTGTGCCTTGGTATCGGCACGCCCGGGACCGAGGACCCGGCCAGTGGATGCCTTAAAAACTCCAACACGGTGTGCTTGAATGGACGTCCGCTGTGCGGGGATCTGTCTCAACGGTTGGGCTGCGAGGTCCGGATCGCCAATGATGCCAACTGCTTCGCACTCGCGGAAGCGACATGGGGAGCGGCTGCCGGAGCGGATGTTGTTCTGGGCTTGATCATCGGGAGTGGAACCGGAGCGGGTATTGTGGCGGGCGGGCGTTTGATTCAAGGGCTGCACGGAATCGCGGGCGAATGGGGACACAATCCCATCCGGAACGAGTCCGTGCCGTGCTATTGTGGGCGGACGGGTTGCGTTGAAACCGTGATCGCCGGTCCTTCGCTCGAGAGATTCTATCGCGAGGCGACCGGGGAGGCGTTGCGTTTGCCCGGGATTGTCAGCCGGGCGATCGAAGGCGATCGCATCGCGTCGGCCACGCTCGAGCGTTTGCGGGAAAAGTTTTCAGAGGCTATTGCGGCGGTCATGAATATTTTGGACCCCGACGTGATCGTGGTTGGCGGGGGAGTCGGCAACTTGCCGCTTTTTTATGAGGAGGCCACCCGCGCGAGCATTGCCCGGCATCTGTTCAATCCGGTCGTGCGCACCCGCATTGTTCCTCCGGCGCTCGGCGACAGTGCCGGTGTCTTCGGGGCGGCGCGACTGTCCGCGCCATTCACGGCCTGAATCGTCCTCGCCCCGCTGGACGGCGATCCGGGATTCCTACTGCGGTTCGGCCGACTTCCGCGCGAGGCGTGCATCCACGAAGGACTTCACGCACAAGACCAAAAAGATCAGTGAAAGCACCCCCATTCCGATCTGCATGATCGCGGGCAACGGCTTTTCCAGGGTTCCTGCGATCAACGCCCCGGCTTTTGGAAGGCCCATTCCCAAGCCCCCCAATGTGCCGATGAGCGCGGTGAGGGCTGCCACGTGCATCACATGCATCCGCAAATTAGGCCGAGCACCCGCCACAATCCCGCACAAAAACAAAATCGATCCGAAAGCGCAGGGGATGAGTGCGGTTTTGGCTTCCGTGGCTACATAGGCTCCGAATCCCATCGCATCCAGAATCACTCCAAAAACAATCGCTAAAGTTGGCATAGAATCGAAAAGGTGCGGCGCACGGGCGGATTTGCAAGCATGAATCCCTCCCTTCCGTTACAAATCGTGTCTTGCTCCCCCGGGAAAGGACTTGTGTGATGGACCGCATGATTGCGCGTCCGGTCCTCCTTCTTCTTGTCCTCGCCAGCAATGCCATCGCGGGCAACGCGATTTTTTTCCATCCCGACGGTGCCGGACTCTCCCATTGGCAAGCCGCGCGGTTTTACCTGGTCGGGCCGGACGGGGATTTGAACTGGGACCGGTTGCCCCACATCGCGGTTTACAGGGGCCACATGACGAACTCGCTGTCCGCCTCCTCGAACGGCGGGGCCACAACCCACGCCTACGGGGTGAAGGCTCCCTACGAGAGTTTTGGAATTGTGCCGGAATCCGATAAAACCAGCATTCTCCGCGAGGCCCAATCCAAGGGGGTTCGGACCGGCCTGGTGAATTCCGGCAGTCTCATCGAGCCCGGCACCGCCTGTTTTGTGGCGAAAGTCCCCGCCCGCGACAACTACGCCGAGATTGCGGTGCAGGTTGTCGAGTCGGGTGTGGACGTGATCCTCTCCGGCGGTGAGGAATGGATGCTTCCGAAGGGCACGCCGGGCCGCCATGTGAAGGACGGACTGCGCGAGGACGGCCGCAATCTGGTCGCCGAGGCCCTGTCCAAGGGCTACCGGGTTGTTTACAACCGCGAGGAGTTGGCGGCGGTTCCCGATGGCACGCCGCGTTTGCTTGGTGTGTTTGCAGCCCAGGACACCTTCAATGACATGGGACCCGCCGAACAAAAAGCGGCCGGTCTGCCTGCATTCAGCCCCGATGCCCCCACGATCTCTGAAATGATGGCCGCCGCGCTGCGCCTTCTCGCTCCGGGCCCGTTTCTCCTCATTGCGGAAGAGGAGGGGGCGGACAATTTTGGAAACCACAACAACGCACCGGGTGTTTTGGAAGCCCTTCGCCGTGCGGACGAGGCGTTTGGAACTGCCCTGGCTTTTGTGGAATCCCGCCCTGACACCCTTTTGCTCACGGCGGCGGACAGTGCCGCCGGCGCGATGGACGTGCTGGGGTTTCCCGCCAAGCCCTCCCTTCTCGAGAAAGCCTCCCGAAGTGTCGATCCGAACGGTGCGCCTTACGGGCTGGATGAAAATGGCAAACCTTTCCTCTCCCGTCCCGACCGCTCCGGAGTATCCCATCCGTTTGTCATCACATGGGGAACCCTCAGCGACACGTCCGGAGGAATTCTCGTGCGTGCTGCGGGACGCGGTGCCGAGCGGGTGCGCGGGACATGTGACAATTCGGACATTCCCGGTTTCCTGCGCAACGCGTTGTTCGCGCCAGCGGATCGCAATCCGGACGACGGAGATTGACGCCGCGGGGCCCCTTCCTGTCGTGGGGGAGCGGTTTTGTGATGCACGCCCGCCGATCCAACGTGTAGGATGGTATCGCTTCATGGCTGCCATTAAAATCGACCCCACGCTGCACCAGTCGAAAAAACCGGATTGGATCAAGGTTCGCCTGCCTTCCAACCCGGTCTTTTTTTCGACCAAAGGCCTGATTTCCGACTTGCGACTGCACACCGTTTGCGAAAGCGCGCAGTGTCCGAATCGCTGGGAGTGCTGGAGCGGCGGCACGGCCACCTTCATGATCGCCGGCGACCGTTGCACGAGGGCTTGCGGATTCTGTGCCGTCGACACGGCCAAGCCATTTCCCCTCGAGCCCGACGAACCGCAGCGAGTGGCCGAGGCGGTGGGGCGTCTTGGACTCAAGCATGTCGTCATCACGGCGGTCGCCCGCGACGACCTAGCCGACGGCGGAGCCGACCACTTTGGCCAAACCATCGAGGCGATCCGCCAACTCGACCCGAAAATCGTCGTTGAGGTGCTGGTGCCCGATTTCAACGGGCGCGACGAGCCGCTGCAGAGGGTTTTGGCCGCCGGACCGGATGTGTTCAACCACAACCTCGAAACGGTCGAGCGATTGACGCCCCTGGTCCGTTCACGGGCGAAATACCGGCTTTCCCTTGATTTTCTGGCGCGCGCCGCCGAACTCCAGCCCGGTCTCATGACCAAGAGCGGATTGATGTTGGGTCTCGGCGAGTCGGAGTCCGAGATTTTTCAGGCGATGGACGATCTTCGCGAGTCCGGCGTGCGTGTGCTCACGCTGGGGCAATACCTTCGCCCGACGCCGAACCATCTTCCCGTGGTGGCTTACATCACGCCCGATATGTTCGACCACTATGGTGTGATCGCCCGCAACAAGGGATTCGAATTCGTCGCCAGCGGTCCACTGGTCCGCAGTTCCTACCACGCCGCGGATTTCAACCCGGTCCAGCGTTGACTTGGCGCATCCTCGCCGTCGGCAAGCCGTCCCTTGAATTCGCGCGGCTCGGGATCGAGGATTACAGCCATCGGCTCGCCGCCTTTGCCAAGGTCGAAATCCATTTTGTGAAACCCCGCGCCGATGCCTCCGACAAGCTGCTCGAACTTTCCGGGGGATGTTACCGCATCATTCTGGATGAAACCGGAACATCATTTTCCAGCCGCGCCTTTGCCGGGGAAATCCAGCGCTTGCGAGTGCGCGGAACCTCCCGCCTTGCGCTTTTGGTGGGCGGTTCCGACGGATGGAGCGATGCCGTGCGGCAACAGGCCGGCCTCCTCTGGTCGCTGGGTCCTCAAACCCTGCAACATGAACTCGCCTTGCTTGTCGCCCTGGAGCAGGTTTACCGGGCGGAAACCCTTCTGGCCGGCCGCCCCTACCACCGCGACTGAGTTCCCCTCCCTCACAAAGTTCCGTCCCGCGCCATCCGCGGGGCGTAATGGTTTTTCGAAATGGCTTCATCCCGGCAAGACGACATTGAGAAATTGTCGCGCGGACTGCCCACGCGCAGCCGCATCGGCAATCGTTCGACCGGACACCGACTGACCTCAAAGGAACGGATTCTTTTCGAAGCGGCCAAGAAACGGGGTTTCCTGAAAATGCCGTGCGGCGGAGCGCGGCGGAACCTGGTGCTGGTCTACCGGCTCTGGTGCGAAGCGGAAGGGCGGGCCTTCGTGGTCAAAGGCCCGCCGTCCTGATCACATCGCGGCGAGGACCATCGCTTCGATTTCCCCGTAAATTTTGGCATCGGCCTTGAGAACCTCCTTGGCGGCGTCTCGGCCTTGGGCCAGTTGCTCGCCTTTGAAGCTCAGCCAGGATCCACGCTTCTCGACGATGCCTTTTTCCAATGCCAAATCCAGCAGGGATCCGGTGTTCGAAATGCCTTCGTTATACATGATGTCGAACTCCGCCTCGGTGAACGGCGGGGCAACCTTGTTTTTGACCAGTTTGATCTTCGTGCGGTTCCCCGAGATCGAGCCATCGCTATTCTTGATCGCCCCGATGCGGCGGATGTCGACACGCACACTGGCGTAAAACTTGAGGGCTTTTCCGCCCGGAGTGGTTTCCGGATTGCCGAACATGACGCCGATTTTTTCGCGAATCTGGTTGGTGAAAAGACAGATCGTGTTTGCTTTTGAAATGAACGAGGTCAGCTTGCGAAGGGCGTTGCTCATGAGGCGGGCCTGGGCCCCCACGACCGCATCTCCGATCTCGCCCTCCAGTTCGGATTTGGTGACGAGTGCGGCCACCGAATCCAGGACGATGATGTCGAGGGCGTTTGATCGCACGAGGGTCTCGCAAATGCGGAGGGCCTCCTCGCCGGAGCTCGGCTGGGAGACGAGCAATTCGTCGAGATTCACGCCGAGCTTGCGCGCATAGTGGGGATCCAAGGCGTGCTCGACATCGATGAAGGCCGCCAGTCCGCCCAGTTTTTGCGCCTGGGCGATGGCAGTGAGGGTGAGGGTGGTTTTGCCCGAGCTTTCCGGGCCGAAGATTTCAATGATCCGGCCGCGGGGGAAGCCGCCAACGCCGAGGGCCCGGTCGATCATGATATTGCCGGTCGGGATGCTTTCGACTTGGGACACGTGGGCGTCGCCGAGCCGGCGGATGGCTTCGGAGCCGTAGTCTTTTTCGATTTGCTGGAGGGCGAGGTCGAGGTTTTTGAGCCGCGCGGCGGCGGCGCGGTCGGGCGAGGTGGTGTCTTCGGTTTTGGCCATGGGAATCAAAGTGTCGAGCCTCCACTATGGACTTCGGTGGCGCGAGGGGGAATCAATTTTCCCAAGCGACAAAATCTGGCCCGCCGCGTCCCCGAGGGATTAGGTTTTCCTGCATGAGCGAAATTTTTCAACAGGCCCTCGGGGAGACCATCCCGCTGCTGCGAAGCGTCGATGCCGGGATCGTCCGCCGTCCCAAGGCCTCCCGCCGGGCGTTGGAGGAGTTGAGGGCCGCCGCGATGAAACCGCGCGACGGGACGGCGATGATTTGGACCTGGGAGCGGCTAGAGGAGGCGATTCTTGGCTGCGTGAAATGTCCGCACCTCGTGGCCTCGCGGAGCAAAGTCGTGTTCGGAACGGGCGACCGCAACGCCGAGTTGATGTTTGTCGGCGAGGCTCCGGGGGCCGATGAGGACTTGCAGGGCGAGCCTTTTGTGGGCAAGGCCGGCCAGTTGCTGACGAAAATCATCGAGGCGATGGGCTTCTCCCGCGCGGAGGTGTTCATCGCAAACGTGCTGAAGTGCCGTCCGGACATGCCACCCGGCGAGTCGGGCAACCGGAAGCCGAAACCCGAGGAAATGGCCACTTGCCTGCCGTGGTTGCGCGAACAGATCGAGTTGGTGCGCCCGCGCGCACTCGTGGCACTGGGGGCCACGGCGGCCGAGGGCCTTCTCGGGGAAACGCGGCCCCTCCGTGACATCCGTGGCTCGTGGCTGGATTTCCAAGGCATCCCGGTGCTTGTCACCTATCATCCCGCCTACCTGCTGCGCAACCAGAGCATCACCGAAAAGCGCAAGGTCTGGGAGGACATGCTCCAGGTCCTCCGCAAACTCGGGAAGACAGTCTCCGCCAAGCAGGAGCGCTTTTTCACCCAGCCGGCTTGACGTTTCATGCGGTCGCTCTGGCATGCCATCTTCTACCGCTTCGTGGTGGGTGGATTACGGCTCCTGATCACGACGGGGGCCCATGTGCGAGTCGAGTGGATCGGCACGATCCCGCGGGGCGCGTGTGTTCTGGCTGCCAATCATATCAGCCACTTCGACCCTCCGGTTTTGAGCGGTTGGTTGCCACGCAAAATCGACTGGATTGCAATGTCGGAATTGTTTTCCACCGCCTGGTCGAAAACCGGCTTTCACTGGCTCGATGTGATTCCTGTGGACCGCATCGGCGACGACCGCAAGGCACTGCGCACCGCCTTGGAACGACTTGCAAAGGGGCGGGTGGTTGGCATTTTTCCCGAGGGGGGCATCCGCGACGGGGAGGCCTCGATCTTAAACGGTGCTCCCATGCGCGAGGGAGCGTTCTTGATCGCGTCCAAGGCGCGATGCCCGGTGGTTCCCGTGGTCATTCTGGGAACAGACCGGCTCTACAACATCCGGCGATGGTTCTCTGGAAGGCGCGCCCGCGTCTTTGTCGCGGTGGGGCATCCAATTCCCGCCGGCGGGCGCCGGGAGATGGCTGAGGCGGCCGCCCGGGCATTTTCGGATTTGAAATCCCGGCTTGCAAACCGTTTCGGGCTGGACGCGGACGACTTTCCCAAACCGCCGCGCGAGCGGATGCGCGAGGCGTGATGCGCGCCGCCCTCGCATGGTGTGTGGACGGGGCCATGTGCAACATGATGCATGCCCTGCAATGGCGCAGACGCCGGGACGCGTCGCGGCCCGCCGACCTGATGGCTTACCGCAAATCGTGTTTTGGCCAGTCTCGCACGGATTATCTGTCCTTGGTCGATGGTGGCCCTGAAGGTTCCGTGCGGGAGTTTCTGGAGTGGAAAAGTCCCCGGTCCAGCGGCCATCCGGAGAACGACCGTGCCCGGGCTTGGATCATGCCCGGAGCACGAAAGAACGCTCCCGCGGTCTTTGTTTTGCACGCGTTGATGAGCGCCAGCGATGCCGGATACCGCCGGTTGGCGGCCCGCTGGAACGCGCGGGGTTGGACCGTGGTTTTTACGCATCTGCCGTTTCACTACTCGCGGACTCCGCACGGAACCTGGAACGGGGAACTGGCCATCACGGCCCATCTCGTGCGCAACGCCGAGGGAATCCGCCAGGCGGTGATGGAAATGCGTCAGCTGATGGCGTGGCTGCGCGGCAACGGAACCCGGGAGTTTGGCCTGGTGGGAACGAGTTATGGCGGCTGGACCGGCGCCTTGCTCGCCTCGGTCGAGGCCGATTGGCGGTTCGTGGGATTGGTGCAGCCCATCGTCAACATGGACAAGGCGGTGTGGGAAAACCCCGGTGCGGCCGTCATGCGCCGGGAATTGCGGCGGCTCGGCCATTCCAGAGGCGGCACGGAGTGGTTCGACCGGTTGGGTTCGCCTTTGCACGGCCCGTTGGCCTGTGAAGCCGGTCGGATTGTTGTCACGGCGGGGCTGCATGACAGGGTCTCGCCGCTGGCGGATTTGGAGGCCGCCGCGGCAGTGTGGGGCGGGTGTGAACTCCTTCTGGCGAATCAAGGACACTTTGGATACACCGCACTGCGTGAAACCGTGCGCCATATCGAGCACCGGGGCTGGGTTTGACAGAACCCGCCCGCCCAATGAGGGGCTTGCCACAATGGCTCATAATCGTGATAGTGCGCGATTCTCGGCATTCGCGGGACGCAAAACCACCATATGAAAAAAGCACTCATCACGGGCATCACAGGACAAGACGGAAGCTACCTTGCGGATTTGCTTGTTCGCAAAGGCTACGAGGTGCACGGGATCATCCGCCGCGCCAGCACGTTCAACACCTCCCGGATCGACCATCTTTACCAGGACCCCCACATCAACGGGGTGCGGCTTTTCCTGCACTACGGCGACTTGGCGGACTCTGTGAATCTCGTCAAGCTCATCTACGATCTCAAGCCCGACGAGGTTTACCATCTCGGCGCCCAGAGCCATGTGCGGGTGAGCTTTGATATTCCCGAATACACCGGCGACGTAACCGGACTCGGCACCACACGCATCCTTGAAGCGATGCGCGAAGCCGGTGTGAAGGCCCGTTTTTACCAAGCCTCCAGCTCCGAGATGTTCGGCAAGGTCCAAGAGGTCCCTCAAACCGAGAAAACCCCCTTCTGGCCCCGCAGTCCCTATGGCGCGGCCAAGATGTATGCCTACTGGATCACGGTCAACTACCGCGAAGGATACGGCATGCACGCCACGAACGGCATTCTCTTCAACCACGAGTCCCCCCGGCGCGGCGAGACATTCGTCACCCGTAAAATCTCCCGGGCCGTCGCGGCCATCAAGCTTGGCAAACAGGAGCACCTTTACCTCGGCAACCTCGATGCCAAGCGCGACTGGGGCTATGCTCCCGAATACGTGGAAGCGATGTGGCTCATGCTTCAGCAGGATGAACCGGATGACTACGTCTGCGCCACCAACGAGACCCACACCGTCCAGGAATTCGTCGAACACGCCTTCGCCCGTGTGAACCTCGATTGGAAGGACCACGTCAAATACGACGCCCGCTACGAGCGCCCCGCCGAGGTCGATCTTCTCATCGGCGATCCGGCCAAGGCTAAAAAACAACTCGGCTGGGAGCCCAAGGTTCGCTTCCCGGAGTTGGTCCAAATCATGGTCGATGCCGACATGGCCTCGCTCCAGGGACTGCCGGTTCCGGATCCGATGACTCCGGCGTATCGCTGACCCATCCCTCCCGCAGTGAGTGATATTCGCGCAAGATTCTTTCAAGGAGCCACACGCGCTTTTAAAAGCAGCTTTAAAAAGCTGGGTCGTCAACTGGGCCGGATCCGGGACTTCTGGTTGATCGGCGCATTGCTGGTGGGCTTCCTTCTGGGGTTGCAAGGGCTTAATTGGGGGCACTACGACTGCTTGAACCTCGACAAGATGGCGTTCAAAAATCTGTTTGCCAAAGATCGAGCGCCCTTTCAACCGGCCTCCTACGTCAAACCGCCATTCTACACCTACCTGAATCATTTCGTCGCCCGCATCCCCGCCATGACGATTTCGTCCATGGCTTTTTGGAAACCTTCGCATGAACGGTATGAAATCTTTTTGCGAGTCCGGTTGTGGCTTGCCCGAGTGCTCAACCTCCTCCTTTTTGCGGGATGCACGATTATTATTTTTGTCGTTGCCAGACAGTTGGCGGGTGATCACGCGGCACGCTTGGCCAGTTGGCTTTGGGCCACATCCGCAGGGTGGGTTCCCTACCAAATTTTTCTAACAACGGATCTCGCCGTTGTTTTTTTCATGTTGGGGACTTTTTACTTTGCCACAAAGATTGTCTCCAAGCCCTCTATGCAGGCTTCCATCTTGGGTGGCCTTTTTGCCGGATTGGCGGGAGCCACCAAATATAACGGCCTCGCTGTGGCTGCGGCTCTTCCGGTGGCCCATCTTCTGGCCTCGCACGCGGGAAATCGATTTTTAAATGCTTTAAAGCGTCCTTCCGCTTGGATTTGCGGAATAATGGTTCCGGTTGGTTTTGTGATTGGCAATCCTTTCTGCATTTTTGACCGGACGCAATTTTGGGCCGATTTCTCCTACAACTACAATGTGACGCCGATCTACAATGGAGTGACCTCGGGAACAGGCTACGGAGAATTTGGCGCTTCCTTTCTCGAAATATTCGGATGGCCTGGCACAGTCCTTCTATGCCTTGGAGTTTTTATTGGAACCTGGTATCTTGCTTTCAAGAAAGTGGATAGGGTAATTTGGCTCATGGCTTTTGCCGTTTTGGGTCTTTACGCCTGGAAAATCGGATCGTTTCCCCGCATGGAGACTCGGTTTGTCCTGCCGGCGGCTCCGTTTCTGCTCATTCTGGCGGCACCGGGTTTTCAGTGGTCCGGGAAATGTCGTTTTTTTACTTCGGTTCTATTTTCTTTAGTAATTTCCTACAATATATTGTGTGCGGTTCAAATTGGGGGGCTTTTCCGATTGGACCCGAGGAATCGAACGCCGGACTTCGTCAAACAGCATTTTTCGGGCGGTGAAACGATCGAATGGAGCAAATCAGTCCCTAAAATTGAAGCTTTACCCAAAAAAGCGAAAATCCACGAAATCAAAACCGGTCTCGAACGGGCCGCTTTGTTTGAAAAAATGTTTGAGAAAGACGGGGACATGAGGCAAGCGGCGAAAGAGCGGGAAACTCAAGTTCCGCTGACTTGGTTTTCCAAAGAGGAGCGGGTGGTGCGGTCACCCGAATTTGTTTTTTGGTGTTCGATCGACGTCGAGGGGATTACGGAAAAATACTATCAGGAACTCTTTGATAAGAATTCCGGATATCAAGTGGTTTACGATGCCTCCTCGCCGATTCTTCCTTGGTGGGCCTACCCTCAAAAGACGGAATTTCTGAAAAATCGCATGACCATATGGCAAAAATCGTCGATGAACTAATCTTACCAACATTCCCATTTACCGGAGTGGCACATATCGGGCAGGTCTGATTCCCATGTTTTTTTCCATCATCATCCCCGCCTTCAACGAGCGCGACAATATCCCGCTTGTTGTCGAGCGTCTTGAAAAGCTCCTCCCCGGTGACAATTGGGAGATTGTCTTTGTCGATGATGACTCCAAAGACGGGTCTTTGGAGGTGTTGATGGGTTTGGCCCGTTCGAATCCCCGCGTGCGCTTCATCCGGCGGATTGGTCGACGCGGATTGGCTTCTGCCTGTCTGGAGGGAATGGCATCGAGTTGTGCGGATGTGTTTGCAGTGATGGACTGTGATTTGCAACATGACGAAACGATCCTGCCAACGATGTTAAAGGCGTTTGAGGAGGATCCAAAGTTGGAACTTGCTGTCGGCAGTCGTTACACCGGCCAGGGCGGCGGCACCGGCGATTGGTCGAAATCGCGCGTTTTTGTCAGCCGTTTCGCAACGTGCCTTGGATCGGTGGTGCGGAAAACGCCTTTAACCGATCCGATGAGTGGATTTTTTGTCATTCGACGCGAGATTTTCGAGGAGACTGTTCGCAACATGACCGGCAAAGGATTCAAAATCCTTCTGGATATCGTTCTTTCCGCGGGCCGGCCGCTGCGCGTGCAGGAGTTCGCGTATGAATTCCGCACCCGCCAGCATGGCGAGAGCAAGCTCGATATCGTGGTCGCTTTTGAGTATCTGTATTTGCTGGCGGACAAAATTTTCGGACGCTTTGTTCCAATCGGCTTTGTGCTTTATGTGCTGGCGGGACTTTCCGGATTGCTCTTGCACCTTGCGGTTCTGGCCATTCTCCATCGGGCGGGGGGACTGGACTTCGTGCCATCCCAGATCGCGGCGACGGTGGCCGCCATGATCTCGAATTTTCTGGTTAACAACTCGGTGACATTCCGCCAGCAGCGCTTGAAAGGCGGGTTGCTGGTTCCCGGTCTGGTAGCTTACATGCTGATCTGCGGACTGGGGGCGATCGTCAACGTCGAGTCGGCCGATTTTTTGCATCAAGGAGGCATTCCATGGTGGTTCGCGGGTGCCGCCGGGGCTATGGTGGGCGCGGTGTGGAATTACGCGGTTTCCACCCAGATAGTGTGGACGTGGTTGCCTGGAGTGCTCAAAACCCGCGGGCGGTAATCGTCCATTTGGAGACTCATTGCATGGATTTCATCGACCTCAAAACCCAATACCAACGCTTCAAGCCAGCCATCATGGATCGTATCCACCGGGTCTTGGAGCATGGTCAATTCATTATGGGACCGGAGGTGGCGGAGATCGAGAGCCACTTGGCCGATTATACGGGAACAAAACACGCGATCACTGTGGCCAGCGGCACCGATAGTCTGGAGATCGCGTTGCGCGCGCTGGGTATCGGGCCAGGGCATGAGGTGATCACCGTTCCCTTCACCTGGATCAGCACGGCGGAGGTGATTCTTCAAGTGGGAGCCCGCCCGGTGTTTGTCGATATTGACCCGCTGGATTTCAATATCGCTGTGGATCGGATCGAGGAGGCGATCACTCCGGCGACCAAGGCGCTTCTGCCCGTGAGCCTTTTTGGACAGATGCCCGATTACGATGCCATCAACCAAATTGCGGCGCGCCACGGCTTGCCCGTGATTGAAGATGCGGCTCAAAGCTTCGGCGCTCAGCGCAACGGCCGCAGAAGTTGCGGGGTCACAACAATCGCCAGCACCAGTTTCTACCCGGCCAAGCCCCTGGGATGCTATGGAGAAGGCGGGGCGTTGTTCACCAGTGACGATCATCTCGCCCAACTCATGCGGGCCATCCGCACGCATGGAGGCATCCGCCGCCATTACCATGATTTGGTCGGTATGAACGGGCGGTTTGATACCTTGCAAGCGGCCATCCTTCTGGCGAAATGGCCTGGTTTTTCCAAAGAGGTGGAGTTGCGCGGAGAACTAGGTGCCCGATACACCGCCGCCCTGCAGGACATTTGTCAAACCCCCGCGATTCGCTCCGGCAACACCCATGTCTATGCCCAATACACGATTCGTGTTCCCCAACGGGACGCCTTGGCATCCGCCCTCTCGGAGCGGGGTGTTCCCACAGGCATCTACTATCCGAAGTGTCTGCATGAGCAACCGGTGTTTTCTCCACTCGGCTATCAATCCGGGGATTTTCCCGAGGCCGAAGCCGCGTCCCGGGAGGTCTTGAGCCTCCCTCTCAATCCCTATCTTGAAAAAACAGACCAAGACATGGTCATCGAGGCTGTCCGGCACGCCTTGGCAGGTCTTTGATCAAAGCTCATGGGGTAGAAGCCGTAGCGAAAAAATCAGAGCTCAATGAGCTGAACGTCCGTTTCGATCCCGTCAATACCATTCTCCACACCGCCCAGTCCGCCAACTCCCGCGTTGATGGTTTGTCCTCCAGTCAAGACACGGGCGAGAATCGACGTTAAATCGCCACCATCCCCGCCCAGGGCATTTTCTCCTCCCGCCCCTCCATCGCCTCCGCTGATCTGCAGAATGGCGGCCACAACTTGATTCAGCATGGAAAAAGATGAAACCGTGCCCCCTTGGCCCCCGCTGGAGTTGGCTGCGGTTCCTTCTCCTCCGTTGCCGGCAACCAGCAAAATTTCGGCAATCGTGGAGATGGAAGACGACGAAAATTCAATATCTTGAATCGACCCGCCCGTTCCTGCGACTGTCTCGGTGGCATCTCCACCTTGACCGGCAAAAATTTTCAGCGAGGAGCCCCCTCCCACGATGGCTTGAAGGGCCGAAATTCCTCCTCCCGCTCCCCCTTGAAGACCACCCGTGCCGGCTTGAAAGGTGGAAAACTCAAAACCGCTGAGTTGGTTGTTTTGAATGGAGCCGCCCGCCCCTCCCTTTCCGGAAATGGAGTCTCCTCCCGCGCCCGACGCCACGGTCAAGAGTGCCGTGCCTGAAAGCGTGACGCCCGAGATGCCGCCTCCCGCCCCGGCGAATCCAGCGGGTGAATTTCCTCCCGAGCCGGCGCTCAATGTCACGGTGTTTGCGGAAATTTGAATGGTCGAAATACCGCCACCATTTCCTGCCACCGATGGGCTAGCCGCTCCCGAGCCGGCCTCCGCAATGAAAGATATAGCGAGGCCGTTAAGCTGAACGTTTTGTATCGAGCCGCCCGCTCCACCCGGTGCAGAGCCATTTCCGGCGACGAGTTCGATCGCTCCGGTCGCCCCGAACGCCGGACCTTGAATCGTGGTATTTTTGATCGAGGCTCCGTTGCCCAAGGAGGCTCCGGAACCCGCTGTCCCTGTTTGCACGGAAAAGCCCGCGCCCGCACCGAGCGTGACAGAGACGTTTTGGGCCTGTGCGTCGAAGTCGCTCGCCGTTCCTCCCGTCCCGGTGACGGAATTTCCGCCACTGCCCAGAGATATTGAAAACTGCTGACTGGCCGTAAAATTGGCAATGTTCGTGACAGTTCCACCATCCCCCCCCTCACCGGAGCCCGTGGCATCTCCACCCAACCCGGTGGAAAGCAACAGTGATTCCGCAAGGGCCGGTTGTCCTCCAGAGACAATAGTTATGTTCGAAATAGAGCCTGCGGTTCCTCCCCGCTGGTTGACCCCTGTGGCGTTGCCACCATCTCCGGTTTGGAGTTGCACAATCCCGAGTGTTCGGTTGGGACCCACGGCTTCGAGAGTGATGTCCTGTATCGATCCTGCATTGGCTCCAGCATTGCCATCCGCGCCTTGACCGGTTGTGAGGTTCACGCCGACTCCATCCGCCAGTTTCAAGGCCAAATTGGCAATGGACGCCGATGTTCCAGGCGTGCCATTGGGGGAATTTCCGCCATTGCCGAGGATGATTTCGAGTTCTCCATTCAATGTCAGACCTCCAAATCCATTGATATCTCCGCCATCTCCGCCCGCAGCCGAGCCGTCTCCTGCACCACCATTGCCCGTGCGGAGAATCAAGGCGTCCGATTCGAGCCCCTCGATCGAAACCGCGGAAATCGAGCCCGCATCCCCGCCTTTCTGGTTCGAGCCCGTCACCGCATCCGCTCCGGAACCTGTCGCGAGATTTATCGCGCCGAAACTCCCCGCATAGCCCGGAGCTTTTTTCAATTCGACATTTGTGATGTGCCCCCCCGAGCCGGCGAGCGTTTTTCCGGATGCTCCATCGCCAGTGGCCAGATTGATATCCACGGGGCCATCGAGATAGAGCAGGAGTCCATCGATCGAGGAGGTCGATCCGGCATCCCCTCCCTCCGAGGCCCCCCCGCCACCAAGCATAAATGAAGCCGACTCGCTGATCGTGAGATTATTGAATCCGAGAATATTTCCTCCGTTGCCGCCATTTCCTGAGCCGTCTCCCGAGCCGCCACTGCCGGTCGACAAATTCAAGGTGGCTGTCTTTCCACCATCGATGGTGATATTTTGGATAACTCCGGCGTGCCCCCCGCTTTTGCCGGACCCGGGAAGCGCATCCCCGCCGGATCCGGTGGTGAGTGAAATGGCACCAAATGCACCCGCGTATCCGGAGGCGCGGTTGAAGGCGATGTCTCGCAGGCTTCCTCCATCCGATGTGCCTCCCGCGCTCGCAGCCCCGTCCCCGGTGGCGAGCGAAACATCCACGGGCCCGGCAAAGGCAAGACTGATGTTTTCGATGGAACCAACCCTCCCCGCGATGCCCGCGTCGGCTCCGCCGCCACTTCCCACCTCGATGGTCAACGATTCGGAAACCGTGATGCCCGAAAAATCAAACAGCTGGCCGGCATCGCCCCCGTTTCCCGAGCCTGATCCGGCCCCACCCGATCCCGTTAGAAGAACGAGGGACGCTGTTTTTCCGGTGCCAACGGTAATATCCGAAATGGATCCCCCGTGGCCGCCGGCGATGTCTCCTGTCAGCGCGGAACCTCCATTGCCCGTGGAGAGCTGAATTTCGCCAAAAGTTTGTGTTGGCCCTGTGGCGACCAGAACGACCCCCGAGATCGATCCGCCATGGCCCACAGATCGGCCACCGGAGGCTCCATCGCCGGTGGAGAGGGCCAAAGAAACGCCATCCCCGAGATTGAGCGTGAGGTTTTGAATATCACCGCTTTCTCCAGCATCCCCTGTTGCCGCGTCCCCGGCATTGCCGAGGCTCAGGGTGAATGATTCGAGGATTGTGAGGTTGTTGATATCCTCAAAAGAGCCCGCATCCCCGCCTGTTCCAGAGGTCGCTGATCCCCCGCTTCCCGTTTGCAAAATCAAGTTTCGCGCGTTGTTGGGAAGTGGACCAAACGGATTGGACAGGGATGCTCCGCGACCACCCGACAATCCACCCCCTCCATCTCCGCCGGTGAGTGTGAGGCTCGGCACCGTTTCGTTGAATGACAAAGTGGAAATGCTCCCGGCATCTCCCCCCATACCGTCCGTTGAATCTCCTCCCTTGCCGCTCAACACCGCAATTTCCAAGGTGGAACCTTGCATGGAAACCCCGGAAACTGATCCGCCGTTTCCTCCGGTGCCTGCGCCATCCCCGGCGCCTCCGGAACCGGCTTGGAGGGTCAAATTGGCGATCGTTCCTTGAAGAAGAAAATTGGTTCCGTCGATGGCACCGCCCGCGCCGCCGCTGGCGCCTGATCCGGCCTTGGCGTCACCGCCATTTCCGGCGGTGAGTGTGAGAGACTCGAGCACCGCCTGGCTGCCGACTTGGATGCCTGCCAGCGAACGCCCGTCTCGGGCATCGCCAGAGAGACCGGTGGAAATATCCACCGATCCGAAATTTCCGGTGGCCAAAGTGATCGATTCCACCGCGCCCGCCAGGCCCGCTGTGGCACCATCGCCGGCATTGCCCGAGACGATGGAAACCGCGGGTGTGAGACCCGGGCCCCCTCCCGCGAGATTGAGCGCTGAAATACCGCCGCCATCGCCGCCTATCGCCCCCAGCGACGCATCGCCACCGTCCCCCGCTGTGAGAGTCGCGGATTCAGTGAGGCTGGCCGTGATCGCGGAAAGTCCACCGCCCATGCCGCCCGCCCCCGCAAGGCCCCCTTGGCCTCCGGACCCAGCGGTCACCGAAAGGGTGGAAAGGGGTGAGGGTAGCGAAAATCCGGAAATCCCTCCGCCTTCACCACCATCGCCGGTTGCATCTCCCTCTCCGCCTGCCCCTGCTTCCAAGACGAGCGATTGGATCGTTCCCTTGAGGTCGAAGCTTGATCCGGAAAGGGCGGCTCCCTTGCCGCCGCTTAGATTTGAACCAGGGGTGGCGTCCCCGCCCCGGCCACCCCGAAGAACAAGCTCCGCCACCGTGGTCCCCTCAGCCACTTTGATTCCCGTCGGTGCAATTCCATTTTGACCCGCGCCTGTATTGCCGGAAGTGATTTCGACAACCCCGAAATTTCCGCCGGCCAGTGAGACATTTTGGATTGCTCCGGCCACCCCGCTTTGGCCTCCATCCGCTCCGGCCGAACCGCTGAGAAGCGTCACTGTGGTTCCGTCGGGACTCCCGGTCCCGTTCAAGTTCAAATCCGCCAAGGCCCCGCCCGCCCCGGCAGTTCCATTCAGGCCCGCGATACCTCCATCGCCGCCGGTCAAGCTCAGCGCACCAAGCTGTCCAGTGAAGACAAACGACAAGGCATCGAATCCGGCTCCATTTCCTCCCGCGAAGGTGGTCGTATCCAGGGCCTCGCCTCCGGATCCTCCGGTAACGGTCAGTGCGCCAACATCCGCAAGAAAGCGGATTTCTTGAAAAGCCCCTCCGTTGCCGCCTTTGGTGCGCTCGGAACCGCTCGCTCCGGCCCCGGTGGTGAGAGTGATTGACTCAAATGAACCGCCGGCCGAGCTCTCAAAGTCGATTTTTTGAAGGGCGCCGCCGTTCAGTGCGGTGCGGTAGCCAAGGCCTCCTGTTCCGGTCACCGCTTCAAAGGATGCGGTTGTTGCAGCAGCCCGAAAAGTCGAGTTGGAGACCATCCCTGCCGCACCTCCGTCGGCCCAAAGATCTTTTTCGCCCCGAACATCACCTGCTTCGCCGCCATTTCCCGTTCCCAGAACGGCCGCTCCCGAAAGCGTCAGCTGCACACCGGTGATATTTCCTCCGCTTCCCCCTGCCGCAACAATTTTGGGAGCCTTGGCGGGCTGCGTCCCATCCAGCTTGCCTGCGGAGCCGCCCGCACCGGTTTGAACCGCGAGGTCACCGATCACAGCCGTGCCTGTGATACTGGAAATACTCCCGGCGGACCCGCCGGAGGAAACGGACTGGGGGATTTCGGCTCCCTCCGGATCGAATGTTTTGAAGCTGGCTCCCGCCCCGCCCTCCTGAGTGGTGAGGGAAAGGGATGCCACCGTTCCGGACTGGATATTGATGCGCTGGATCGATCCGCCTCCGCCGCCGTTGGCGGTTGCTCCATCGGATTTCGTGGTGGTGAGGGCGACCGCAGCGCCTCCCGAGCCGGCTGTCAAAGACACATCGCCCAGCGCTTGGCCGGAGGCGGAAAAGACAAGGCCTTGAATTCCCCCAGCCAGACCGGCGGTTTTGTTTCCTCCGCCGGCATTGCCGGCAGCAAGCGTGATGTTCGCGCCCTCGGACAACAGAATCGTTCCCGGGGCAAGAGGGGATTTTTTCGCGTGGAGAAAGTCCTTCCCGTCGATTGTCTGGGCGGAGCCGCCCTTGCCATTGTAAGTGTTGTCGCCTCCGGATCCGGTGGATACTTCGAGGCCTCCGAGCGTCGATGTCAGGAGAACCTTGGAAAAAATCCCCCCGTTGCCGCCTGCTCCACCCGCTGTGACGAGTCCGTCGTCGTTTTTAACCAACTCGGCCCCGGCCCCGCCTTTCCCGGTCGAAATCAGAAGACTCCCGATGCGGGTGGCTGTGATCTCGGGCGCGACGAGGGCGCCGCCATTCGAGCCGGCCGCCCCGTAGGTTGTGCTGGCATCGGCCCCGTCCCCTGTAACAAGCGCCACGCTGCCAAACTCCGCGCCCTGGATTTTCAATTTTGAAATCGAGCCTCCGTGGGCTTTGCCGCCGCCACTGCCTCCGGCCCCGGCAGCGAGAGTCACGTTGGCACTGGCGGAATCCGCCTCCAGCGAAATTCCCGAAAGTCCCCCGCCCGCCCCGCCGCCGGGAGCGGTTCCATAGCTTGCGGGATCGGCGCCGCCCCCTCCCGCGCCTGCCGCCAAGGAAGAGGCGCCCGCTCCGAGGGATGCCGTGATGGAGGAAATGCTGCCGCCCGTCCCGCCCTTCGCCCCCAGCGACGCGTCGCCACCAGCCCCTGCCGCAAGTTGCAGGATGCCGGCATCCCTCCAGACCACTTTGGAAATGGCGCCCCCGTTGCCGCCTACCCCCCCTTTTGTGCCTGCATCATTGGAGGATCCCGCCCCTCCGGCCCCGGCCTCGATCGAGACAAGCCCTCCGGCGGAATCCGTGATCAAGACATCCACAACACTTCCACCCTTGGCGGCGGCGCCCGCGCCGATCGCATCTCCGCCCGCCCCGGCAATGATCTTCGAAACAATACCGCCATTGGTTTTGACCCCCGCAACGCCCGGGCCCGGCTTGGCATCTATTGCGAAATAGGTGGTCAACACCACCGGCGAAGCCCCGCCGAAATCAACTTGTGCAACCGCATTGACCCCGGTTCCAGCGTAAATGCCAGCCATCGAAATCCCGTTCGAGTCCGCTCCGGTGATTGAAATTTTGGATACATTCCCGCCTGCAAAAATGGCACCTGCGACAAACGCCTGCCCGGTGGGACCGCCCATGGTCAAACCGGTCACCGTGGCATTCTCGAACACCGGTCGCTTGCCGGTTTTGGATTTCGTTCCGAAGTCGAATGTCTTGGCGTCGAGCATGGTGGCCACATCGCCGTGAATCGAGGTGTGGAAGACACCCGACCAGCCGGTGGTGGTTGCGATTCCGGAAACTTGTAGCGGTTCGGACGCGCCCGGCGAGGAGTTGAAAAACACTGCGGAGCCGCCGGATTTGATCGCGAAGAGAAGCTTGTCGGTTTTGGGATCGATCGATCCGTTTCCATTGCTGTCGAAAAAAAGCTGGTCGGAGGCCTTGAAGAGGAACGCCTCGTCGGAACCGGACACGTCGGTGTATTTGGCCACGCTCGGAAGAATCGATCCTTTTGAGTCCTTGATATCCCCGGTGCCGGTCATCAGAAAAAGTGCGGGCGCGATACGGAGTTCCAAGGATTCCAAAATCAGAGGGGCCGGTGAAGCGGGGAGCATGGTCATTGGCATTGCCGAGTCTGTGCGTAAAGAGTGGTGCGGGGCAGCAGGAAGGGCAAATTTTTAGTTTCGGGAGCCACCTGGTTTGCTGCGCCCGGGTGCGGGCGGCGTGGCTTCCCAGAGGAATTTCTCCAGCCGGATTTTTTCAATGCGGCTGCGGGCTTCGCTGGCGCGGGGACCATCCGCCCCGGCTAGGATTTCGTAGGTCCGGATCGCCTCATCCCACTTGCTCTGGGCCTCCAGCAGGCGCCCGGCTGCAAACCCCGACTTGTAGAACCAGAACGGGTCGGCTGCCACTCCGGACGATCGCGGGCGCAGAACCTCGAAAAAGGCCTCGACGGCGGCAGCGGGATTGCCTGCCTTCTCCTGCGCCACGCCGATGCGAGAGAAGGCCTGCGCCCGCATGGCGGGATCGGCGGCCGGGTCGGCCGCAATCGCGTTCCACGTGGCAACTGCGACTTGGTAATTGGCGGGATCGGCTTCCCCCAGCAGGTGGAAATTCTTGCCTTTTTCCATAAGCGCCTCGGCACGGATGGCCGGGTCGGAAGTCGAGGCGAGCACCTTCTCGAGAAGAAGATTGGCTTCGACGGGATTGTTGCGGGCGCTGAGCAAGGCGGCTTGCTCGATCCGGGCGCGCTCGGCCAATGGCCCCGGCTTGGAGGCGACCTCCTCCAGAAGGAGAAGCGCCTCCTCCGCCGATTGTGTCGAGGGAATGCGGGCGGCGGACTGAGCCGCCAGATACAGGGCGGGCTTCTCGCAAGCCGCATCGGGATGTTTCCGCGCCAAATCGACGAGTGTCTCCCTGGCCTCCACGAAATCCCCCCGGCGGTAGAGGATCTCTCCGGTTTTCATCAAAAGCGCCTGCTCCAAATCGGATGGCAGGGCGAGGCTGCGCGCGGCCTTGGCTTTTTCCAAGGCCCTGTCCATCGAGCCAGGGGTGCCGTCATCGGCCAAAAAAACCTCCAGCACCGCGGGATGGGACGGGGCGGAGGCCGTTGACACACGCTGCAAACCGGCCCGCGCCGATGGAAAATCAAGCTGCCAATACTGCCACTCCGCAAGCCCCAGGGCGGCTTGCGCCGCAAGCACGGGGTTGGTGGATGCCGAAAGTTCCTCAAACTTCCGCCGGGCGGCCGGGTCGCCGTTGCGCGCCAGAAAACACGCTTCTTGCAAACGAAAGTTTCCGGCGAGCGGGCTGTCTGGAAACCGGGCGGCGAGTTTCATCGCGGAATCGCCCGGATTGCCGGAAAGAAGTTCGCTGAGCGCGGCATTGAAAAGGGCCGCCTCCGCAAGGGCCGGATCCTCGGATGCTCCCAGAAAATGGGAACGGGCGCTGCCGAAGTCCCCGGCTTTCGCCGCCGCCAAACCGCGCAAAAACCGGCCTTCGAAAGATGCCTCGGGCAGAAGGGCCGCCGCCTGGGCGGGGGTGCCGGTGCGAATCCTCAATGCAGCCAACTCCCTGGCTGCCTCGTCGGGCGAGGGATCACTGCCCGGTTCGGCCACCAGGGCCTCCAGAAAAGGAAGAGCTGCGGCGGGCGATCCACGGACCGCTTCCGCCCGGGCCAGGTGCCACATCGCCAATCGGCGCCGGGGGCCGGAACGGGTGTCCATCGCCCAACGGCGGAGTTCGCTGGTCGTAGGACTGGCTGACGCGTTTTGAATCTCCTCCAGCAATGCGAAAAGCGGAGACAGGTTTTCCAGATGGGGATTGTTGGCCAGAAAATCCTCCAGCGTGTTTTCCGCGGCCTGGCTTTCGCCGGTGGCACGCTGCGCCCGCGCCTTGAGCAAGGTGGCTTGAACCGCCTGCTCTGCGGTGGCGGGTCGGAAATCCGCAAGCCTGCTCAATACCGCGTCCTGTCGCTCGAGACCTTCTTCGCATTGGGCTGCCAGCAGCAGAATGTCCTCCCGTTGGATCGTTTCATGACCCATGGATTGCAAAAGGTCGAGCGCGTCCTGAAAGCGGTTTTCCGCGATGCGCAAGCGGGCCAGATCGATCCGCACCGTCTCGTCCGCCGGGAATCTCAGCTTCAGCGCCTCCAGTTCGGCCCCGGACTCGCCGGAACGATTCAGGTTCCTCAGCATGCGGGCCGCGCCGAGGCCGGCCTCGGGTGATCCGGAGGCCAAGGCGGACGCCCGGTAGTTTTTCAGGGCCGGCTCCCAGTCGCCCTCGGCGGCTTGGGCTTGTGCCAGCCAGAAGAGGACCTCCGGGGCATCCGGAACGCAGGATTCCCCCAGCAGCCGGACGGCATCCGCCGGGCGGTGGGCTGCGAGCAAGGCACGGGCGTGGGTCAGCAAATCGGCCGGGTTCCCGGCGGGTGGAAGCGAGTCGATCCGGGCCAATGCGAGCGTGGGAAGGCCGTCGTCCAGCGCCTGGCGCACGCCGGTCCATCCGGAGTTGGTCAAAAGTGCGGTCAGAAGGAAAACGGGTAGGGTCATGGTTTCAAATAGCGGGCCAAATAGCGGCCGGTTTCGCTGGCAGAGTTGGCAACAATCGATTCCGGAGTCCCTTCCGCAACGATCGATCCCCCCTCCGCGCCCCCGCCGGGCCCCATATCCACAATCCAGTCGGCGCATTTCACCACCTCCAGATTGTGCTCGATCACAATGAGTGTGTTGCGGGAATTGCGCAACTTGAGAAGAACCTCGAGCAGCTTGTGGATGTCGGTGAAATGAAGCCCGGTGGTGGGTTCGTCGAGAAGATACAGGGTCCGGCCCGTGGGGCGCTTCGCCAACTCGGCCGAGAGTTTGAGGCGTTGGGCCTCGCCGCCGGACAGCGTGGTGGCCGACTGGCCCAGCCGCAGGTAGCCAAGCCCCACGTCGAGCATTGTTTCGAGCTTGTTGCAAAGGGCGGGAACGTGGCGGAAAAACCGGGCCGCCTCGTCGACCGTCATCTCGAGCACATCGGCGATGTTTTTGCCCTTGTAGGTGATTTCAAGGGTTTCCCGGTTGTAGCGGCGCCCCCGGCACACCTCGCACTCGACATACACATCGGCGAGGAAATGCATCTCGATCCGGATAAATCCGTCTCCCTGGCAGTGTTCGCAGCGGCCTCCCTTGTTGTTGAAGGAAAACCGGCCGGCATCGTAGCCCCTGACGCGGGCGGCCGGAAGGTCGCTGAACAAATCGCGCACCGGCCCCAGCGCCCCCGTGTAGGTGGCCGGATTCGATCGTGGAGTGCGTCCCACCGGGCTTTGGTCGATCACCACGACCTTGTCGAATTGCTCGCCTCCCGCAATCGCGCGGTGCGCCCCCGGGCGGGCCTTGGCCCGGTGCAAATCGCGCTCCATCGCAACGCGCAGGATGTCGTTCACCAGTGTCGATTTTCCACTTCCCGAAACCCCGGTGACACAGGTCAGACAGCCCACCGGAAACGCCGCGTCGATGCCGCGCAGGTTGTTTTCGCTCGCACCGAGGACCCGGAGCCAGCCGTCGCCGATCTGCCCAGGCTCCAGATCCGTCCGGCGCGGCGCGGTTCTCTGGCGCGGAACGGGAATGCGGATTTCTCCTTTGAGATAGAGTCCGGTCAGCGATTCCGGGGTGTTTTGAATCGCCTCAACCGGGCCTTGGGCGACCAACCGCCCCCCCCGCGGCCCCGCACCCGGGCCGATGTCCAGGATATGATCCGCCGCGCGGATCGTGTCCTCGTCGTGCTCCACCACCACGACGGAATTTCCAAGATCGCGCAGGTGGCGCAGCGTGGCAATGAGGCGGTCGTTGTCCCGCTGGTGAAGGCCGATGCTTGGCTCATCGAGGACGTAGAGCACACCCGACAGGCCCGATCCAATCTGAGTGGCCAGACGGATGCGCTGCGCCTCGCCGCCCGAAAGCGTGCCGCTTTCCCGGTTCAGTTGCAGATACCCCAATCCGACCTCGGTCAGAAAATGAAGGCGCTGCCGGACCTCCCGCAGGACATCCCGCACGATGCCTTCGCCGGTTTCTGTCAAATCCAGATCGTTCACCACGCCCAGCGCCGCTTCAAT
Organism: Chthoniobacter flavus; assembly: GCA_945883435.1. Classification (GTDB taxonomy): domain Bacteria; phylum Verrucomicrobiota; class Verrucomicrobiia; order Chthoniobacterales; family Terrimicrobiaceae; genus UBA967. The sequence goes on along the minus strand of CAMCXK010000021.1, from coordinate 15,256 downwards.
CGTGAGGCCGCACAATGCATCAATACCGAACGGGGAGCCCGCCCGGGTCGAGACTGTGACGGCAAGAATCTCCGGACGGAGGCGGGCGCCGCGGCAGGCTTGGCAGAGGCGGCGGCCTTGGTAAAGCCGGAGCCGCTTTTTGGTGAATTCGCTTTTGGTTGATTCGTAAAGCCCCTCGAGTTGGGCCAGGAGTCCCTCGAAAGGACGGGAAACAACCTTGCCGGGCCCGGTTGAGATTTTCAGCGCGCGTCCCTGCGAACCATTCAGGAGCAAATTCCGGAAGGCGGCGGGCAAGTCCCTCCAGCAGGTGTTCCGGGCTACCCCGGCGTCCTCCATCAACGAATCCAGCAAGGCGGCATAGTAGGATTTCATGCGCGCATTGGCGTTTTTCCAGGGTCGAACCGCCCCCTGAGCCAGATTTTTGTCGGCGTCGATCACCAGATCGGGATCGAAAAACGCCTCGGTTCCGATCCCCGAACAGGCCGAGCAGGCCCCCGAATGGCTGTTGAAGGAAAAATGGCGGGGCGTCAGCCGCGGGATGGAAAATCCCGTGGCGGGGTTTGTGAAATCGGTGGAAAAAGGCTCGTCGATCCATTTGGTCGTTTGTCCGTCCGCGCGCGACGCGATCAGCCTGCCGTTGCCCCAGCGCAGGGCGGTTTCGACCGAGTCGGCGAGCCGCTGCCCCAAATCCGGACGGACGGTCAACCGGTCGACCACCGCCTCGATCCGGTGTTTTTTGGTTTTATCGAGGCGGACGTTTTTTGTTTCGGCGAGTTCGATCACCTCCCCGTCGACCCGCAGCCGCACGAAACCCTCCCGTCGTGCCTTCTCCACGACATCGCGAAACTCCCCGGCTTGGTTGTCGACAAGGGGGGCCAGCAGGAGAAACCGCGTGCCTTCCGGCCAGGCCAGCAGGGCATCCGCGATGTCCTGAGGCGATTTGCGCCGGACCACCTCCCCGGTGGCCGGGTCGTGCGGAACACCCACCGACGCGTAAAGGACACGGAGGTAGTCGTAGATCTCGGTGGTTGTGGCAATCGTGGAGCGCGGGTTCGCGCCGGCGGTGCGCTGCTCAATGGCGATCGCGGGCGAGAGGCCCTCGATGTGGTCGACTTCCGGTTTTTGCAATTGATCCAGAAATTGCCGCGCATAGACCGAAAGGCTTTCGACATATCGCCGCTGGCCCTCGGCAAACAGGGTATCGAACGCCAACGAGGACTTTCCCGAGCCGCTGGGACCGGTCACAACCACGAGCTTGTGGCGGGGAATGTCCACATCAAGGCCCTGCAAGTTGTGCTGCCGGGCGCCCCGGATGCGGATCATGGATCGTTCGGCAAATTCCATGGTGAATGGCCAAGCCTACCCGCGCACACCGGCGCGGGCGAGTGGCAATTCGATTTTCATGGCATCCCCGGAGTCGACAAGGTGTCCAAACCGGATGACATTGTGGCTGTGTCGCGCCTTGCTTGTCTATGTTTGATGGGGATGGCTGTTTCCATGGCGCGGGCGGGAACCTTGGAAAACCCGCCCGGCATGGTTGCGATCCCGGGCGGGGAATTCACCATGGGCAGCGAGGCCGCCGGGGCGTTTCCCAACGAAAAACCGGCCCACCGCGTGCGCGTGGCCTCGTTCTTCATCGACATCCACCCGGTGACGAATTCGGATTATTCAAAATTCGTGGAGGCCACCGGCTACCGCACCATGGCCGAACGCCCGGTCGATTGGGAGGAATTGAAAAAACAGGCTCCTCCGGGAACACCCAAGCCGCCGGATGAGGTTCTCCAACCCGGCTCGCTGGTTTTCCGCGCCACAAATGGTCCTGTTGATCTGCGCGACATGTCGCAGTGGTGGGCCTGGACGACCGGAGCGTCTTGGAAGCATCCCGAGGGTCCCGGAAGCACGGTCGCGGGCCGCGAAAACCATCCGGTGGTCCACGTCGCCTGGGAGGATGCGCAAGCCTATGCCAAGTGGGCCGGGAAACGCCTGCCCACGGAAGCCGAATGGGAGTTTGCGGCGCGCGGCGGACTCGATGGAAAACGCTACCCCTGGGGCGACGGGGAAAATCCCGGGAATCGCTTCCTCCTCAACCGGTGGACGGGGGACTTCCCATGGCGCAATGACGCATTGGACGGTTTTGCCGGAACCTCGCCGGTCGGTTCTTTTCCTCCGAATGGCTATGGCCTTTGCGATATGGGAGGGAATGTTTGGAACTGGTGCTCGGATATCTACCGCGCGGATGCGTTTGCAGTCCGTGCCGACCCGGAAAAAGTGTGTTGCGATCCACAAGGTCCGGCCTCGACAAGAGGCGAAGCCTTCGTGCCCGGAGATCCCTCCCCGCCCACGGTTCCGGGTGTGGAGCGGCGTGTCACCAAGGGAGGATCGTTTCTTTGCCATCCCGGCTACTGCGAGAGTTACCGCCCGGCGGCACGCCGCGGCACGCCGCCGGACACCGGCACAAGCCACACCGGCTTCCGGTGCGCGTTGGATGCGCCCCAATCCCAAGATGCCCGTTGACAAAACGCCGTTCCGGCGATTGGGTGGGGGTCGTGGCGCTTTTGACAAAAGTTTTGCCGGTCATCCTTGCTCTCGGGACGTTTTGGAATTCCCTGCTGCCGGATGTCTGGTGCGCCGCAGCGGCGGATTCCTCCAATCATTCCTGCTGTGCGGGAGGGCACGATTCTATTGGAAAATCCGGCGACGAAATCCCGGCCCATCCCCCGCATGAGTGTCATCATGACTTTTGCCATGTGCATCCCGCCTGGATTGTTTCCCTGAATGTCCCCGTCGTCCACGCGCCGCGACTGCGTGGGATTTTGAGACCGATGAACGATCTGGTGCCCGACAGTCCGGTGGATGAGATCGAGCACCCGCCCTGTTGGGGGTGATTTTCTGTCCGGCGGACGCGCCGGCCGTTTGCGCCTTTTTTGAAAGGCACCCCCCCCTCGTGTTGTGCCCTGGTTTTCATGCGATACTTTTTATATTTATTTCTGTTGTTTGCCTTGGCGAACCCCTCCGTTGGTTCGCCACCGGTCGCCGAACCGTTTGAACAAGCGGTTGCAACCCGTCTTGCGTCGCATCCGGATCTGGAAGTTGCCCGTCTGACGATCCGCGAGGCGGAATGCCGGGCGCGCGCCGCCGGCCGCTTGTCGGATCCGGAGTTGACCGGCGAATTGGCAGGTGGTCCGGACGCCGAGGGTCGCTTTGAGGCGGGATTGAGCCAAAAGTTTCCGCTCACTGCCCGATTGAGGTATGAGCGCGATTTGGAGGATTTGGGGATCGAGGCCGCCCGGGAGGAAGTCCGCCAGCGCGAGGTCGAACTCGCCCGGGAACTACGCATCACACTTCACGAGTCGATCGAGGCGCAGGCGCAATCAAATCTTCAGCGATCGCGCATCGAAACCGCTCAACAGCTACTGGCCGACTTGGAATCCTCTTCGGCCGGGGGTGAGTCCCCCGCCATGGATGCCACTGCGGCCCGGGTGGAAATCGGGCGTCTCCAGGCTGAACTCCGGCGCCACGAGGCTGCCGAAGCCCTGGTGCTGGGGGCTGCCGAAGTGTCTTGGGGAACTGCACTGCCGCGCGTTCGTGAACGTCCCATTCCAGCGAGTATCCCCGAAAATCCTCCCGTCGGACCACAGCAACGCCCCGATCTGGTTCTGGCGCGCCTGGCCTTGCAAGCCTCGCGTGTGAACACTTCGCTGGCCAAGGCAAACGGGTGGGAGGACATCGCGCTCGGCATTTTTATCGAGGGAGAGCGTTTCCGCACCGGGTCCGGAGGCTTTGAGCCCGAGTCGCTCGCCGGTGTTCGCCTAAGCATTCCCCTGCCCCTGTGGCGCGACACCTCCGCCGAAACCGGGGCACGGGAAATCGCCGCCCAAAGCCGTCAGCTCCAGCTGCGGAATTTCGAGGCCCGCGCCGCGCGCGAAGCAGAAGCGGCTTGGAAGGTCCTCGTTGCCCGTCACCGCGCTGTCGAATCGTTTCAAGAGGCCCTTCAATCGGCGGTCGGCCAACTCGACAGTCTCCAGTCGGGAGGCCCGGAAATCCCCCGCTCCCGCTTTTTCGAGCAGTCTGGCCTCGTTCACTCATTGCGGTCGGATCTCCTGAAATCCCGACTCGACTACCATCTCGCCCGCTCGGCGTGGCTTTTCGCCGCCGGACTCGCCCAGGACCCCAATCCATGAAGACGTTTTTTCTCCATCTATTTTTAGCGGCCACAGTCTTTGCCTCCCGCCCGGCGAATTTGGTCATTCTCAACGAGAACGGCGCCCAGAATCTCCGAATTGAAACCGCTCTGGCGGAGGAGTCGACTTTTGAGGAGTCCCTCTTCGCGATCGGCCATATTGCATCGTATCCCGGATACCGGGCGGCTGTCAGCAGCCGCATTTCCGGCCGTGCATTGGATGTTTTTGTCAAGCCGGACCATCCGGTGGCCAAAGGCGATCCGACCGTTCTCGTGGAGAGCCGCTTGCCAGGAAACCCGCCCTCCACCGTCGAGATTCCCGCACCCCTCTCCGGTCTGGTAAGCCATGTGGACATTCTGCCCGGCGGGCCCGTGGAACCGGATCGCATCCTGCTGGAAATCCTCGACCTCTCGGTGGTCTACGCGATTGCCAAGGTGCCGGAATCGCTGGCGGGCCGCTTGAAACCCGGCCAAGCCGCCAAAATCAAGGTTCCTGCCGCATCGGAAGGCCTGTTCAATGCCCATCTTGAGCATTTCGGCGCGGAGGTCGATTCGACAAGCGGCACCGTCGAAGCGGCTTTCCGTCTCGAAAACCCGGACCAAATCCTCCGTCCCGGAATGCTTGCCGAATTCACCATTGTCACCGGATCGGAACCGGGTGTCTTTTCGATTCCAAAGGAGGCGCTGCAAGGCGACATGGCCAACTGCTTTGTCTTCGTAAAGGATTTTGAACTGCCGTTCGCCTACTTGAAAACCCCGGTTTCCATCGGCCGGATGAGCCACGACCGGGTTGAAGTTTTAAATGGATTGTTTCCCGCGGACGAAGTGGTCACGCAGGGTTCCTACGGATTGTCCTTTGCGGGCGGTGGCACACTCTCCCTGAAAGAGGCCCTTGATGCCGCCCACGGGCATGAACATGCGGAAGACGGATCCGAACTCGCCCCGGAGAAGTCCGGCCCGGCGACAGGCAACTCCACAGATGATTCCAATCCGTTCTGGATGGTTGCGAGCGGGGTGTTGTTTGTCCTCCTGATCGTCATGTCCTTCCAAAAACGACGGCCATGCTGAATGCCCTTATTCAATGGTCGCTGGCCCGCCGGTCTGCCGTTGTCGCATCCTCCCTTTTGATTCTGGGGGTTGGATGGTGGATCGCGAGCCTTCTGCCGGTGGAGGTGCTACCCGATCTGACCAAGCCGACGGTCACCATTCTCACGGAAGCGCCCGGGCTTTCCCCCGAGGAGGTGGAATCGCGCATCACTCGCCCTCTGGAAAACGCCCTCCTGGGTGTCGCAGGGCTCACGCGCCTGCGCTCCAGTTCGGATGTCGCACTTTCCCTGATCCACGCCGAGTTCGGGTGGGGAAGTATTCCGGCACGCAACCGCCAACTCGTCCAAGAACGCTTGCAAAGCGTGGAATTGCCTCCGGGCATCCAACCCGTTCTCACACCCGCCGCCTCGCTCATGGGGGAAATCCTGCTTGTGGGTGTCCGCTCCACCATTCCCGTGGGTCAACCGGGCCATCTTGCCCCGGCCGAGGTGCGCCGTTTGGCCGATTGGACGATCCGGCCCCGCCTTTTGGGGATCCCGGGAATCGCTGAGATTCTAAATATGGGCGGAGGCGTGGAGCGCTTGGAGGTCCAGCCTGATCCCGCCCGCCTGCTCGCGCACGGCGTCTCCCTGGAGGAGCTTGAGGCTGCCGCCTCCCGCACGGCGACGGCGACGTCTGGCGGATTTTTGGAAAAAACGGCCGCCGAAACCATGGTGCGCAACCTTGCCATGACCATCGACCCGCAAGAAATCGGAATGGGAGTGGTAAAAATGAACGGCGATCGCCCGGTGCTCATTTCCGACGTGGCAAACGTCGTGTGGGGCATCGAACCCATGCGGGGCGATGCCAGCGTGAGCCGCCATCCGGAAAAATCCCCGACGCGCGGGGTCATCATGTCCGTGACCAAGTCTCCCGGATTCGACACCCGCTCGCTGACCGCGCTGATTGACGGCGCCCTGCGCGAGGTTCAACCCGCCCTGCCCCCCGGCGTGGAAACCGTTCTTCTTTTTAAACAAACGGATTTTATCGAAAACGCCATTGGCAATCTGAAAAAAGCGATTCTGGAAGCGGGAGTGATGGTGGCCATCGTCTTGTTTTTGTTCCTCCTGAACCTCCGCTCGACCCTCATCACCCTGATGGCGATTCCAATGAGTTTCGCCATCACGATGCTGGTCTTTTCCCTGCTGGGAATTTCCGTGAATTCCATGACGCTTGGGGGACTCGCCGTGGCGATCGGCATGGTGGTTGACGATGCGATTGTGGATGTGGAAAATGTGTTCCGCCGCCTGCGGGAAAATGCCCGTCTGGCAGCCCCCCGCCCCCGTCTTGCGGTGATTGCCGCGGCATCCGGCGAGGTCCGCAGTTCGATTTTCTACGCCACAGTTCTCATCGTTTTGGTCTTTGTCCCGCTGCTGGGATTGACCGGTGTGGAGGGCCGCCTTTTTGCGCCAATCGCGATCGCCACCATCGTGAGCATGCTGGCTTCGTTTGTAGTCTCCCTCACGCTGATCCCCGTTCTTTGCTCCTATCTTCTGAATCCTGCGGCCGGCAATTCGCATGTCGATGGATGGGCCATCCGTTCCGCGAAATCATTGCTTCGCGCCACCACCCTGCGCTGGGGCCTCGACCACCCCGTTCCGGTTCTTGTTTTGGTTGCTGGCGGCGTGGTGGCCGCATTCGGCCTGTATCCAAACATGGGCAAGGATTTTCTTCCCCCGTTCCAGGAGGAAACCGCGTTGATCGCCTCGACCTCCGCTCCCGGAACCTCCCTTGCGGAAATGAACCGCTTGGCCGACGCCTTGGAAGAGCAAATTCTGGCCGTGCCCGAGGTGCGTCTGGTGGGCCGCCGACTGGGGCGTGCCGAGCGGGGCGACCATGTGGTGCCCGTCTCCACCGCCGAGTTCGATGTGGATTTCCGCAACGCCCCGGGTTCGAAGAGATCCAGAGCCGAAATCCTCGAGGACCTGCGGGTCCGGGTGAGATCTGTGCCGGGTGTCTTTTCCGTGGTGGGCGGGCCGCTGGGTGACCGGATCGGACATATGCTCAGCGGTGTCGCCGCGCCTGTGGCCGTGAAAGTCTTCGGTCCGGACTTGGAGGAACTTCGCCGTATCGGCACCCGCATTCAAACAATCGCCCGTTCCATTCCCGGCTTGGAGGATGCCAAGCTCGACCAGCAGGCTGCGATCCCCCAGCTCCGGATCGAAGCCGATCGCCGCCGGGCCGCCGCTTACGGGCTGTCGCCCGGAGAGTTGAATGCCCGACTTTCCACGCTGCTGGGCGGGACCGAGGTGGCAGAACTCCGCGACGGCCAGCGCGCCGTTTCCTTGGTGGTCAGGCTGCCGGAGGCTTTGCGCGACTCGCCCCGGCAAATTGCGATGCTGCCCCTGCAAACGCCATCCGGACGCATCGTGCCCCTCAAGTCGGTGGTCGAGCTGCGCGAGGCGAAGGGACCGAATGTCATCAGCCGGGAGAATGCCCAGCGGCGATTCACCATCGCGATCAAGCCCACCGTGAGGGATGCCGGCGCGTTGGTGGAGCGTTTGCGCAGCGAAGTGGCCCGCGAAGTGGTGCTTCCCGAGGGCTATTTCGTGACCTACGAGGGCGAGTTCCAGGCCCGCCGCGACGCGTCCATGCGCATTGGCCTTTTGAGTCTTTTGGCATTCGGAGTCATCCTTGTGCTGCTCTCCAATTATTTTCAAAGCGTGTGGCTGGCGCTTCAGGTGCTTCTCAATATCCCGCTCGCCCTTGCCGGGGGATTGGTGCTCACTTGGCTGCTGGTGGACAATATCAGCATTGCCACGCTGGTCGGTTTGATTGCCGTGGGCGGTATCGCCGCGCGAAACGGCATTATGATGCTTTCGCACTATCTTCACCTCATGCGACATGAAGGTGAGGAGTTCAACCGCGCCATGGTCGAGCGGGGAACCTTGGAGCGCATGGTGCCGGTTCTCATGACGGCGCTGGTGGCGGGGATCGCTCTGATTCCCTTCGTTCTTGCCGCCGGTCAGCCCGGTAAGGAAATCCTGCATCCCGTGGCGGTGGTGATTGTCGGTGGACTGGTATCCTCGACTCTTCTCGACTTTCTGGTCACCCCACTGGTGTTTTTTCATTTCGCCAAATCGGCGGCCCGGCGCGCGCTGGAGCGCAGAGCCGCTGCAACCCACTGAACCAGCATCCACAAAACATCCCATGAAAATCCCGCACCTCCTCACCACCCTTGCCCTGACACTTGCTCCCGCGCTTGCGGGGCCGGGACATGGTGCCACTCCAACCGGCCCCAATGGCGGCCGCCTTCTCACCACCATGAAGCCAGCGGTGGAGTTTCTCGTTCTCCCCGACCGGCGGGTGCGACTAACGTTTGTGGACGGAGCCGTGGTATCTCCGGGTGATCGGACTGCCACGGTGACAACCGGGGACCGCCGCGCTCCGGTCCGGCTGACCTTTCAACCGGAGGGCGAGAGTCTCGTGTCTGAAAATCCCCTTCCGGATGGAAGGGTATTTCCCGTGATTCTCCAAATCCAATCCCTCCCCGGGGAAAAACCGGCTTTGGCGAAGTTCCAGCTCGATCTTTCCATGTGTGGCGGGTGCAAAAAGCCTGAATACGTCTGCTCTTGTGAGCATACGCATTAAGGAGCCGGGACATCCCCCGGCCGCACCGCAGGTGGGGCTCTGGCAGCTGGTCGGCCAATGTTTCTCGATTGGTCCGTTGATCGACGTGGCCCTTTTCCTCGGTATTGTGGCGTCTGTGGCTGGAGCCACGGCTCCTTTGGCGGTTCTACTGGCTGCGGCGGGGATGGTTGTCTTTGCGATGGTGGTGGCATTTTACGCCTCCGAAACCGGTGGAGCCGGCGCCATCGGGGACTACATCGGGCGCGCTTGGGGAGCACGGGCCGGTGTCGCGGTGCTCGGCTTATACGTCTTGTCGCTGCTCTTTTCGGGGGCCGCTGGATTCACAATCGCGGTCGGCGAGCTGGGCTCGCGGTTCTTCCACCTTTACCTCGGGCAAGCCGTTCCGTGGTGGGCTGGAACGGGTGCGGTCATTGCTGTGGCGTGGGTGTTGAACCGCTGCGGGGCGCGGGCTGCGACCAAGGTGCAACTCGGTATCATCGCCTTGTCGGTGATTCCGTTTGTCCTCACAGCGGTTGCGGCAATCCTTCAGGCGGGTTCCGGCAACACCTGGCAGGTCTTTTCCTGGAACAACCCGCACGGAGGAGATCTGTTCGGGGCCTTGCTGTTTTGCATCTTGCTTTTCGGCGGCTTTGAAACGGCCGGCAGTCTCGCCGAGGAAACCCGGAATCCCCGGCGTTACATTCCCCTCGCGCTTGTCGGAACGGTGGCTGGCGTGGCCCTGCTCCTTGTTCTTTGTTCGTATGCGGGCACCATTTTTTATGGCCCTGCCAATGTCGCCAAGGACTGGGGAAGCGCGATGGACGGCTATGCGCGAATGGCCGATCAACTCCTCGGTTCCTGGGCCGGCTTCTGGATCCGGTTGGCCGTTCTGGTCGATTTCACCGCCACTTGCATCGGCTTCAGCGTGGCTGCCGCGCGCGGGATTTTCGCGTTGGCCCGCTCGGGATTCCTGCCCGCCCGCTGGGCCTCCACCAATCGTCAGGGAACTCCCCGGGCCGCCTCCGATGTGGTGCTCGCCTGTGGATTGCTCGCCCTCGCCGCCGGTTTTCTCATCCCGCCGGGCCAGCGCTACGAATCGCTTTTTGTGACCGCCACCGCCCAAGCGGTGCTTCTGGTGGTTGTCTACAGTGGACTCGCCCTTGGAGCGGTGCGGATCATGTGGCAATCCAAATCCGAACAGCCCGCATGGCGTTGGATCCTCTTCCCGGCGGCAACCCTTGCGCCGTCTTTGGCCCTTTATGGAACATTTGTGCCGTTTCCAGCAGCCCCCGAGAGGTTTGGTCTTCTGGCCGCATCGGGTGCCGTTGTCGCCGCGGGTCTCTGGATTCTCTGGAAACCCAAGGGCCACGCGCGGCGACCATAGTTCAAGGCACCCCGGAGTATCGCAGCGGAGTCTGAAAAGGCGGTCGACCCGCCCCCCCGTTTTAGCCCTCGCCGATGGTGGATTGGAGCTCGGCGGCGATGCGGTCGGCGTGGCGATCGATGGATGCCTGGTCGCGGCCCTCCAGGAGAAGGCGGATTTTGGGCTCGGTGCCCGAGTAGCGGAGCAGGACGCGGCCTTTGCCGTTCAATTCCGACTCGGCGGCGGCGAGGAGGGATTGGACCCCGGCCATGGATTCCAGCGGGGGCTTTTCCTTCACGCGGAGGTTGCGCTGGGCCTGGGGGTATTTTTTCAGGACTTTTTTGAGTTCGCTGAGCGGTTGGCCGGTTTCGGTCATCACGCGGAGGATTTGGAGGGCGCTGACGATCCCGTCGCCGGTCGTGGCATAGTCGCGGAAGATCATGTGTCCGCTCTGCTCGCCACCGACATTGTGCCCGTGGCGAAGCATGGCCTCGATGACGTGGCGGTCGCCAACCTTGGTGCGAAGGACCTTGCCGCCCCGGGATTCGAGTGTTTCGTCGAGCCCGAAGTTGCTCATGACAGTGGCGACCAGGGTGTTTCCCTCCAGGCAGCCGCGCTGCAGATGGTCGATGGCGGCGATCGCCATGATTTCGTCGCCGTCCACGAGGTCGCCGTTCTCGTCACACAGAAGAACCCGGTCCGCATCGCCATCGTGCGTGATGCCGATCTGGGCCTTGCACTCGCGCACGAGTTTTTGAATGTGTCCCGGGTGGGTGCTGCCACAATCGGCGTTGATGTTGGTGCCGTTGGGATGGTTGTGGTTCACGACGAGATCGGCTCCGAGTTCGCGCAGGATGCACGGGCTGGTTTTGTAAGAGGCGCCGTTTGCGCAATCGAGGGCGATGCGGAGCGATTCCAGAGTCAATCCGCGCGGGAAGCTTTGCTTGGCGAACTCGACATAGCGGCCGAGGGCGTCATCGATGCGGTAGGCCTTCCCGATTTTCGTGGCGGTGGGCCGGATGTTTTCGATTTCACCACTGAAAACAAGGTGCTCGATCCGGGCCTCGATTTCGTCATCCAGTTTGTAGCCGTCGTGGCGGAAGAATTTGATGCCGTTGTCTTCGTAGGGATTGTGGGAAGCGGAGAGGACGATTCCCGCGTCGGCGCGGAGGGAGCGGGTGATGTAGGCCACCCCCGGTGTCGGCAGGGGTCCGATCAGGAGGGCATCGGCGCCAAGGGAGGTGAGGCCTGCGACCATGGCGCTTTCCAGCATGTAGCCGGACAGGCGGGTGTCCTTGCCGATGACGATGCGCAGGCGGCCCGAACGCGACGGATCCCGCCGCTGCGCAAAAACATGGGCGGCGGCCCGGCCCAGTTTCAAGGCGGTTTCGGCTGTCACCGGCTCGATATTGGCGACGCCGCGCACCCCGTCGGTGCCGAACAATTTTTTCCCGGAACTCATGGTTTTTTTTGAATCAATGTGACGTCAGAAGCGGGGGACCGGAGAAATTCAAACCGGCCCGGCTGGGGGGCGACGTTCTGTTTGATGAGATACCAGAGGGCGATGGCCAGGAGAAGGCTCGCGAGTTTGATTTTCCAGTTGTTGAGAAGGATCGCTTTCATGAATGTCCTGCGTGAGAAGCTCCGCAAGGCGGCGCCGGAATTTTTCGACGGTTAAATTGCGCTCGATCCGGCCCTCGTGACAAATCGAAACCTGTCCGGTTTCCTCCGAAACAACGATACTCAAGGCATCCGAGTCCTCTCCGAGTCCCAGCCCGGCGCGATGTCGCAGGCCAAGATTGCGGTCGAGGTCCTCGCGCTGTGTGAGCGGGAAAATACAGGCGGCGGCCACGATGCGGTCGCCACTCAAAACCATGCCGCCGTCGTGCAGAACGGTCTTGGGGTGAAAAACGGTCAAGGCCAGTTCCTTTGAAAACTTCGCATCGAGGGCGACGCCGGTTTCCACCACCGCTTTGAGGCTGAGTTCGCGCTCGATCGCGATCAACGCGCCGAATCCCTTGCTGGAAATCTCGAACACCGCATCGGTGATCTCCTCGATCACTTGGCGTTCCTGGAGGGCCGAGGTGAAAAGGCGGTGGCTGCCCAACTCGGTCAAGGCCCGGCGCAGCTCGGGTTGAAAAATCACCACCAGCGCGATGGCCAGAAACACCGACAAGCTCTTCAAGAGCCAGCCAATCACCTCCAAATTGAAAATTTGCGAAAGCAGCGTGAGTGTGAGCACCACCACCGCCAGTCCCACCAGAATCCGTGCTCCCAAGGTCCCCCGGAGGTTGATGTAGATATGGTAGATGACCACGGCGAGGATCGCGATCTCCACTCCGGAGGTCCAATGGACCTGCAGGAAATTCGCCAGCACCTCAAACACCGCGCCCGATCGCCTCGGTCATCCGAAGCGCCTCCCGGTGGGGTTTGACATCATGCACCCTGAAAATGTGCGCCCCGAACCGGCGGCACAGCGCGGTCAAGGCGACCCCGGGCCAGAAACGGCCGGCAGGATCCGCGGAGCCCGTGATCGTGGATAAAAACGACTTGCGCGAGACGCCGATCACCAGTGGACGGCCAATGGCGGCCAGAGTCGCCGTGTTTGCGAGCAACAGGCGGTTGTGCCCGGCGGATTTGCCGAAGCCGATTCCTGGATCGAGAGCCACACACATCGGATCGATGCCGGACGCTAGGGCGTGATCCAGGCTCTGTCGAAAAAAATCCCCGACCTCGGCCACCACATCGTTGTAGGCCGGAGATCGTTGCATGGTGCGGGGGGTTCCCTGCATGTGCATGAGCACGACGCCCGCCCCGCTTTCCGCTGCCAATGGCGCCATGCGGGGATCCCCCCGCAGCCCAGTGACATCGTTGATGATATCCGCTCCCGCATGCAAAGCGGCTTCGGCGACCTTGGCATCCGCTGTGTCGATCGAAACAAGCACCTCCGAACCGGCCCGGAGGGCCTGGATCACGGGAATCACGCGGCGGATTTGTTCGTCCGCCGGAACGGGTTCGGCGCCGGGGCGCGTCGATTCGCCACCCACGTCGATCAGGTCGGCCCCCTCCGCAATCATGTGCCGGGCGTGGGCCAGTGCCAGGGAAGGATCCAAAAACGCCCCGCCGTCGGAAAACGAATCGGGAGTGACGTTCAAGATCCCCATGATCCAGCCCCGGCTGGCGAGGTCGTGGAGGCGGGAGCGGATTTTCCAGATCACCGCTCGAGCCGGATGGAGGCCGAGCGGCCATGGGCGTCAAGGCCCTCGATGCGGCTGAACGTCTCCAGATGCGGCAGCGAGGCCGCGAGCGATTTCTCGTCGTAAAGCACCACGCTGGTGCGGCGTTGAAACTGGTCGGCTGTGAGCCCCGCAAACGAGCGTCCGGCCCCACCCGTCGGGAGTTCGTGGCTGGGCCCGGCCAGAAAATCCCCGCCGACGACAGGCGAGAGTCCGCCGAGAAAAACCGCTCCCGAGGTGCGGAGTTGCAGGGCAATGGCACCGGGATCCTTGGCGGCGATGGAAACGTGTTCCGAAGCGTATTCATTCGCGAGACGGATGGCCGTTTCCATGTTTTCAACCAGCAGAAGACGCGTTTTTTCGAGGGCTTTGGCCATCTCCGACGGGCGGCGGGAGAGTTTTGTTTGGCGGGGCACCTCCTTCGCCACGGCGTTGAGAACCCTCGCCGAGGTCGTGAGCAAAACCGCTTCGCTGCCGTGCCCGTGTTCGGCCTGTGCCAGCAGATCGGCGGCGACCCACTTCGGGTTTGCGGTTTCGTCGGCAATCACCAGCACTTCGCTGGGGCCTGGAAGAAGATCGATCGCCACTCGGCCGAACACCTGGCGCTTGGCTTCGACCACATAGGCGTTTCCCGGACCGAAGATTTTTTGCACGGGCAGGATCGTGGGCGTTCCGAACGCCAGCGCGGCCACGGCTTGGGCTCCGCCGACCCGGTAGATTTCGGTGGCCCCGCAGCGGGCCAGGGCGGCAAGCAACGCCGGGTGGATGCGGCCCTCCTTGGAAGCGGGTGTGACCGCAACGATCTCCGGAACACCCGCAGCCTCCGCCAATGAGCAGGTCATGACAGCCGTTGAAACGAGCGGCGCGGTGCCGCCGGGTATGTAAATTCCAACCCGCTGGAAAGGATCGAAGCGCTCGCCGGTCACGGTGCCCTGGCGGTTTTTCATGAACCAGCTCTTGCGCAGGCTCCGCTTGGCGAACGCGCGCACATTCGATCGGGCCGCCTCGATCGCCTTCGCCACGGAAGGCTCCAAGCCCGCGAGTGCTTCGGCAATTTCCTGGGGTGTGACGGGAATTTGCGCCGGGGCCAGATCGGGTCCGCCGAATTTTTTGGTGTATTTTCGCAGGGCTTGGTCGCCACCGCGGGCCACACCGGCGATGATATCCTCCACCGTCCGTCGCACCGCCGGGTCCGCGGCATAGTGGCGGGTGAGCTTCGCCAGCGCGGCCGGGTAGGCCTTGTCTTCGGGTCGGAGCACGATCATGGGTCCGGGCTACTTGATATAAGCCAGCACAAAGGCGGTGATGAAAATGTTCACCAGCGCCAATTCGAAAAAGAAATACCAACCGAGCTTCATCAACTGGTCATAGCGGAAGCGCGGCACCGTCCAGCGGACCCAGATGAAAAGAACCAGCAACGCGATGATTTTGGCAAAGAACACGCCGATATTGGCAAGTCCGAAAACCACACCCCAGATACCGGGCATCGATCCGTCCGGCAGCAGCGGCAGGCTCCAACCGCCCAGAAAGAGCGTCACGATCACACCCGATCCGGCGATCATCGCGGCGTATTCCCCCAGGAAGAACAAGGCGAATCCCATGCCGGAATATTCGGTGTGGTAGCCGCCCACCAGTTCCTGCTCGGCCTCGGGCAGGTCGAACGGCGCGCGGTTGGTTTCCGCGAACATCGCGATCAGAAAAATCACGAACGAGATCAGCATCGGGATCCAGATGAGCACGCGGGCCAATGAGAACCCGTTCACGCACGTGGCCCACACGGCCTTGGGATCGCCGGAGAGAAGGACCTCCCAAGTGAGCCCT
>CAMCXK010000020.1 GCA_945883435.1 Chthoniobacter flavus | reverse complement strand
TTCCTGTTGGCGGCGATAGCCTCTTTGAAGAGGTCGGCTTGCTCCGCAGAGAGTGACAAAGTGACGGTTTTCGCTTTGACCTTTGTTGTCCACCTCCAGTTGCCTGGGTGATTGGGTGTTACACTGCCATGGGTTATCCATTCCAGATTGGATAGTTCTTTTCGCAGTTCGAGGAAGCGGCCTTGTAGCTTTTGTCCGTCTTTTTCTTTCAGAAAATGTTGATTCATAATACAATTATGTTTACTTTGCATGATCGTAACTATACGTTCCTTTGTGTGAGCAATACAACTCCTTTCTTCAAATGTTTCGGTCCTCTTCTCTTTGGAAGACCTCCAGCTTCAGAGGCAGCAGCGGCTTTTGACAAGTTCTCGCAAGCTAGTTCTTTTTCCCATCTCCGCAAGGTTTTTGGCTCCTACATTCCAAATAAACTGCTTTCTCAGAATGCAGTTAGAATCAAGGCTCGCCGTCGCATTTTTTCCTTGGATGTCATTTTCTGGACTTTTCTCCATCAAATTCAAACGCCCGATGGCTCCTGTCGCGAGGCGGTTCGCTCCCTCTCGGCCTTCCTGACTCGCAAATCGGCAAGCGGAAAAAGCCCTTCGATCAGCCAAGCCACCAGCGCCTATTGCCAGGCCCGCAACAAACTCCCTCTCGACATGTTGGATCAAATCAACACACATCTCGTTGATCGAATGCAAAAGCATATCCCAGAGGGGAATCTCTGGCATGGGCGGCAAGTCAGACTCGTTGATGGAACCGGCATTTCAATGCCCGATACGGCACTCAACCAAGCGAAATGGCCTCAAAGCAAATTGCAGACTCCCGGGTGCGGGTTCCCATCGATGAACATGGTTGGGATTTTCTGTCTGGTTACAGGTGCCCTTATCAAGGCCGCTTACGAAGATCGTCATATCCACGAAAGCAAACTTTTTCAATCTCTCTGGCCCCATCTGGAAAAAGGCGCTCTCGTCGTGGCCAACCGAGGATTTTGCTCCTTCGGTTCCTTTGCGTCATTGAAGGCCCAGGGAGTGGACTCTCTGATGCGTTTGCCAGAAAAAAAGATCCGTAAGGCGATTGGTGAGCACCTCCCAAAGGCAGCTCATTTTGATGTGCTTGTGAATTGGAAACGCCCCGCTCAGCGCACTCCAAAAATGACAGAGGAAGAGTTCGCCGCGTTGCCCGAGAGCCTCGATGTCCGCGTTGTCCGCTACAGCGTTGCTCACAAGGGGTTTCGAACCCAAAGCGTGACACTCGTGACAACCCTCACCGATGCAGCCATCCCCGCCGAGGATCTTGCCGCTCTTTACGGGCGGCGCTGGGGCATCGAACTCCACTTCCGCGAGATTAAAGCTCATCTCAAGATGGATGTCCTGAGATGCCGCTCCCCTCACATGATCGAACGCGAACTGCGGATGCACTTTATTGCCTACAACCTCGTCCGAAGCGTGATGCAGAAGTCCGCACTCACTCACGATGTAAATCTGCAGCGCGTTTCCTTCAAAGGTTGCCTTGATACCCTGCGCCAATTCGCCCACGCAATGAGCGGCGTGGAGAAGAAACCAAAAACAATCGACGCCATGTTAGATGACATGCTGCTGACCATCGCGCGGGATCTCACTCCACTTCGCCCAGGAAGAAGTGAACCCCACGTCAAAAAACGCCGCCCAAAGAACTACCGCTTGATGACAAAACCCCGCAAAGAAATGGGACCCCTCCCGCATCGAAAAGTGGGCGTCGAAAATCATCCCAAATCCCCACTAACTTAGCGCCATTCGTTGCTGACCCCCAGTTGAAGTGCGACTCTGGCATCGGCGCGCTTGAAAAGTGGTGAGGGACGCGCCAAGTCCCTTGCACGACATGCAAGGAGGCGCGTAATCTCGGGATTATGTCGAAGCACGAGATCGAGAGCACCCCGGGCGACCGGCTGCAATACCGGGAATACAAAATCATCCTCCGCCCGGAGCATTTCCAGTCGCCTCAAGCGTTCGTGGATTTCTGGAAAATCGTTCGCCACACGGCCCACAAGTTTGATGTCAAGGTTAAAGAGGCGGACGAGCCCTTTGCGAATCAGGTGCGCGAGGTCTTGTTCTACGACACGGAGGAATTTGCGCTGTATCGCAACCACTTCATTTTGCGGTTGCGCACGCATTATAAAAACGGCTGGCCGGACGGCATTCCGGAACTCACGTTCAAGTTCCGGCACCCCGAGTTCAAGACGGCGGCGGAGGTCAATGTGCACCCGGCGACGCCTGGAGGGGTTGCGCGCATCAAATTTAAAGAAGAGCTTCTACCGCTGCGGGAGACGCTCGGGGGGGTGCGGTCGATTTTTTCGCACAATTGTGTCTTGGCCAAGCCGCGCGAGGGGCTCGAGGTGGCCATCGGCGATTTGGCGGCGGCATTTCCCGCCATCCACCAGGTGGGAGCCGACAAGGAATCACCCATGCGCCTTGTCAATGACACGGCTGTCGAAGAGGTGCAGGTGGATGTGGGGGAGCTGAATTTCGGCGGAGGATTCCATGGCAAGACCACGATTGCCGTGTGGCGGTTGAGAAAATACGAGCGGGCGTTTTGCGGGGAGTTTGCATTCCAGTGTCATTTCGATAGCGAGGACGAACTGCACAAGTCGAGCTTGCAACGCGCGGAGGATTTTTACAAAGCCCTTCAGCTGGACGCACAAGATTGGGTTTCCCTCGGCACCACCAAGACCGCCATCGTCTATCAGCTTGGCTCCTCCCCCCATGCCACCAGCCGCGAGTAGCGCCCCGTCCGCAGGAGAGATATTCGCGGTGTTCGCTCGCATCGGCGCTACCAGCTTCGGCGGGGGGCTCGTCGCCTATCTGCGCGATGCGATGGTGACGGACCGCAAGTGGATGACTCCAGAGGAATTTCTCGCCGCCCTCGAGATCGGTCAGACCCTCCCGGGTTTGAATTCGGTGAATATCGCCATCATCGCCGGCCGGCATCTTGCGGGAGCGCGTGGCGCGGTGGCCGCCGCCAGCGGTCTGGTTCTTCCCGGAGTGGCGATTCTGGTTGGCCTCGGGCTTTTGTATGCGCGATTCCGTCACAATCCCGATGTGGCGCCGGTGCTGGCGGGAATCGCCGCCGCTTCGGTGGGCTTGCTGCTGCAAGTCACCTTGAAAATCGGAGCCCGCCAGTTCACCGCGCTGCGCGATCTCGTTTTTGTGCTGGCCACATTTTATCTCGTCGCTTTCCACCACGTCTCGCTGCCGGTGGTGCTGTTCCTGATCGCGCCATTTGCGATCATGCTGAACCGGCCTCCGCAACCGCCCAGAACTCCGTGAAAGACGACATCCACATTCTGAACGTTTTTTGCCTGCTTTCCCTTCTGGCAGTGGGTGGTGGCAGCGCGGTGCTGCCCCAGATGGAGCATGAGACTGTCGCGTTGCACGGATGGATCACCGGCGACCAGTTCGCGACGATTTACAGCTTGGGTCAAATGGCTCCCGGGCCGAACATGTCGATGGTCGCGCTGATTGGATGGCAGGCCGGCGGGATCCTTGGCTTTGTGGTGGCGCTGGTGGCATTTTACCTGCCCTCCAGTTTTCTGGTTTATGGCTGCAGTCATGTCTGGGACAGCTTTCGGGACAACCCTTGGCGGGCATCGATTCAAAAAGGCATGGCTCCCGTGACGATCGGCCTCATGCTGGCGGGTGTGCACGCGGTGGGAAAAACGGCGTGCTGGAATCCCGAGCGATCCCTGTATTTCAACACCACCACCTGTGTGGTGGCGCTTGTCGTGGTCGGGATTCTTTTTGCGCGGCGAATCAACCCCGCCGTTCTCATTCTCGGTGGCGGCCTGGCTGGCTGGGTTTTCCTCCGCGCCTGAATCCGAAACGACTGTTCAAGCCGCGGAACCTAGTCCCTTGCGTCGTGATCGCTGGTTGGGACAACGATTTCCAGGCCGCCTGTGGCGTGCCCAGGCGAACCGGGGGCAGGCTCAGAGCGAAGCCCCGGTGAGATTGATTGCCAAGCGCCTCACGTGTGGCGCGCAGCGGTGTTCGAAGAGAAAAACCCCCTGCCACGTGCCGAGAGCCAACCGTCCGCCGGCGATGGGAATCGACTCGCTGGTGCGAGTGAGGGCCATGCGAATGTGCGAGGTCATGTCGTCCGGGCCCTCCAGTGTGTGTGTGAAGCCCGGGCTGTCCTCCGGCACGAGGCGTTCGAAAAACATCTCCAAATCACGCGCGGCGGAGGGGTCGGCGTTTTCAAAAACCACCAGACTTGCGCTCGTGTGCCTCACAAAAACGGTGGCCACTCCGTCGCCCACCTTGGACTCCCGCACGGCGCGGTGGAGATCTCCGGTGATTTCGTAAAGGCCCTTGCCGCGGGTGGGCACCTCGATCTCCAGCGTGTGCGAGATCATGTCGCCGGGCGGGGCTTGACGACCACATTCACCAGCTTGCCGGGAACAACCACGACCTTGACCACCTCATGGCCCTGCAATGCCTCGGTGATTTTCGGCAGGGCAAGAGCGGTCTTCTCGACATCGGCTGCCGGCGCGTCCTTCGCCACGCGGCATTTGTCGCGCAGCTTTCCATTGACCTGCACCACGACCTCGACCTCGCTTTCCACGAGCAACGACTCGTCGTATGCCGGCCAGGGTTGTGCGGAAGCCGCCCCCTCGAACCCCAGACGGTTCCACAGCTCCTCGGCCAGATGCGGCGCGAAGGGGCTGAGAAGCACGAGCAGTGTCCGCAGCGCGGCTTTCGGCCTGGGCGATGCGCCGACAAACTCGTTGGTGCACACCATCATGGCAGAGATGGCGGTGTTGAATGCCAAGGCCTCCAAGTCGGAGGTGACCTTTTTGATCGTGGCGTGAACAACGCGGGCCTGGGAAGGCGTGAGGTCCACATCGGCCAGATCGGTTGCGGGAATCCATTCGCCCTCCTGATTCTCCTCCATGCCGAGGCGCCAGACCCGGGCCAGAAAGCGGTAAACGCCCTCCACGCCCTTCATGCTCCAAGGTTTGGTTTGCTCCAAGGGTCCCATGAACATCTCGTAGAGCCGCAGGGCATCGGCACCGTATTCCTCGATCACGCTGTCGGGCGTCACCACATTGCCCCGGCTTTTGGACATCTTCTGGCCGTCGGGGCCGAGAATCATGCCTTGGTTCACCAGTCGCTGAAATGGTTCCGGCGTGGTCAGGTGGCCGAGGTCGAAAAGAACCTTGTGCCAGAAGCGGGCATACAGCAGGTGCAGCACCGCATGCTCGGTGCCGCCGATATAGAGATCGACGCCCCCCGGTTTTCCGGTCTGGCCCATCCAATAGCGGTCGGCTTCGGCTCCCACGAAGCGCGTGCTGTTCCGCGCATCGCAAAACCGCAGGTAATACCAGCAGGAGCCCGCCCACTGCGGCATGGTGTTGGTTTCCCGCTCGGCCTGTGCCGAATACCGCACCCAGTCGCGAGCCTTGGAAAGCGGCGGCTCGGGCGTGCCGGTGGGTTTGAAATCCTCCATGTCGGGCTGCACGAGCGGGAGTTCGTCGGCCGCAAGCGGGCGGTGGCGGCCGTTTTCCCACACCACCGGGAATGGTTCGCCCCAATACCGCTGCCGGGAGAACAGCCAGTCGCGCAGTTTGTAATTCACCGTGCCGCGCCCGAGGCCCTTTTCCTCAAGCCAGGCCGTGATCCGCCGCTTGGCCTCGAGCGTGGGCAATCCATCCAGAAAACCGGAGTTCACCGCCACTCCCTCTCCGGCAAAGCATCCTCCCTCCGGACTCTCCGGTCCCGGTTGGGCCGCCTCGTCGGCTTGGCGCACCACCTCGCGCACGGGCAGGTTGAAGGCGCGTGCAAACTCGAAATCGCGCTCGTCATGCGCCGGCACCGCCATGATGGCGCCCGTGCCGTATCCCATAAGCACATAATCCGCGATCCACACCGGTAGGCGCTCGCCATTGACCGGATTCACCGCGAAGGCTCCGGTGAAAACGCCGGTTTTCTCCTTGCTGAGCTCGGTGCGGTCGAGATCGCTTTTCGACGCAATGGCGGCTTGGTAGGCCTCGACATCCGCCCGCCGGTCCGCGCTGGCAATCGATGCCACCAGGGGATGCTCGGGTGCGAGAATCAGGTAGGTGGCCCCGAACAGGGTGTCCGGGCGGGTGGTGAAGACCTCGATGGAAGCGCCTGTTGATTCCTCCCGGAAGCGCACCGCCGCGCCTTCGCTGCGACCGATCCAGTTTCGCTGAAGGAGCTTGATGCCCTCCGGCCAATCAAGGCCGTCAAGACCCTCCAAAAGCCGCTCGGCGAACGCCGTGATCCGGAGCATCCACTGGCGCAGGGGACGGCGTTCGACCGGGTAGCCGCCCACCTCGCTCTTGCCATCCACGACCTCCTCGTTCGCCAGCACGGTTCCCAGTTGTGGACACCAGTTCACCGGCATTTCCGCCACATAGGCCAACCGCACGGCATCGGGATCCCCGCCGCCGTAGGTCGTGATCGGCTCCGCTTTTCCCGACACGGGATTGAACCACGCATTGTAAAGCTGGAGGAAGATCCACTGGGTCCAGCGGAAATACCCCTGGTCGGTTGTGCTCACCTCGCGGCTCCAGTCGTAGCTGAAGCCCACCGCTTGAAGTTGCGCGCGGAACCGGTCGATGTTCCGTTGGGTCGTGACGCGCGGATGCTGTCCGGTTTTGATGGCAAATTGCTCGGCGGGGAGTCCGAACGCATCCCATCCCATGGGGTGCAGCACTTGAAAGCCCTTCATGCGGTGGAAGCGCGCCAGAATGTCGGTGGCCGTGTAGCCTTCGACATGCCCGACGTGCAGTCCGTCGCCGCTTGGATAGGGAAACATGTCGAGCACGTAGTATTTCGGGCGGGCCGGGTCGAAACCGGGATCGCCGGGGTTCGGGGCGCGGAAGGCTCCTGTGGCGAGCCAGCGGGCCTGCCAGCGGGGTTCAAACTCGGTGAAGGGATAGTGCTTGCGCTGCGTGCTCATCGATCGGGCGCGCACTCTACCCCCAAGGGCGCGGATTCTGCAAACGCGGAGCGGAGCCGGCTACTCGTCCCCGGCGGAAAGTGTGCGGCGCACCAGCAGGTCGATGATGTGGCGGTCGAAATCCGCAGCCACATTCTGACCGGTGCTGGCGAAGAGCGGCACCAATCCGTCGTCCAGAACAAACTCCCACAATTTTCCGCATCGCGGGATTTCATCCACATGGGTGAACACCACATGGGTCGCTCCCAAAGACGTTGCGCGCGTGTAAGCCTCCTGAATCAACTGCCGCTCGTAAGCGGCATTCACCACCAGCACACGCGAGGCGATATCCAGATCGTCGAATGTTTTTTGGAGATGCCGCACATTCCGGCCACTGAGGACCAGGCCGGGAATGTCAAAATAAACGCTGGTTTCATCATCGACCTTGCGCAACTCGGCCCGCGTGCGCAGGAGGGGCACTCCGAGAGCCTCGCAAAACATGGCAAGACCCTCGCTGGAGTTCGGTTCGTCGGATTCGAGCTTCATGACGCACGCCTTCCGGCCGCGCAAAAACACATCGCCTGAAAGCTGCTTGCACAAGGCGGTCGTGGACCCGCAACCGGGCGATCCGAAAAATGCAATGCGGTTGCCGAGGGGCAGGCTGCGGCTGGGCGCCCGGTCGCGCATGAGCATCGCAAAGCGGGAAATCGCGGTTTGAAGCGGCTGCTCGGCCAGATGGCGCGACTCCGGCCTCTCGCCGAACTGTGCCAAGAACTCGCTTGGAATTCCCGCTTTCGACAAAATCGTCCACAGGCGGCCGGTCGGCAGATTGTTGAACATCGCCCGCACGAGTGCCTCGGGCACGAAATCGGCCTCGTCGCGTCTGGGTTCGCCCGCCCCGCGGTTCTTGCGGGAGCGGGACGGCCGGCGGCGCGCGCCTGGTTCGACAGCCTCATCATCCGCATCCTGTGCGGCGGGCGCCTGGGGGGCGGGTTCAGCGGGTGGCCCGGGCGGTTGCTCCGGCGGGATTTGGGCGATGATTTCCAGCTTGGGCGATTTCAGGAAGCGGGCCAGACCTTCGCCTTCGACCTGGCGCACGGAGATGACCTGCGCCGTCTCGCCGAGTTTTTCGCGGATGACGGCCGCGGCCTCCTCGGCCGACTTGACCACAAACTTGTATTTCTGCCCGGGGGTGATGGTGGCGGGTTTTTGAGCCATGGCGCTTGTCCTATTCAAGCAAAGCCTGTGCCGCACGCAAGCGCGACGGGGCGCTTCACAAACCTTTCAACAAGTCCCCGGGATCGACGCTCGGTCCCATGGCCAGTCGCGGCAGGTGGTAACGCTCGAGGGACGTGCCGAAATCCACCGCTCCCCCGCCATAGGCAAAAGCGGCCGCATATCCCGCCTCCTCGGCCCACGCGGCCGTCCGTTGAGCGACGTTGCCGGGATGGCCGTAAGGATAAGCCAGCAGACACGCCGGGCGTCCCAGGTGCTGTTCGATCGCTTCCCGCGAATGAATCAATTCCTGGCGCAAGGTGTCGTTTTCCAGGTCCTCGAAACTCCGGTGCGAGGCGCCGTGGGATTGAATCGAGCACCCGGCCGCCTGCCAGTTGCGAAGTTGCTCCCAATCGGCGATTGCCTCGGCTGGCTCAATTCCTTCGTCAAAAGTGTTTCGCTGTCCCGCCAAACCGGTGGGCACGAAGACGACGCCGGGAACATCCCGTGCAGCCAGCGCTGGAAGAGCCGATGACTCCAGCGATGCGTAGGCATCGTCAAATGTGACCATGACTCCCCGCCGGGGCAGCAAGGGCGTGTTTTGCAACCCCTCGACAAATGCGGAGGCGCTCAAAAACGTCCACCCCTTGTTGACAAACCAATCGATCTGGGACTCGAATTCCGCTATGGGGGTGTAGTTCCAAGTGGTCCATCCCTCCGGCGGCGGGGCACCGACTTTGTGGTAGGAAAGAATCGCAACAACGGGGTTCACAAAAGGGCCCATAGCCAATCCAAGCCTGCGGGCAAAATCGAGAAAAAAGCGGAGCCTAAAATATCGATACCAAGGATCGGGCTTTGAGAACAGATCGCTCCCGATTGGTTTTCTATCCTTGATTCCGGCCCAGAGTTCCATAATGGTCCTTGTTGTCGGCGGGGTAGCCAAGTGGTAAGGCGCGGCTCTGCAAAAGCTGTATGCGTCGGTTCGATTCCGACCCTCGCCTCATTGACCTCTCCCAGTCTTGAAAATGCTCCTTTGATTTTTGGCTGAAGCGAGACTTCCAAAAGTCCAACTCCGCTGCTCTTTGCGGGATATCCAGCTGGTCCTTAAAACAATCTGCCAATCCATTTCATGCGGTGTAAAGAATCCGATTTTGGGGTGAAATCCGTTCGCAGTCTTTGATGCCATAGCTGAAATTCCGCCCTGCGTGCCGCCTCCAGATTGACTTGGTTCCCATGAGATCCATACTTCCCAAGCCAATGAAAAAAAAACTGCGACTGGCTCTGGAGAAACTCCAAAAAGTCCCGGACCTCGACGAACACGAGAGAATCCTGTTCGCAAGAAGCCTGTCAGCCACCCCCGACGAACGCTGGCAAATGAACCTTGCCCACCTGCGCTCGCTCGGTTTCTCGATGCGCTCGGCCAGAGAGGAATTCGCTTTCAATTCGCAGGAATGACCGCCGCGATCCTGCAAGGGGTCCCTGCCAGCACATTGGATACCGACATTTGGATCGACCTGCCGGAGCGCCAGTATGTCCAGGTGTTGGAAATCGCCAAAAACCAAGGTGCGGACATTCTCGCGAGAACAGTCATCGCCCTCTCCGATGACACCCTCGTGAATTTTCTCTACCGTGTGGATGGGCTTGGCACGTTCGATCAGGAATACACCACCGCCAACGAACTCCACTTGCTCGGGCGCCTCGTGAAAGTCCTCCCCATCGAGCGCATCATTGCCAGCAAAGTCCACATCCAACGCCCCAAGGACATCGCCCACCTCCCTCTTCTGAAACAAACCTTGCAACTCAAAAAATCCCAACCGAAGGAGGCCTGACCTTCAGTTCAGTCGGGCAATCCCACTCCGTGGCGATCACGAACCACCCGATTCAACTCCGCACATTGGGTTCGGGTGTCGAGACACCAATGCCACCCCCTCAATTTCCATAAACAGCGCCCCTTTTGCCTCGTCATCCGCATCCATTTTGCGCGAATGCATTTTCTAAATGCAGGAATTCAAAGTTTGGAGGAATTCTTCCACTGCCTGGCTGCCTCGCATGGATTCGAACCATGACAAACAGATCCAGAATCTGCAGTGCTACCGTTACACCACGAGGCATTACTTTGCGTTGATTATGAAGCATTTCTGGAGCGCTCCCACACGGCTCCCACAAATTTCTTAGCGGTTGCCGGTGTGCAACAGGCAGCAACCTGCGGGAGGGCTGCCAAGTGAACAAGGAAAAAGCGTCTGTGAACGAGCGGGCTCGCCGCTACCTGGCGAAAATGGGGCCTGCCATTTCGGGCGCGGGCGGCCATACCCACACGCTTTTAGCGGCTCGCGCCCTGGTCAGGGGCTTTTTGCTGCCTCCAACGGAAGCGCTGGCCCTCTTGGACGAGTGGAATCAGAGCAATTCCGAGAAGTGGTCCACTCACGAACTGCAGCACAAGATCCGCTCGGCGGCGAATGGGCCTGGCCAAGATGGGTATCTGCTGGGCGAGGGCACTGCTTTTGAGCCAATTAGGGCTCCTCTGCCTGCCTCGAAGCCCCGCCCTAAGCTGGCCTTTGACCCCGAGATGCTTCGACGTCTGGCGGGCGAGCAGGTGGTGGATTTGCCCTGGCTGGCGAACCGCTCTGAAATCGATCCAGCGGGCATCGATGCGACTCATTTCTTGTCCAAACTCTATGCTGCGGAGGCTGGTGAGCGGGTTATTGTCTTTTCGGAATACAAATCTCAGGGCCAAGCGCTTTGGCCAGTGGAGGCCATCCCGACTTCGGGACCGGATGGCATCTGGTTTCTCGCGCAGCCGGTCGATGGCAAGCTCCGCCCAAACCCTCGCCTGGGCAAAATGTCCCGGCGGTCGGAGGAATCTGTGCTCGCCTGGCGGTGGATGGTCCTCGAAAGCGACGAGGCCCCGTTGAGACTCTGGCTGGCCGCGCTTTCAAAGGCGGTGCCGCGCATTGCCGCTATCACGACCTCGGGGGGGCGCTCCGTCCACGCGCTGGTCCGAGTGGACGCGCCGACCAAGAAAGCCTGGGACGAGCAAAAAAAACGTATCTTGGGACTGGTCACTGTCGGGGCGGATCCTGGCGCGTTGTCAGCAGTCCGGTTGACGCGCTTGCCGAGCTGTATGCGAGGCTCGAAACAACAAAAGCTGCTCTATTTTTCGCCCAGCGCACCGAGTTTGCCCATTTCGGAGATTCTGCCCCGGCGTGATGTTTTGCAACACTGGCTCGCGGAGGCCTCTCGACTCATTTCGACGGGCTATCCGGCGAGCCAAATTCACAGAGCTGTTCAGGCTTGTCGGTATTACGAGCGCTTTGACGTCCGACTCCGGGACGTCGGTGACGAGCTCGAGGAACGATTTTTAACACCCCCCTAACAACAGGAAAAAAATATGAGTGAGATTGGAGATCAGGTCAGCGCGAAGCTGGCAGAATATGGGATTGTCCCGCACCCCGATGATGCACCAGCGGCCCCGGCCGCAGAAATCCCCGAGATGCCCATGGTGCAGATCGTGCCTGTCATTTCGACCATGGCGCGGGAGATCGGCGGCATCCTCAGCCAAAACGGCGTTTTCGTCCGTCAACGCAGCGCCATGACCATTTCCCCCGAAGGACGTTTGGTCGAAATGACGCCGAGGCGGTTCCGCACCTACTGCGAAGACCACCTCGTGACTTTCAAGTGGGAGATGCCAAAGCCGAATGTCTTCGAGAAAAAGCCTCAGACCATCACTGTCGATGCCGCAGCCACCATCCTGGAGTCGGACCAGTTCCTCTCTCGCCAGCGCGAACTCCTCCGCGTGGCCACCGTGCGCCAGCCCGTGCGCCGCAAGGACGGCCGCATCGAACTTCTCCCCTACGGCTACGATACCGAATCCCAGACCTTGACCCAAAACTCTGGCATCGAGTTCTCCCCCGACATGCCCATCGACGAGGCCCGCCACATTTTGCGCGAACTGCTGAAAGAGTTCCCCTTCGGAGACCGCAAAGCCGACGGCCAATCCCGCAACGAGGCCATTGTAATCGCGGGAATGCTTTCCATGTTTGCCGCCCCGGTCCTGCGTGCCCAAGCACGCCGCATGAACTTCATGTTTTCATCCAACAGCGTCGGCAGTGGCAAAACCTTGCTCGCCCAGCTTGCCATTATCACGAGCCTCGGCACATGCGACATTCAGCCCTTGCCGGAAAACCAAGAGGACTGGCGCAAAATACTCGATACTGAATCCCTTGCAGGCAGTCCTTACATCTTGTTCGACGACTGCAATGGCTTCCTCAAATCCCCGACCCTAAACGCATTTCTCACAGCCGCGACCTGGACGGGGCGAAAGATGAATACTCAGCAAAAGTTCGCGGTCCCTAAGCTCGCCACCGTCTTCCTAACCGGTAACAACCTCGAGGTCACGCCCGATGTCGCCCGGCGCTTCCTGCACTGCCGCATGACCACAGACGAGGCCGATCCGCAGGCCCGCAAGATAGCAAAGACCTTTGACGACGAATGGCTGGAGCGGCACGAGGTAAGGTCCCAACTTCTCTCTTGTCTCTGGTCCATCGTCCGATCTTGGGACGCCGCCGGCCGCCCGACCCCGAGCCGCATCATCCGAGGCTACGAACCGTGGTGCGCCTTGTTTGGCGGCATGGTCCAGCATGCGGGCTTTGGCGATCCCATGGAGCCACTCCCCGTCGAAGAGTCTGGCAATTCGGAACTGGCCGACATGACAGCCCTCGTTTCCCACCTCGCCAAGGGTATCGACGACTCCAGCGAATTCAGCTTCCAGGATGTCGTCGAGGCCGCCATTGAGGTCAATGCGTTCACATGGATGCTGGAAGGCAAGGAAGAGCGGGAAGGCAAGGACGGCCCCCGCCGCTTCGTCCTTACCGCTCGGGCGAACTCCAAGTTCGGCCGTCTCCTCGCCGAGCAGTATGGTGGCAAGAAGTTCCGCCTGCCGACCGGCCGCGTCGTGCGATGGGGCCAGAGTGGGAAGAATCGACAACGAGTCTACACGCTCACCGTCCTCGAGTAGGATAAGGCCCGCCACTCGGCGGGCCTTTTTGTTTCCGCAGAGGTCATGCAGGGGTCCGCAATGTTCCGCGCCTCACACCCTCTCGCCCCCGTCCCCCCTTCAACGCTTCGCAAACGACCTATGCACCTACGCAGCACCCCCGCGCTTTTCATGTTTTGCAACTCGTTCTCCATCAGCGTCTGGATTCCCTCCAATGTTAAGGTTGCATAGGTGGCATAGGTCTTTCAGGTTTTGTGATGATGGGTTGGGGTGGCGTCGAAACATAAAGTCGGAGACCTCCGCACCTGTGTTGCAGTTCCGTTGTCCAGGGGGGGAAGGAATCTTTTTGAAACCTGCATCTCTGGAGTTTGGCAGTCGCCCGTTGTTTTTAAGAGAGTGCGCTTCCTACCATGCGGAACCGGAACCACGGAACCAGTTCCGCGCCTGTTCCGTTTGACAATCTTCCGTTCCGTAAAACATGAAACGACACGGAAGGGAACAAGCGGACCTGGTAAAGGCGTGCGCTGCGAAGCACGGCGTCACAACTCGAGCGGTGCGCAAGTGGCGTGACGCGGCTGATCCGCGATGGAATGGATTCCTGGCTGACCGGGCGGTTGCTGGCATGGTTCCCATGGGATCGGCGGCCCCTGCTCCAGTAGCCGGTCAAGTGCGCGAGTGGACCGATGAGGAACTCGCCCTGGACAACCAAATTCGGAAAATGAAAGAGGCGACGGCCGATTTGCGCGAGAGGGCGGAACTCGCTAAGAGCGTCGGCGACCTTGATGCCGAGATGGCGCTCCGGCGCATGTGGCTCCAGCACGCCGAGGCGCTGCGCCGCTTAGAGAAAGACGCCCCCGGCATCTCTGCTGCCTCCGGCGAGGTGGTTCAGCGAAAGCAAGCGGTTCAGGCCATCCTGCAATACTCCGCAGCGGTCGTCGCGGCCGTCTCCCATCTGCCCGATCGCATCCTCTCCCTGCTGCCGCAACTCGGTGATGACCTCGCCGCCAAGATCCGTGCCGAGACCGATGAGGTCTTGAGAGCGGCTCAAGAAATCAATCCCGATGTCCTTGCTGTTTGACGCTCCCGCCCGCGAGGCCCTCGCCCGTCTTTGGTCTCCATCGCGACGGCCATCGGCTCTTGAGTGGGCTGAGGAGAATGTTCACCTCGACAAACGCTTCTCCCCCCGCCCCGGCCGCTACGACGCCGACTACACCCCCTACCTTCGCCAGCTTCACCTTTGGTTTTCGGATCCAAAAATCCGGCAACTCACCTTCGTGAAGTCCGCCCAGGTCGGCGGCACCACCTGGCTGGCCAACTGCCTCATGTGGGCGATCTCCGAGGACCCGGGCCCGATCCTCTACGTGACATCGACCAACGAGAACGCCAAGTCCTGGTCGGAACGCGAACTCCACCCCCGCCTCCGCGCCTGCCGCGCGCTCAAGCATTTGCTGCCGGACAATGACGACGACTTCCGAAAGACGGAAATGCATTTCGCCACATGCACCCTGAAGCTCGTCGGCGCCTGCTCTGAAGGCAATCTGGCCAGCCGCCCGATCCGCTACCTCTTCGCGGACGAGGTGGACAAATGGCCCGATGACTCCTCCCTCGAGGCCCCCGCGCTCGAGCTCGCCATGGCGCGTCTCAATTTCTACCGCAAAATCTCCAAAGCCTGCCTCGCCTCCACGCCTACTGTGGAATCCGGGGCTATCTGGACCCAATTCCTTGCCGGGTCGCAGCACCGGTTTCATGTGACCTGTCGCGACTGCGGCCACAGCCAGCCCCTGCGCTTCGAGCAGCTCCGTTGGCCGGAGCACCACCGCGACCTGGCTGGAATGTGGGACCTCGGCGGAGTCGAACGCGACACCGCCTGCCACTGCGATGCCTGCAACTCTCCTTGGCCGCAATCCATGCAATCCGATCTGATCCGACGAGGCGAATGGATTGCCGGGAATCCCAAGGCGCCCTCCGATCACATCTCCGCTCACATCTCCGCCCTCTACTCCCCGCAGATCTCCTGGGGCGACCTCGCCCGCATCTTCCTGCAAAAAAAAGAATCCACCGGCGGCCTGCACGATTTCTACAACAACTTTCTTGGCCTCCCGTGGGAGAACCGCGCCGCTCAGGTCAAAGAGGACGCCGTGCTGGGTCTGCGCGACTCCACCTACCGCCTCGGCACCCTACCCGATGGCGTCGAGCCCGTCATTCTCACCCTCTGCGCCGACCCCGGCGAACGCGCCACTCACTGGACGGTTGAGGCCCGCTCGGCCGCCGGAGAGAGCTGGCTCATCGACTACGGCACTGTCCTCGCCATCGAGGACCTCGTCTCTCCCGAGTTTCTTGCCGCCCGCCGATACACCAGCGGCGAAAAAACCTACGCGCCCCGCTTCGGCTTGATCGACTCCGGCTGGAGCGCCGAGCGAGTCTATTCCGTGTGCGCCCGCAGCGGCGGCCTTTACCAACCCAGCAAGGGGTCCACCGCCTCTTTCGGCACCTGGAGCCAGTCCGCTGTGAATGGCTACCCTACTCTGAGGCTCGTCACTTATGTCGATCTCACAGCAAAGCTCGAGCTCTACATCGAGCGCGTCTCAAAAAAGATGCCCCCGCTGCTGCATTTCCCGGCCGATGCGGGGCAGGACTTCATCAGAGGCCACAGCGGCCAGCAACTCCTCCAAAACAAACAATCCCGCCTCGCCCCCTACTACTTCAAAAAAATCGCCGAAGACCACTACGGCGACTGCACGAAGCTCCACGGGGTCGCCTGGTGGGTCCTGAAATAATGAAAAAACATAAATCCTCCTGCTCGGCCGGGATTCCCGCCACGGCCGGGAAAAAATCTCCCGTTGATACCTGGCTCATCAACCTCAGCCGCCAAGTCTCCGCCGCATGCGACCGATTCTGGTTGCAGACCGCCGAGCGCCGACTCATCCAGCGGCACCGCACGCGGGGTTTGTTTGACTTGAGTGACAAGTCGTGGACCAGCACGCTTCCGCCTTCTCCGGCTACAAAGCCTACATAAAAGCCCTCGGCAAATCCAAAGCCGAGCTGCTCACCATGGCCGCCGCCCTCGCCGACGGCCTCGAGGATGTCACCATCACCAGCATCGGCACCGAGGGCACCAGCTCGAGCGGGCAGATCAGCACCCTGCCACGCGAGCAGAAGCTCGCCGCCATCATGGAGGTTTATGCAGAGGGGAACGCTCCCCGCACCCTCTGCACCATCCTCGACCGGTCTCTTTATCGCTCCCCGCTTTGACAGCCCCTCCGTGGCATGTCGTCGAAATCAAACGCGGAAATCAAAAAATCAAACCGAGGCGGCCGCCGACCCGGAGCCGGTCGCCCCAAGGCCCTTGTGAATTCCTCCTTTGAGGCGGCCGATATCGCCTCTCGCAACCGAGGCTACATTTACTTGAATACCGTCGAGCCACAGCGCGAGGCACCGCCACAGACGCGCCTGGAGCTCCTCAAAAAAGCCCGCTGGCTTTATAATAACGTCGGCATCGCCGCCTACATCGTCGAGCACATTGCCCAGCGCGCCGTGGGCACCGGCATCGTTCCGCAAGCCCGCACCGCCGATCCCGCCTGGAACCGTCAAGTCGAGCGCGCGTTTGAGGACCGCGCCTGTGGCGACGCCTGGGCATTTGACGCCGCCGCCGCTGTGAATTTCTACGGCGCCCAGTCCCTCATCCTTCGCCAGGTCGCCGTGGATGGCGACTTCTTCGGCCAGTTCCTGTCCACAGCCGGAGGCGGCAC
The DNA here is from genome assembly GCA_945883435.1 of Chthoniobacter flavus. Taxonomy (GTDB): domain Bacteria; phylum Verrucomicrobiota; class Verrucomicrobiia; order Chthoniobacterales; family Terrimicrobiaceae; genus UBA967. Next base: position 28,266 of record CAMCXK010000020.1, on the reverse strand, counting down.
CCGCGTGCGCTTCATCGGTGGCGAGGCCATCGGATCCACCGCCGATTCCAGCCAATACGCCTTCGATGGCGTGCTCCTCGACCCCTTGGGCGCCCCCCGCTCCTACCGCGTCATCACCGACCGCGCCAGCGGCCAATACACCGATGTCCCCGCCCGTGACATGCTCCACTTCCGCCATGTCCGCCGCGCCGGTTACCCGCGAGGCATCTCCTGGCTGCACAACGCCATCATCAACGCCCAAGACCTCTCCGAGTTCATGGCCTACACCAAGGGCAGCGCCAAGGCGGCCTCGCAGATTGGCTTCGTCGTCACCAGTTCCGAAGCGATTCGCCTCGGCGGCGGGCTGAGCGCCATGGGCTCCGCCGACTCCCCGGCCCAAGACCTCACCGTGGACACCTTGCACAACGGCACCCTCATCCCCAAGCTGAAGCCCGGCGAGTCCATCCAGTCGTTCAAAAACGAGCATCCCGGCACCGCCTTCGAGCCGTTCATCCGGCAGATCATGGGCGAGATTGCCCGGGGTATGGGTCTGCCCCCCGAGGCGCTCATGATCTTCGTCGGCTCGGCGGGCACCGAGTTTCGAGGCCTCCTCGAGGTCGCGCAGAATTTCTTAGAGAGGCTCCAGCAAATGCTCATCGACCAGTTCTGCCGCCCCCTTTGGAAATTCTGGGTCTACCAGGAAATCTCCGCCGGCCGCCTGCCCTACCCCGGCGACGATTGGTGGAGGTGCGACTGGGTCACACCCCGCAAGATCACGGTGGACAATGGCCGCGACGGTCGCCTCTACGCCGACCTTCTCGACAAGGGCTACATGTCTTGGGAGCGCTACTGCAACCTCCACGGGCTGGATGCCGAAGCCGAGGAGGACGACATCCTCACCGCCTACATCCGCCGCAAGGAGAAGTGCGAGGCCCTCGGGCTCGATCCTTCCGACGTCTTCCCCAGCCATGCCTCGACCGAGCCTGCTGCGCCCCCCGCCTGAGCGGCGCCTGTTTTTGAATGCCGTGCGCTCGATCTTCCAGCGCCCCCCGCTGGCCGTGTCCCAGGAGTCACCTCCTCCGAAGCCTGCCCGTGTCGAGCAGCTCTGGCTCGGATCTTTGACGAAGCCCCGCTCATAGAATGCCCATGAACCAACCCAACCCACCCACCAAATTCTATGCTCTGGAAAAAACCGGCGACACTGAGACCACCATCCACCTCTATGACGAGGTCGGTGCTTTCGGCGCAGGCAGCAAAGAGTTTCTGGCCGACCTTGGAAAGCTCGACGGCCAGCATATCCACCTCCGCATTAACTCGCCCGGTGGGTCCGTGGTTGAGGGAACGGCCATTTACAACGCCCTACGCCGCCACCAAGGCGGGCTGACCGTCCACATCGATGCGCTCGCCGCATCCATGGCCTCTGTGATCGCCATGGCAGGCGCTCCCGTTTACATGGCCGACAACGCTCTCCTCATGATCCACAATCCCTGGACCATGAGTGTCGGAGATTCCGACCAGCTCCGCAAAGAAGCCGACCTCCTCGACAAGCTCAAATCCACCTTGGTGAACGCCTATGTCCGCAAGACCGGCATGGATCAGGACCAAGTCGCCGCGCTCATGGATGCCGAGACCTGGCTCGACGCCGTCGAGGCCGTCGCCCTCGGATTTGCCGATGCCATCGAGGACGGCGTGGCGGCGGCCGCCACCGCCACCCCCGCGCAACTCCGCGCCCGATTTGACACCTTTGCCAAGGGCATGACCGCAGACACTCCTGTCGAACCACCAGTCGCCCCCGGCGTGCTGGAGCACACCACTCCCGCCATCGAGGAAATCATCGAGCTCCCACCCGCGCAGCCCGCCGCGCCCGTGGCAATGATCGCCGCCGTCGACAACATCGTGGCCAAATACAATGCCGCACTGGCCGAGCGCGACTCGCTGCGCGATGCGCTCGCCTTGGCCAAAGGCCAGCTCGCCTCCGAGCGCGAGGCCCTCGCCCGCCTCGAGCGCAGCCTCGGGCTGCAAGCCGCCGAGGTGGTCCCCTTCATACAGCCGCACAGCGACGCCTCGGCCGACCCGGTCGCCGAATACCTCGCGGCTCTGGAGGCAGGCGACCGCAAAGCCGCCTCCGCTCTTTTCGCCAAGCACAAAGCCCTGCTCTGGGCGCACCGCCAAAAAATTTCCAAAGCCTAAAGCCGAGGGAAAACCAACCAACCCAACACCACCAATCCAATGCCCAATACATTCGACTCCGCCCTGGTTGCTGATTCCATCAGCCAGCAGACAAAAACCGTCCTCGCCAACCGACTGGCGGCTCTCAACATCTTCGCCACGGATTTCTCCTCCGATGTGCGCAAGCCGAAAGACACCATCCAGGTGCCTATCGTGTCGGCGACCGCTGCCACGCAAGTGAACCCCACCAGCTTCGAGCCCGGCGGCGGCACCACGGTCACCAAGACCACGGTCACTCTCGACCACATTTACCAGCCCTTCGCCATCACCCAGGCGGAACTCGGCCTCGGCCATCGCCTCGAGCGACTCATTCAGATCAATCTGAACGCTCTCGCCGACAAGATCTGGGCCCTCGCCACGGCACCGATCACCGTTGCCAACTTCGGCGCGGCCACAGTCACCTCCGGCGACATCACGCCATCGAATGGCAAGCTCGCCGAACTCTGGGCCGCCATCCACAAAAGCGCCCGCAAAGGCCTCGTGGTGAACCCCACCATCTACTCGAAGCTCATCCCCACCACGCAAGAGAGCCTGCCTCTCTCGGCCGGGGCTTATGGCTTCGACAACGGCATCTACTTCTCGACCTCTTTCGGCGGGGAGCAAGACCTGGCAGGCTTCGCTTGCTCGCCCGAGGCCCTCGTGATGGCTGCTGCAGCGCCCGCCATCGACCCGGCGGTCTCCAGCCAGTTCGCCATCTCCGACGTGGTCACCCTCGACCAGATCGGTCTCTCGGTGCAATACAACGTCTGGGGCTCCACAGCGAACCGCCAGGTGAACGCCTCCCTGGAGGTCATGTTCGGAGCGGCGAAGGGCCTCACCGCAGGCACCATGGCTCTCATCGTGCCCGAGTAAAAGTCCATCGCGGTTGGTTTCCTGAGGTAAGACGCCTCGCCGGTCTCACTCCCGGCGGGGCGTTTTCTTTTTGACACCCTGCGAGAGGCGTGACCGCCGCTGCCCGCACCGCCTTCGCCCTCCAGGCCGCCGCCGCCGCCAACCGCGTGCACGGCGTGCCTGTGACATTCCGAGGCGCCGAGCTGCGGGTCTGTCTCGCGCCAGTGGCTCTTGGTCTGGATCTCGACACCGGCGGCCTGCGCCAGAGCGGTGAGTTCAAGTGCCGCTTCCTGGCCAGCACGCTCGCCCACGCTCCGCAACGCGGCGAGCCCGTGCTCTACAACGGCCGCACCTATCTCATCACTGAGACCACACAACCCGCGAACATGCCCGGCGAGCATGTCTGCACCCTTACCCCCGGCTCGAAGCAATGACCCTCGAAATTCAGCACGCCCTTGCCGCCCTCTTCCGCACCGCCGAGGCATTCGACGGCCTCGCCATCCACGCCAGCAGCGACGACCAGGAGATCCCCGGCGACCAGAGTGCCCTCGTCGTGGCCTGCGACACGGCCGAGTCGCCGGTGGCCGGGCTCTACCGCGCCACGGTGCAGATCACCCTCTCGACGCCCTGTATTCTGCAAGACGGGCTGGAGGCCCATCGCGCCCTCGCCACCGTGCTGCGCCAGCAACTCGGCGACCTCGCCCGACTCTCCACCCACCTCCCCGAGACCCTCGCCTACTCCGGCCGCCACCTCTCGCAATGGAACGACTCCCGAGAGGACGAGCGCTGGCTCACCACCGCCGAACTCGCCGTGGGCGTGCGCGAGATTTGACAACGCCACCCAAGCAAATGCCCGAACTCGAATCCAAACTCCGCGCCCTCCTCGAGGAGGCCTCTGCCGCCGGGGCCTTCTCCAGCGTCGGCAGCGTGCCGGTCGAGGACGGCCTGCTGAAACTCGAATTCTACTTCACCCTCCGCGTCCCAGTGAAACCACCCGCTCAACCTTAAATCAACATGGCTTTTTCCGACATCAACCTCTTCGGCGTGACCGACCCCGCTTCGGGCTACTTGCAAGAAACCACCGAGACCAAATCCGCCGAGATCGTGACCGTGCGCGACACGACGGGCGTCACCAAGGCCGCCGTCCTGAAAGGGGTCGTCACCACCGAGACGGTCCTGAAGGGCAAGGGCACCTACACGCCCGCCGTGACGGTGAATAAAAATGTCACCGGGACAGCCATCATCACCGCATCGAAGGCCTCCCAATCCGCCGAAGACTTTCCCGACTACGAAGTCACCTACCAACAATTCTCCGTCTCCTGACCTATGGCCGCACCCACCGCAATCGGAATCACCCTCGTCGCCGAAGCCACCGCGCAAAGCGTGGAAGTGACCAGCCAAGGCGAAGTCGCAATCCTGGTCGACAAATCCGGCAACTTCTCGAAAGCCGCCGTCTACGACCCGAAGTTCGCCTTTACTGTGTCGGGCAAAGGCGTCGAGTGCCCGGTCTCGATCAATGACGACGGCACCGGCAAGCCCAGCGGTATCACCGGAAAGGTCATCATCAACAGCGTGAAAAACCAGACCAACAACGACGACTGGGAATCCTGGGAATACTCCGGCGAGGGCTTCCCCTCGGCCACCTAACCGCGCACCCGCGCCCGCTCGCAGACCGGCCGTCTGCCCACCGATCCCATTATGTTAAAGCCAGGCGACAGCTACCACTACCTCACCGAGACATCCTTCGGCGAAACCGATCCGAACGGCCGCGTGCGTTACGGAAACAACCCCCTCAACGCATCAAACACCCGCCTCATCGCCCATGCGCTCACGAGCGGCTTCCGGCTCGTTGAGCCGGGCGGTTTCCGCGACACCGTCGAGCAGACCGAGAAAGGCCCCCTTCGCAAAGTGGAGTGGTTTATCGATGGGGCATCCAAGGGCCTCTTCGTCACCGCCGAAGGTCGCGAAGAGATCGACTTCGCCGAGTTCCAACGCCGCTACCACTCCGAGCAATGGTGCTTGGAGCACTGCCACCACCCGATCGCCTTCATGCGCTGGGGCGACCGGCACCACAGCGAGCTGCGGGACAGGATCCGCTCGCTCACGCCAGCCGCCATTCTCCGCCGTGGCCGCAAGATGGTCACGATCCCGGCCGATCTTCCCTCCGATAAAAAAACCCAGCTCCTCTCCTACCTGAAATGACTGATCCCCAATCCGACTACCTCTACCTGGATCCGGCGACTCTGGATGTCGCAGGCCTGCGCCTGCGGCCCTTCAGCATCGGGTCCCTGAATCTCATGCAGCGTCTCGGCATCCAGCTCGACGGCCAACTCTCCGAGGCCGACCAGTTGCGCAACATCGCCGCCATCGCCTGGCTCCAATCCGCTCCGGTGCCCGATGTCCTGCGCGCCGTCCACACTGGACGGGCCCACGAAGCCATCGACGCTTTCATGTTCACGATCGACCTCGCCCGCATCGGGGAACTCTCCGCCGAGCTGAACCGCATGGGGGAAGCCGTGGCGGCCGCCAGCTTCGGCGTCGAGGCCAAGCCGGGCGACAAAGAGGAATCCACCCCCCCAAACTAATCGAGCCAGGGTCGGCGGCCGCAATGGTCTTCACCCTGGCAAAAGAAACCGGATGGCCCGAACACTTCATTCTCTGGGAACTCCCACTTCACCGAGCGCTGGCCTACCAGCACGCCGCCCTGCGAGCTCATGGCGTCTGGACCGTCAAGCCATCCGCCCCGGCCGAGCACGACCTCGCCGCACTTTTGACTTCGCTGCCAACTATTGACGAGGACGACGAATAAAATGCCAGCTCCCACCATAAAAATCGACGACGCCAAGATGCTTCGCAAGATGCGTAAATACGAGCAAGTCGTGGGAAAGGAAGTCAGGCAACTCGTCTACAATGCCGGTCGCCTTTGCGCCGTTGAACTCGCTAAAAATACGGTTCCGAAAGGCGCTGGTGTGGCCGCAAAAAAAGAAGGCGAGAAGAAAATTACAAGAAATCTGCGCAGTATTTTTACAATCGTGAATCCCACATGGTGGCGGGCTGTCATGAACATGGGGAAAGAAGGGCGCGAAGTGCTTGTCCACACAAAGTCCAGCATCGTCTGGGCGCGCGACACTCAGGAAACATTTGCAAGCGCTGAGTCAGCTAAATCTTTTCACAAAAAAAACCGTGCACCTGATGGGACTACTAAAGCGCTAAGAATGCTTGATCGCGGAATTATCAAACAAGCCGCCTACCGGAAGTATCTGAAGGAAACTCTAAAAAAAGTCGGCCTTGCAAAAGCAGGTTGGGGCATTGCGGCTGCCGCATGCAAAGCCGATACGCGCCAACCATTGCGCGGCATTCCAGCATGGGTGCGTCGAAACATGGCTCGAGCAAAGGGGTCTATAAACGACCGCAGGGCCACGGGTTTTTCTTGGGAAATCAAACTCAAAAACGGCGTCCGTTACTCCCGCGAAACCCTTCCCGGCAACGGGCAATCTTTTGCCGTCAACTTAGCCCGCCGCAAGTTCTACAGCATGATGAGCCACGCAATCCGCAAAACCAAACCCAAGGAGGCAGGACTCCAACAATAATATGGCAGATGTAACAGTCACATTGGGCGCGAAGGATACCGGGCTCCAAACCGCCTTGAAAAAGACCCAATCCTCGGTGGCCTCGCTCAAGCCCGCCATGGCAGGCATCGCCGCCGCAGGCGCAGCGGCCTTTGCCGCTCTGGCGGGGGCGGCTGCCGGTGTGAAGGCGGCCCTTGATATGGGCGGCCTGCTCTCGGATGTCGCAGGCCAGACCGGCATGACGGCCGGCAAGGTCATGCTGCTGCGCACCGCCTTCGACCAGGCGGGGATCGGTGCGGACCAAGTGGGCCCTGCCATCAACAAGATGCAGAAGGCCCTCGCCGCAGCCACCAGTGGCACTGGTCCCGCTGCGGAGGCCCTTGCCAAGCTGGGCCTGAATGCCACCGACCTCGCCAATATGGCCCCCGACCAGGCATTCAAGACTCTGGGCGAAGCGATCAACGGCATCGGCAACCCCACCGAACGCGCCTCCACGGCCATGGAGATCTTCGGCAAGTCGGGGGGCAAGATGCTCACCCTCTTCGGAGACTCGGGGGCCCTTGCCACGGCGGCCGACACGCTGGGCGGCCAAGCCGCGATCATGGACCAGAATGCGTCGATCTTCGACCGCGTCTCCGACCTTATCAACGCGTCCAGCAACAAGCTGCAGGGCGTCTTCGTGGGCATGGCGGAGAGCATCGCCCCGGCGATCCTGCCGCTGCTCGAGCAATTCAACGCCATGGATTTCACCGCCCTGGGCCAGCAGATCGGTTCGGCGGCGGCCATGTTCATCCAAGCCATGACCGATGGCTCGATCTGGTCGATCATGGGCGACTCGATCCGCATCGCCCTGGGGAATGCCGTGAATTTTCTCTTTCGCTCCCTCTCTGGCGTCTTCGGGGCGATCGCTCGCCTGATCCCCGAGATCGTTCAAAATGCGGTCACTCTGTTCGGCATCGTGACCCAGCCGGACTTCTGGAAAGGAATGCTCTCGGCACTGATCGGCGCGGCTCAAGCCTTCGGCGCGGCGTTGCTGGGCATCGTGGCCAAGGCGCTGTCGCTCTTTTCCAAAATCCCCGGCCTCGGTGAAAAACTCAAAGGTCCACTGGAAGCCGTCACGCAGGCCGGTCAAAATCTCCAAGCCGGGGCGGACAAGAATCTAACGTCCGGCGGGGACGCCCTGGCCCCCTTCTTTGCGCAAGCCCGCGACCGAATGAGTGCTTCGCTGGGGGCCTTGGCCAGCGGGTTTCAAGAAAGCTTTGCCGGGGCAGGCGATCTCGTCGACCTCTCCGGCGTGCAGTCGAATCTCGACGGCACCTTCGCCCGGTTGGGCGACACCGTGGAGTCGCTGAAAACCCAAGCTCAAGCCGCCCTCCCGGCGCCCAACGCCCCCGGCGGCCTGCAAGCCGCCTTCGGGGCTTTGAACGAAGCCGAGACTGGCAAGGCCACGAACCAGCCTCTCTTCGCGAGCAGCCTCGCCAAGATCGGCGGGGGCGGCGCGGTCGCCGGGGCCCCCGCGCTGCTCGACGAGAGCCGCAAGCAGACCCTCTTCCTGAAGCGCATCGCCGACGGCATCGGCCGCCTGGCACCTCAACCCGTCCTCTCCTGATATGCCTGCCGAAACCCGCCGCGAAAAAACTGTCAACAACCGCAACCGGGGAGTCACCAGCGTGACCCTCGAGGAAGTCGGAGCCAGCAGCATCGACGCCATCCCCAAGCCCTCGGGCTCGAAGATCCGCAATGTGCGCCGATCCCTCGCCGACGGCCGCGCCGTGCTGACCTACGACGAGGTAGACGATTCCGTGGGCGACACCTACTCTCTCTCGGGCACAGCTTCCCAGGAACCTCTGGCCACCCACCCGCACTTCCAGCCCGAAGGCAAATGGGCAGTCAGCGACGACGAGTGGAAAAAATGGGACAAGTGGCAGAAGGAAGGCACCGACATCGCCGCCGAGAATCTCACCAGCTACGGCGAAGGCTTTCAGAAATTCGTCGCGCTCTACCTGCGCGGGTTCACCGACTACCTCCAGCCGCGCATCTCGATCCGCGTCACCGATGCGAATACCGACGAGCCCACCTTGACCGATCTCGGCAAAATCGCCAGCCCGACGAAAGCGCCCGAGTTGCCCGCCGGAGCCAACTGGCTCTTGACCGGCGTCGATGGCAGCCAAGATGCGGACAACAACTGGGAGGTCACTCGCGAATACATGTCCAGTGGCCCCCGGGGCTGGAATGCCGACATCTACGGCGCGGACTGATGCAATACCCCACCTACCAAAAACGCAGCCCCCTCAACGCCTCCGACCTGAATGCCCTGGTCGATGCCCTCAAGCGCGCCCGCGTGCTCCCCGGCGTGGGAATCAAGCTCACCGAGACGCTCAATGGCACCGTCGTCTCGCTCAAGCCCACGCGCAGCGGGGGCGCGGCCGCCTCGGAGAAGCGCCCCTGGGACATCATCAATATGCGTGGCGAGGGAGAACCAGACGACGAAGGAAAATATAACAGCTACAAAGCCGAAGTCTGGCCGGGAACGGTTGCTGGTCTTTTGCCGTCCAACCTATTTGCCGACGGTGAACTCGCCTCGTTCACCGTTCCCGCTACTCTTCAGAAATGGAAAGCAAAATGTTTGACTGACGGCAAACAGATTACGAGTGTTCAGATCGTCATCGATGCCAGCGACCCGCCTGTGCAAAGAATTGTCCCTTCCGCACTGCCCGCCGAGGCGTGGGTTCTCTTTGGCCTGACTTTTGAAGGAATAGTTTATCGCACCCTCGGTCCCGGAAATCCCAGCGTCACTTTCAACCAAGCGGTTGTCATTGATAAAACCGAAGCCCCGCTTCCCGGCGTTCCCGGCGTGGATCGGTGGTATCAAATTTTATTTCAATGATTGCTTGGCTATCATATACAACTTCAAAAGTTCTGCCAACTTTTGTAGGTGAAATTATTTCTACTTTTTCTGGATCTGAAAGCTCAAGTAGATTGGGACCAGGGACTGTGGGGCGCGAAACAGAATCAAACAGTTATTATCGCGTAGTTAAAGGAACATATTCTCCTGTTCTTACTTCTCTCGCAACCACTTATTGGGCCGAAGCGGTTTTTGGCACCAGAACCACGATAGGAGGCGGTGCTGAATATCGCACACAACTTTATACAAGTGTGGATAGGAACTCTACAACTTATTCTAGTTATGAAGACAGCACCGTTTCAACATCTCCGTTACTAACAATAAGACAGCAAACCACAGCAACCGAATCTTATGAAGATTATGTGCGGCAGACAACAACTATTCCGCAATTAGATTATTTTTGGACAGTCGGAATAACTGACAATATCACAAATTTTTTTCAGGACACTAAAGAAATTGAAAAAACAGTTGCTACATATGTTATTACCGAAAAAACCAGAACCATTATTATTGAAGGAGAAGAAGTCGAACTCCTTACATACACAGCACTTGACGGGAATGTGGAGGTGATCGCGCACACTATTTATGAAGCTCTTAATGCAGCTACTTTTGACTCCCCCACATCAAATAAACCAGTAACAGAACTATCTTATTTACCGACACGGTTTACGCACTCTTTTAAGGAACTCTACATAAAAACAATCAATGTGCGTGATGAAAGTTTATCCACAAAAAGCGTTACAACCACATCTACAATAATAAGTGGCCATGAAACAACCACGTCTACTTGGGTTGAAGAAACTTTTTTAAGCTACTACGGATCATACGAAACTCGAAGCTGCTCAAATAGAACAGGGTTTACTGTTTATGAAGAAATAGACGACGAAGGAAACTCGTATCAATATACAGTTTCTGACAATGTAACAAGAACAACCCCTGTTTCGTATCAGATGGGATTTTTTACGACGACTACAAGCGATACTGTTGTCGATACGACAACTACTACGACTGAAACTTATTATGGAGAATCAGAAACAACTCTTTATGACAGGTTTGGATGGTGGACAGGGAGGTATGGCGCAGGGGGGCCAAAAGAGATAAGAACAAGAACGTATTATGTTGAAAACACGGAATCTATAGAAACCTCAACATTTTTTACGACTGGCGGTCTTTTAACTGTGTCGTCGCAAGATTGGCCCGGATTGGTAGATCAAGATGTGTTCCCGTGGTCAACAACAGGGAGTGGCAATAAACGATTCTTTCATCTTCCTAACGATAAAACCAGTTTTATTACAAATACGTCCAGCAATGTGGATTTTGAGCATACTTGGTTTATATCGACACAAAGAACCTCCACACATAAGGTAGACCGTATAACTTTTACTTATTCACAGGATGAAGAGAAAGGCGAAGTCAAAGTGCCTTTTCCCGAAAAGCAGGATGGTGCAACTACATTCGAGTGGGGAAATAAAAAGATAGGTAGCTTTTTTTCTAAACTTGGGTATTCAACAAGTAAAATAAATGGGGCAGAAATTGTTAGATTTGCCCACCAAAATTTTCAAGGTCACGGGTTAGCAAATCCTTCCCTTGATTTCATCACCGACAATACACACTCTACTTTAGGCGCGTTTATGTCTGACAACGCGCAACACACATGGGGTCGAGAAATCGAACGCGGAAACATCATGCCGGGCGTTGTTGGGGCCGTCCCCCTCTATCCTAAATTTTCCGGCTTAATTTACAAAGATTTGGAAGGTTGGGAACTTTGCGACACAGCAGAATATACTACCGTGAATGGATCGCGCATAGGGGAAAGTTTTACAACGACTATTGTATATAAAACCGTTACAGGAACAATTACACAAAATACAACATCCAGCGGATCATTTACCATAAACTCATTTGTTGAAGCAAGAGTTGGAGCGGAAGTGGTTGCGGGGAGTATCAGAGGAGGGTTTTTCACTCCCAACGCTTCCAACACCATAATTGTGTCGGCTGGGGCTATAATACTACTGACAACTTATGACGGACAAAGTTCTGGAACAGGTTCAACTCAATATCCTACTGGGACTACTTACACAGACGATTTGAACGGGGAAGTTCCTATTACAATTTCCAGTTATATACCAATAGTTCAGGGATATGGGGTATTTACTCAAAGTTTGCTTGATGACGGAATGCCATGATCGCCATCACCGTCGCCGCCACCCGCAGCTACCTCTACGCATTCCCGCAATGCGTGCGCGCCGTCGCCGCCGCCGCCTGGCACCTCTCTGAGGCCCATTTTATACTGGCCACGGACGAAAGCCGGGAAGCCAAAGCCGCCGCTGAGGTGGCCACCCGCGAACTCCCCGAGGGCTGGAAAGTCACCGTGCTCAACCTGCCGATCAAAGACGACGCCTCGACGCGCTACAAAGAGGCCGCCCAGCTCCGCATCGCCGCGCTCCAGGGTGCCGCCTTCGCGTTTGCACGGAAAATCCGCGCCACCCGCTGCCTGGTCGTCGAAAGCGACACGATCATTCCCGCCGATGCTCTCCGCGTGCTCGAGTGGACTCTCTCGATGCCGACCGCCGACGGCCAGCCACACTACGACATCGCCGCCGCCACCTACCCGAACGGGCTTTTCCTGGGAGGCTTCGGCTCGCAGACCCACCAGATCGCCGAGGACTTCCTGCCCGCCGAACGCCGCCTGCCGCCCCGCCTGCGCCTGGTGCTGGAAGCCTGCGAAGCCCGCCTGAAATCTCTCAAACGCCCCGAAAACATAGCTGAAGCCGAGGCCACCCACCGCCTGGCCGATCGAGAGCATCGGCGCCTGGGCCGTCTGCGCGAGCGCATCAAAGCCTGCCCGCCGGATGGCAATATCTGGGAGGTCACCGCCAAGCATGGCTGGCGCCGCCGTGGCTGGCTGGACTTCGCCTACCCAGGCATCGGTCGCGGGGCTATCGTGCCCTCGGACTGGTGCGGCCTCGGCTGCACGCTGCTCTCCCGCCGCGCCCTCGCCCACGCCGACTTCACCGGCTACGAGGGCAAGGGCACCCAGGACCTCTTTCTGTGCTGGCACCGCTGGGCCCCGGCCGGCCTGAGGATCGCCTGTGTGCCCCACATCGCCTGCGACCACATCAAGCGCAAATCGCCCGACGCCCCGGCCGACTCTCCGGAAATCCTTCACCACCGCGCCTACCACGAGCTCGAAGGCGAGCACCGGGGCCACCTCCGCGTCCGCACCCAGCCTTTCGTGAGCGTCTGATCCCGCCCCTGCGGAGCCGCTCGGAAGCGTGATTTGACACCTGCCGCTGGTTCAGCGGCATGAAATTTTTCGTCGACCTCTCCAAAAAACAGCTCGTCAAGAGCGCGGCATCGAATGTCGCCCTCGAGCGGGTCGTGCTCAAGCGCTGCGACAGCCTCGCCGTCGAGATCGTCTTCGTCTCCCGCAACGCCGTGGCTACCATGCCGGTCGGCACCACGAGCTCGATCGCGCTCAAGCGCACCTTTGCAGACTCCAATTTCCTCGCTCTGGCCTCTGGGGAACCACCCACATTAAACCTTAACACAGTCCCCCTCGAGGCCATCTTCTCCGCAGGCAATCCCGCCGCCATCTCCGCCCTCCTCGAAATCCGCTGGGCCGTCCCCGGCGAGACCACCCGCACGGCCACGCTCCAGGCGGAGGTGCAAAACAGCGTCATCCTCGGCACCGAGGCCACCCCCGAAGCCGTCCCAGACGGAAAAGCGACCCAATCCCAAGCCGAAGCAGGCACCGACAACGAGCGCTGGATGACCCCGCTGCGCACCGCGCAGGCCATCGAGGAGCAAGTCACAAATAAACCCACGGCTCCGCACTCTCACGACGATCTCTACTTTCGAAAAAATACGGCCCTCGCTCTTTCCATAGCCCTCGCATGAAACAACTCGCCACCAACTACTCCTTTGACGCTGCCGCCAAAACCGTCACGCTGACGGAGCTGAATGTTCCGGTTAACTACGTGCTGCTGATAATCAACGCGACACGCAACCAGGTCATCTACAATCTGGCTGAATCTGCCTTGGGGGCCGCGTCATACCAACAAGGAGCAAACAGTGTTATCACATTAAAAGCCAATCTCGACGGAATGGCAAACAGCGACCTGTTGACAATTTTCTACGAAAACGGAGCGGAGAGCCAGATCGTTCTGGTTCAAGGCCCAACCGGTCCACAGGGTCCACAGGGCGATACGGGCGCAACCGGACCACAAGGGATTCAAGGGCAGCAGGGAATTCAGGGCGACAAAGGCGAGACGGGTCCACAAGGGGCTGAGGGCATCCAAGGCCCGCAAGGAGTCAAGGGCGACGCCGGAGAGGTTGGCCCGCAGGGGCCGATTGGCCCGGTTGGGCCTCAAGGCATTCAAGGGGTGCAGGGCATCCAAGGAGAAGTTGGACCGCAGGGCATTCAAGGTGTGCAGGGCATTCAAGGCCCGCAGGGCGTTCGCGGATGGGGCGGCTTCGAGTTCTCGCCGTCTCGTGTGCTGGCCGATCAATACAAAGTCAACGAGGTCGTCTATTACGCCGGCCAATACTGGATTTGCATCGCGGACAACGACGCGATCCTTCCGACCGAAGGCGTCGGCGTTTACTGGAACCCGTATTCGTTTGTCGGTCCGGAAGGTCCGCAGGGCATTCAAGGACCAGTTGGACCGCAGGGGCCGCAGGGCATTCAGGGCGAGCGTGGCGAGGCTGGCGACAAATACCAGACCACATCGAGCACCACACTGACGATTGCCAACACCGGCACTGTCACGCTCACGATTGGCACCGGGCTTTCCTATTCGACAAACCAAGCGGTTCTGATCTCGCACGACATCGCCAACCACATGCACGGCGAGGTGGACAGCTACAACCCGGCAACCGGGGAGCTTGTAGTTGCCATCAAACACAAAGACGGAGATGGCACATTTTCCTCTTGGGCAGTGAACCTTTCTGGCGCGGTCGGGGCTGAGGGACCGCAGGGGATTCAAGGTGTTCAAGGTCCTGCCGGGGCGACAGGCCCACAGGGACCGCAGGGGCCGCAAGGAATTCAAGGCGAGGTTGGACCGCAGGGGCCGCAAGCTCTGCAAGGCATCCAAGGGGAGACCGGACCTCAAGGCCCGCAAGGTGTGCAGGGACCGCAAGGACCACAAGGCTTACAGGGTGAGACCGGCCCGGCAGGAACAACATCGTGGAACGGCATCACCGACAAGCCGACCACAGACGGGATCACCGAAGGATCGTCGAACCGCTACTTTACCGATGCCAGGGTTCGCTCGACTGTTCTGACGGGTTTGCAAACTACCAGTGGCGCCGCGGTTGCCGCAACGGATTCAGTTTTGGTTGCGCTTGGAAAGTTGCAGAACCGCACGGCCAGCAATGCGACCGCGACGGCTGCCGTTGGGGCGCAGATCGAAAATCACATTGCGGACACTAACAACCCGCACCAAGTAACAGCCGCGCAGATCGGTGCGGAGCCTGCTATCACCGTTCTTCCGATTGCGAAAGGCGGCACAGGAGCAAACACAACGGAAGCGGCGCGGGCGAGTCTTGGCATTGCCGACCAGCAAGCCTACACGCTTTTCGAGCATTTCATGCAGGGGAACCTTGCGCTGAACAATCTGCGAAACCTGACGGGTGGCGGTGGATCGTCGGCCTCCTCTCTGGCTTCTCGGACTTACAACTCGACAGGCGTTGTCACGTTGGCAACGGGCACATCGGCGGTAGTGGCGCACAGCACTATGGGCGTCGATCAAGTCAACGAAAATGCCGTCGATTTTTTGCGGGCTCCAAAACACATCTTCACAAGCCGATGCGCGTTCTTCCAGTTGCCGAGCGGATTGGTAACGGGGTTGTGGTATTCGGGCTTCATCGACAATTACAACGGCCCGTCCGTCAACGGCGCGTATTTCCGAATTGTGAATGACGAAGATCTTCAATGTGTTGTGGTGTCCAACGGATTTGAAAACGTGACCAACCAAGGTTTCCGGCCTGCCGTTGGAGAAATGAACCTTTACGAGGTGGTCGTTTACGACAACGGCAATGCCGTTGATTTCTTTTTCAACGGAAGCCTTCAAGCCACGTTCTATGCTCTGCCGGGTGGACCAACGAACCGGGTCAACTACGGAACCGGGATAGTCCGCACATCCACTAGCAACACGACATCCTTGGAGTTCGATTTGGACCTGATTTTTGTTCGGCTCTACAACACGGGCTTCACTTTGCAATACTAATGATTACTGTATATCGAGTTACATTTGACGGAGGATGGCGCGAGTTTTTGACACAGCAGGAAGCTAAAGCCTTCAAGGCCAGCGAGCCTCCGAACGCCGAAATTACTACTTTGCAAAAACCATCGGAGCGGGAGCCATACATCCACGCAACAACACCTGATTCCGACTAATGAAAAGCCGGGTATAAATGAGCGAAAGCCTCACAAAAACTCTGGACCTCGCATCCCGGTGGGTCACTCCCGCCGGGATACTCGTGGTCATCGTGCTGCAAAGCCAGTTCGTTTCCCGGTCGGAATTTGAGACCGCCAGCCAAAAGCTCAGCGGGCGCGTGGAAAAAATCGAAGCCGTCCTCATCCGAATGGAGGCAAACGCCGAGACAGACCGCCGCCATGAAACCATTTTGGCCGATCACGAAGGCCGCCTGCGAACGCTCGAACGCCGATGACCTGGGACGTCCCCGCTATGATTCAAGCCGGGCTCGGTATCATCGACAAAGTGATCCCCGACGCCGACGCCAAGCGCCGAGCCCAAGAAGCCTGGCAACTCCGCGTCCTCGAGATCGCCGCGCAGGAGGCAACCCAGCAAAGCCAGACCAACACCGCCGAGGCCGCCCACCCCTCGCTCTTCGTCTCTGGCTGGCGGCCAGCCGTCGGCTGGGTGTGTGCCCTGAGCTTCGCCTGGGTCTGCGTGGGCCAGCCATTTTTCTCATGGGTCTATGTCCTGGCCACCAAGCAACCCGCCCCCGTCATCGCCCTGCCCACCGAGCTGCTCATGACCACGCTGCTCGGCATGCTCGGCCTCGGCACCCTCCGCACCCTGGAAAAAATCAAAGGAGTAAACTCCAAATGACCAAACTCGACGAACGCTCCGAACGCCACCTGGCCACGCTCCACCCGGCCATCCAGCCGCGCATCGTGGCCTTCCTCTCCGCCGCCAAGAGCCTCGCCGCCGCTCGCGGTCTCGATGTCCGCATCATCTCCGGCCTGCGCTCCTACGCCGAGCAGGACGCCCTCTACTCCAAAGGCCGCACTCTCCCCGGCCCGCGAGTGACCAACGCCCGTGCTGGGTTTTCAAACCACAATTTCGGCCTCGCCATCGATATCGGCATCTTCCGCGCCAAAGAATACCTCCCCGACCACGCCCTCTACCGCGAACTCGGCCCCCTGGGCGAATCCCTCGGCCTCGAGTGGGGAGGCCGGTGGAAATTTAACGACGAGCCCCACTACCAATTCCGCCCCGGCTGGGCCCTCGGCATGACCGAGGCCGAGATGCTCACCGCCCTCCGCGCCCGCGTCGCCAAAAAGGTCGATATCCTGGCATGAGCATTGCGGTCGAGAGAGAATCCATCCCGCGCGCCGAATTGCTCGCCCTCATTTCAAACTGGAAGGAGATGGCTCAAAGAAAGTTTACGGATGCCGCAAAATCCACAGGCATGGAGGCACGGTTCATCGAACACGGAGCCATGTGCTATTTCAATGCCGCTACTGATTTGGAGGACATCCTAAAGCCTGCCCAAGCTGCCTCTGAGCCTCAGCCTTGAGGAAATCAAAGACGATGGAGAAAGTCCAAGAAATGCCGGGCTTCAAAAACTTTTCCTTGGCGATGTTCCAGATCGTCTCGTTCCTTGCGGCATCAAGAAAATCATGCCCCTGCCAAGTGAGCCGCAAAATCATGGCGGCTGTGGGCATTGTTGGCGGAGCAAAACGAGCCTCGATAAGCCCGGCATCCGAGAGCAGCACGGCATTGTAAATTTCTTCCGCCGACTCGCAGGGGAATGCCTCTCTGCTGGCTTCTGCTTTGAGCAGAAGGCTTCGTATTGTTTCAAGGTCGCGAATCACTCTTTTTGTTAGCGTAGACCACCCCACCCAGAAAATCTTAAAAAAACTCTTGCGCGTGTATTGCATCGCGATACACTGAGAGAGTGATCGTTGATTTTCGCTGCAAGGAGACTCGGGAGCTTTGGATGACAGGGGGCAACCGCCGCTTTGCTGCCATCGCGCGGCAAGCGCTCGCAAAGCTCCAGATGATGAACCGGGCGGCGAATCTCGAGGATCTGCGGGTGCCGCCGGGTAACCGGCTCGAGGCCTTGCGCGGGGATCGCGCGGGCCAGCACTCGATCCGCATCAACCAACAATGGCGCGTCTGCTTCCGCTGGACTCCCGAGGGCCCGGCGGCGGTGGAGATCGCCGACTACCACTAAATGAAAACCCAAACCACCATCCCACTCGGCCCGGCCGCGAATACACCAGGAGACATCTTGCGCGAGGAGTTTCTCATTCCCATGGGCCTCACGATCCGCGATCTGGCGCGGCAGATGGGTTGCGGCCCCATGACGGTCTCCGAGATCGTGCGCGGCAAGCGCTCCGTGACGGCCCGCACCTCGATCCTGCTGGGGCAGGCGCTCGGGATTTCCCCAGGGTTTTTCCTCGGCCTCCAGATGGATCATGACCTCGCCTGCGCGGCGATCTCCATGGGTGAGGCGGCGGCGTGATGAAAGATTGGCGGAAGGAAGGGGTAAATTGAAAGCGTTGTTGGTCAGACCAAAAAATGCTTCCAATGCTCCTCGGAGATGATTGCAAGCCCAGTGCCTGAATCGCGCAACTCCACGCCTCGCTCGATTTTTCGGCCGTAATTGGTGTTAAACCAGTCGCGACTGGCAAAAACTCCGATGACCAAGTAGTGCGACTCGCGATTGGGCGGGGAATCTGATGGCTTCCCGCCTTTGGCTTCAATCGCTTCCATGACTTTTTTGCGCGTGCCAAAAGCGAATCGGCCGGTGATGTTGAAAATCCGATCTACAAATATCAAATCCGGCATCGGCGTGTTCAGCGGCAAGGTGCTGGAATAAGTCTCCTGTGCCTCCGTATCGATGCCGTATCCGCAGAGGGCTTCCATTACGCATTTGAGCTCCTGTCTCTCATCCTGATCGCATTGCCCGTCGGCAAAGATGCGATTCACCCGAGCCAGAATGTCTGTGAAAGGCCAGACGGGCTCCAGCGGGGAGAACTTTCGCACCCAGTCTGCGAAAAAAGCCGCTTCTTGCTCGCTCACGACTCCATCGGCTAGGATGCCAGCGCATATTCCAGAAAGCTGATCGATCGCTTTGGACACATTGTTTTCAAAATTCGCTTTGAACATCCTCAGCGGCTGGCCGTGAGCGTCTGTGTGAGTTGAAAGAGTGTATTTCATAAAGTATCTACGCCACCGGTTCGTGGCCGTAGGCCCGCAGGAGTTGCCGCAACAGCTCAGGGGAAGGATCCGCTCCGACAAAGCGAAAGATCAATATGTGGACCTCGCGACTGAAAAAGAAAAACAACCTCTTCTTCTCATGAATCGTGCGATCAAGCACCCAGCCCTCCTTGCCCAGGCGATTGAGAGTTTGCTCCAGCCTCTGCTCATCCACGGTGCCGCTGAAGAAACGCGTCTTGAAAAACTCCACATGGTAGGTGTGCGGCATCGCTTGCTCGTTCCAGAAACTCACGTTTCTGTCAACTCGTGAATCTCCGCTACCCAGCCCGGCGGGAGGCGACCGTCGTAGCTGTTGAGGACCCAGAGCCTAAACTCTCGGACAGCTTCGCCGTCTTGGCACCAGCAGGGCCGCGTCGCGGCGCTGCCTTCGGATATTTTCCCGGGGGTTTTACCTGATGCGAAAGATGAGATTTCGCGGCCAGATCGGCGATTGAAAGGCGCGAAAAATCGTTTTCCAAGAGCTTCTCGACATGAGTCTCAAACCAATTTGAGACGGTGCGATTTTCTGCCCTGGCCGCCTCGGAGATCCTTTGTTTAAGCACCACGGGAAGCGAAAGACTGAGAGTCGTCATACCCGCTGCGCGGGCGTGGTTTCGTTTTTTCATTACTAAAAATTAACGCGCCGTCACATTTTTCAACATTTTTCTTTTTTTCTTGTTGACACGCCGTAACACGGCGTATTGAATCACGCGAAGATGCAAGACGGCAATACGACCCTCACAATCAGCATTCCGGCGAGTCTGAAGCGGAAAATCAAAGCCGCCGCCGACCGCGAGCACCGCCCGATGAGCAACATGATCCGCCTGCTGCTTCAGCAGGTCTTGGAAGATCAATCGCCCGGGGAAACAGGCCCGACCCGGCAAATTTCCACCCCCGCCTAACCAGAAAACCCATGACCCACCAAGAAACACTCGTGGCCCTCGATGCCATGCTCCGCTGTGCCGCCGCCGCCGCCCTCGGCGGGGTGGCGCTCTTCACGATCACCCAGCTCGTCCACGGAGCCTTCTGGCTCTGGGACGCCTTCGACTACGAAGGCGAAGAGTGGGACACCGAGGAACCTGCCCGCCGTCCCCAGCCCGAGGATACCGCTCCATGATTCACGAGCCGCACTACTTCGACGACACCGAGGGCCTCGACACCGAGGTGGACCTCATCTGCGAGCGCTTGGGCGTGGGCGTGGCCCTCGCCCAGCGAATCAAGGACTACAAAGACGAGCACCTGGCCGAGTCAGTGGATTGGGAGGTGGCGCGGATCCTGTCCACGGTGCTGAGTGAATTCACGAGGCCCTGCAAAAACCTGCGGGCCCGCGTCTACGGCCTCATCTTTGCAGCGGGGCTGGACCAGGTGAACTCCTGTCACAGCCAGGCCGAGATCGCTCGCCAGATCGGCTGCACCCGCGCCCTCATCAGCCACTATGTGACCGACTGGGCCGACAAAATAAGGCTCGGCGTCTTCAAATTCCGCAAGTCGGAGCGCTCCAGATCCGTCTTCTCCGCAGCCCAAACCCTCGCCTGGAGCAAACGAAAGGAACAATGACCACCACCACCACCCTCACCCTACCCGAAGGCGTCTGCACCTTTTCACGCGGCGCCCTTGTCTTCAACAGGCCGCCCACCGAGCACGAGTGGGAGCAGATCGGCCGCTATGTCCACGCCGCCCGAGGCTCCAGCCTGCGCTGGATGGCCGACTGGCGCCGGGAAGGCCGCACGCAATTCGGCGACTTGGTGGTCGAGCAATTCTCGAAGCACCTCCAGCTCGAGTTCAAAGACCTCGCGGCCGCCGAGGCCCTCGAAGCCTTGGAAAACAGAAGCGAAGCCCTCAGCGACGAACATCACATCGCCCTGAGCAAAACCCTCCCCGCCGACGGTCTTACGAAGGCCCGCGCCGAGTGGCAGGAGTCCGCCCAAAAGTGGCTGCGCATCGCCGAGGAGGAACAACTCAGTCCAAAAGAACTCAAGGAATCGATCAAAGCCGGGAAAATCGTCCGCGAGCCTGCAAAAAATGCCAGCGGCACGGGCTCCACCGGCATCCTCACCCTCGAGGCCATCCACATGGATTTCCTGCGCTGGCAGAGCCGCGCCATGGACGATGGATTCCCCGACCGGTGGGACTCGGCGCAACTTCTGCGCGTGCGCCAGCTCCTGCAACCCATGGCCACCCTATGGCGCACGGCTCAAATGGCCGAGCAGCAAGGAGGAGTGGCATGAGTGCCGATCAGCACCCTGCCACGCTCCCGGTCTCTCCAGAGCCCGAGGAAACCCCGCTCCCGCCCCTCGATGCCACGGACCCCGCCACCCTCCGCGACCAGTGGGCCCTCATGGTCGAGACACTCACCCACAAATTCCGACCCGTCTATGAGTGAGCGCCACCATATCCTCCACGAGATGGAAGAGACCCGCCGCGAGCTCTCCGCCGCCGAGCAGGAAATCGCCCGCTGCGAGTCCATCCTCACTCAACTCGAAGCTGAACTCCGCGCCCTCGAGGCCCGAGACCGCCAAAGTCTCGCGGCCACGGCCGAGCAAATCTTCCATCGCCACCGTCCCTCCGGCTACGAGCACACCCTTCTCACCCTCGCCCTCCTGCAAGAGCCACTCGACGCCGATCAACTCGCCCGCCTCCAACTCCTGGCGCGTGAATATCTCCTCACCCCCCTCGCTGCCTGATACCATGCCAACAACCATCCGCGAATACTGGGGCGACCGCCCCTGCCTGCCCCACGAGGTCATGCGCCTCCTCAACGAACGCACCCGGCCCCGCTGGGACAGCCAAGCCACCAAGCTGCGCCCCACCGTGTGGCCGCCCGGCTGGAACTGGTGGATCGTCGGCGGCGGAGTGCACCGCTCCTGGCAAGGCCCCCGGCACTCCTACAAAACATGGGCTGCCGAAGCCGATGCCCTCCTGGCCGTCTTGGAAAACTTCTCCTCCGGCTCCCTCGCCGAAAAAATCGAAGGCGTCCGCCGGAAATTCAAAAAAATCAAGGACGGAGGGGCGCAATGACCCGTTGGATCACTGCTTCCCAAGCTCTTCCAGATGACGATGCGACGGTGCTCATCCATCTCGATGACGGCGAGGTCTGGACAGGCTTCTTGGACGCAGGTCAGTGGCGCTATGTCTCCGGCGACCGCATCGAAGCCCAGGTGCTGCACTGGCGTCCATTCCCAGATGCTCCCAAAATATGACTGCCCTCGACCCCGATCGTCTGGATTTCCAATCGCCGCTGTGGACAACCGCCACCTCTACACCGATGCCGCCACCTCTCGACCCTGATCGTCTGGATTTCCCATCGGCGCTGGCCTCGGTCATCGGCCTCTCCAAAAACGAAATCGCCTACCTCAAGCGCAAGGGCTGCCCCTTCTACGGGCGGAAGACGACCGTGCGCTGGGTGCGGGATTTTCTCGCAGACCAGGCGGGGGCACCAAGGCCGCAGCCGCCCGGGCATCATCAAGATTCAACTTCGAGTAAACCGCATGGACCAGCCGAGTGGAGTGGTTCACCAACCGCATCGCTTGCGACTCGCTGAGGCCCGCCCGATGACACCTCGTCACAAAGGAAACCCGCAAGGAATGACTGGTCGCCCCGCAGGCGGCTTTCAGCACGGAGTTAAAAACCCGATTCTGATCTCCGGTCAGTCTGCCACTGGTGCGCGGTCGGCTGGAAAAAACCCCTCGCAAATGCGCCTCCAAACCTGCCGGCAAAGGGACGGCATAGCGTTTCCGAGGGTCGCCCTCCTTCCGCTTTGAATCCGTGAGCCAAATGATCTTCTGCCCGAAATCGACATCTTCCTGGCCAAACTCGGCTTCATTGAACCGGCAGCCGAGGTGGGCGCATATCTCAAAGACCGTCAGCATCCAAGGAGCTCTTGGGGCAAATGCCGCCCGTGCGGAGGCAAAGTCCTCGATGTCCAACTCCTTCTTCGGCTTTGCCGGTGTGCGAGGCACCTTCGCCAAAGCCAGCGGGTTTTTCACACAAATCTCCCGTCGTAGCGCCTCCTGCATGACAAAGGAAAAAAGCTTCAGCTCAAGCCTCGCCGTATTGTGCGACGCCCCCTTGGCCTTCCTCCAATCCATAAAGTCCGCCGCATGCTCATATCGCACTTCCGAGGGATGCCGGATATTTTTCCCCCGCATCCACTCAAGGCACCGCTGCCAAGCGACATCGTATCGCTTTCTCGACCGCACATTGGCAAAGTGGGACTCGAGGTATGCGGCCGTCCACTCACAGAAGGCGCCCTGCTGCGGCGCGGCCTGTGCCTCCTTCTTGCTCGCATCCTCCGCCATCCGCTGCGCCCGCCGAGTCTCCTTGGGATCCTCGATCCGGCACCGCGTGCTCACCTCCCTCCACCGGCCGGACTCGAGATCGCGATACTTGAGGATCCAAAAGCTGGATTTCGGTGTCGTGCGCAAAAAAGCCATGGCTCAACACTCCCACAAGCTCCCACACGCCTCCACAAAAATCTTGTGGGATAAAGTGGGCTTTCGTTTGAAATCAACGCTTTACAAAGCGGGTAATTCTCTACCGTTACACCACGAGGCAATCGGAAACCGCAGGTGGTGAGCCATGCGGAGGGGGGCGATTTTTGCGTGATCCACGGGATTGGAAAGGAGAAAATTGGCTTTGTGGGACCCGGCCGCGCGATTAGGATGAGTTCACATGAGTGTGGATTTGCAAAACTTGGATACCTCCGCGATGAAGGGCCGATTGAGCTCTCTGCGGAGGTTTCTTTGACGTGCCGGAACTCACCCGGCGTCTGAACGAAATCGAGGCCCGCATGTCGGCGCCGGACTTCTGGGACCAGCGGGAGCGTGCCCAGAAGGATGTGGCGGAGGTCTCGATGCTGCGCTCCAAAATCCTTCCCTTGCAAGGTTTGGAGGGGCGGGCGGACGACCTGGAGGTTCTCCGTGAACTGGCCTTGGAGGAGCCTGCGGAAAACCAGGCGGCCGCCGCCGCCGAGGTTCTGGCGGAGCACGAGGCTCTGGGGAGGGATATCGACAAGTTTGAAATCCAGGCCCTGCTCTCGGGCGAATACGACCGTTGCCCCGCCTTTCTCTCCATCAATGCCGGAGCAGGTGGCACCGAGTCGTGCGACTGGGCGGACATGTTGCTCCGCATGTATCAGCGCTGGATGGAACGCCACGGTTTGGAATTCGCCATCACCGACATCCAGCTTGGCGAGGAGGCGGGGATCAAGTCCGCCACGTTGCGCGTCACCGGCGAGAACGCCTACGGGTTTTTGCAAACCGAGCGCGGCGTCCACCGGTTGGTGCGCATCTCCCCGTTCGACGCGAACAAGCGCCGCCACACGTCTTTTGCGGGGGTCGACGTGGTGCCGGAAATCGAGGACGTGCCGATCGAGGTGAACGAGGCCGATATCAAGCTCGACACCTTCCGGGCAGGTGGAAAAGGGGGGCAAAACGTGAACAAGGTGGAAACCGCAGTGCGTCTCACGCACCTGCCGAGCGGAATTGTGGTCGCGTGCCAGGCCGAGCGGAGCCAGGGCCGCAACCGCGAATTGGCCCTTCAAATGCTCAAGGCGAAACTTTTCCAAATCGAGAGCGATAAAAAGCGCGCCGAGGTCGACCGCCAATACGGCGAAAAAGGCGACGTGGCCTGGGGCAATCAAATCCGCAGCTACGTGTTCCAGCCCTACCAGATGGTGAAGGACCTGCGCACCGGGGTGAAGACCGGCGACATCCAGGCGGTGATGGACGGGGAGATCGATGCGTTTATTGAAGGCAAGCTGCGCGGCCTCACCTACAAGAAGGGCGAGAGCGACGAAGAAGAGGATTGAGCCGGACTTTTTCCCTCCCATGCCTGCCTTGACACACCGTGAGAGCCTGACCGTGCGGGCGCTGTTGCTGGGGGACCGCCTGGACACCGGCGGACTCGAGCGGTCGGACATGATCTCGACCACACCGTTTGCCTTTCGCATCGACGATCATGGATTTGCCGCCCTTTTCCGATACGGCGTGGTGGTTCTCGCCGGACTCTCGCCGGTCGAAGAGGACGATTTTTTAAGAAAGTTGGAGCCGCGTGTTTCAGGGCGGCTGGGGCGGCTTGAAGACGAGGTCGCGCAGGTGCGGCTCGACTCGGAGAAAGACGACCACATCCCGCCGGGAGGCACGATTTCGCTGCGGGAATTTTCGTCCGAGCGATTGTTGGTGATCGCAGATGCCTTGGCCAAAAGCGTGGCCTTGGCGCAGCATGAACGGCAGGTCAGCGCGGTCTTCGACGTGATCGATCCCCTGGCGCGGGATTTGGCGCGGGATGGCCGCCTGCCGCGCCGCCGCAAGGCCATCATCCAACTCATCGGCGAGTCGCTGCTGGTCGATCACCGCATGGCCGGCCGGGTGGCCGTCGAGGACAAGCCGGATATTTTGTGGGACCGGCCCGACCTTGAGCGTCTCTACGCGCGTTTGGAGGACGAATACGAACTCAAGGAGCGCGGGAGCACGCTGGCCCGGAAAATCGAGGTGGTGCGGGACACCGCCCATGCCCTCACCGATCTCATCGACACCCAGCGCAGCTTGAGGCTGGAGGCGGCCATCGTGCTGTTGATCGTTTACGAGGTGCTCTTCGCCATTGCGACGAAGATTTTCGGCTGAACGCGCGGGCGGGAAAATCAGTCCAAAAGCTCGCCGTAGTGTTCGCGGGCCATCGCCAGGCTGCGGGCGAGAATCTCTGCCGAGTCCTCAAGGCCGAGGGCGGAGGCCGCCAGCGCCTCACAGGCCGAGGCATCCAATGATTGCACCGCTTTTTTGACGCGGGGCACCAGCGCGCTGGTGGCGCTGAGTTCCTCGATCCCGAGGCCGATGAGCAGGGGTGTGAGCGTGATGTCGGCCGCCATTTCGCCGCAGATGCCGGTCCAGATGCCCTTTGCGCGTCCTGCATCCACCACCATGCGGATCATGCGCAGGATCGAGGGATGGGTGGGGTTGTAAAGGTGGGCGATGCGCTGGTTCAGCCGGTCCACGGCGATCGAGTATTGAATGAGGTCGTTTGTCCCGATGCTGAAGAAGCGGGATTCGCGGGCCAGGTGGTCGGCGGTGAAGACCGCGCTGGGCGTTTCGACCATGATGCCGACTTCGATCCAGGGATTGAAGGGAATGCCTGCCGAGCCAAGTTCCTGCTTGCACTCCTCGAGAATGCGGTTGGCGAGCCGCAGTTCCTCCACGCCTGAAATCATCGGATACATGATGCGGATGTTGTTGAGCGTCGCGGCGCGGAGGATGGCACGGAGCTGGGTTTTGAAAATAGACGGATTTTCCAGGCAGAAGCGGATGGCGCGGCATCCGAGAAACGGGTTTTCCTCCTCCGGTGTGTCCAGGCTGGAAGCCAGCTTGTCACCGCCGATGTCGAGGGTGCGGATGATGACCGAGTGCGGCAGGGCGAGTTGGGCGGCGTTGCGGTAGTGCTCTAATTGCTCCTCCTCGCCGGGGGGGGCCTCGCGGTTGAGATAGAGAAATTCTGTGCGGAAAAGCCCGATGCCCTCGGCGCCATTTGCGGCGACATCGGACAGGTCTTCGGGGAGATC
This sequence comes from Chthoniobacter flavus, assembly GCA_945883435.1. GTDB lineage: Bacteria > Verrucomicrobiota > Verrucomicrobiia > Chthoniobacterales > Terrimicrobiaceae > UBA967. The sequence continues at coordinate 1,743 of CAMCXK010000020.1, read as the reverse complement.
GACGTTTGCCGAGAGAATAATGTGGCGGCCGTCGCGTGTGGTGGAGGCTGTTTCGCGGATGAGCCGCAGGCGCTCCGCGACCTGGGCCTTTTGGCGGGCCAGGCGCTCGTAGGCGGCCAATGTGGCGGAGGAGGGGTTCAGGATGAGAAGGCCGCTGTAGCCGTCGATGAGAATGTCGTCCCCGGTTTGAATTTGCTGGCAGATGCCTTGCATGCCGACGATCGCGGGGATCTCCAGCGAGCGGGCCATGATGGCGGTGTGGGAGGTTTTGCTGCCCACCTCGGTGACGAAGCCCTGGACCAAGCCCCGGTCGAGTTGGGCGGTGTCGGAGGGGGTGAGATTGTGGGCGACGATGATGTGGGGGGCGCTCTGGGCGGCGGGATTGCGGGACGCCTTGCCCAGCAGGTGTCGGATCACGCGGTGGGAGACGTCCTCGATGTCGACAACCCGTTCGCTCAGGTAAGGGTCGTCGATCGCCTCAAGGGTGGCGCAGTAGCGCCGTGCGACCTGCTGGAAGATGTATTCGACATTCAACCGCTCGCGCTCGAGTCCGCGCAAAACCTCGTCGATGAGGGTTCGGTCCTCCACCACAAGCAGGTGGGCATCGAAAATACTGGCATCCTGCGCTCCGATGGCGGTGGTGATTTTTTGTTGGATTTCGAGAATTTCGACGCGGGTGGCGATCAGAGCAGCTTCGAATCTGAGGATTTCCGACGGGAGGTCCGCCTCGTCGAGCGGCCGGGGCAGGATTTCCTCCTCTTCAGAAAAGTGAACGACCGCCGTGTGGCGGGCGATGCCTTGGGCCACGGCAATTCCATGGAATCGCTGCTCGTCGCGGTGTTTGGTGTCGTGGCCGTCCATGTTCGGGGAATCGTATGCCGGGCGGCAGGCGCGGGGCAATCAGAAGAACAGGTGCCGGAGGAAGTCAATCAATTCTGCGGGTGGAAATTGGTGGTTTGCAAGGTTGCACAGGCCCCCTATGTTTCAGACCGTGGCAATCGAACCCGCCGAATCGGACGATGTGGATCTCATCCAGCGCATGGGGCGCGGCGACCGTGTGGCGTATGAGAGTTTTTTCCGCCGTCACATCGGAATTGTGTTCAGCACCGCCTACCGGGTTTTGAACAACGAGGCCGATGCCGAGGATGTGGCCCAGGAAGTCATGTTCATGCTTTGGGAGAAATCCCCGATGTATGACTTGCAGCGTGGCAAGCCTGTGACTTGGGCTGTCACGATGACTCGGAACAAGGCGATCGACCGCCTGCGCTCGGTGCAGCGGCGCCTGCGGCTTCAAGACGACGTGCGCCAGGAGTCTCCAGAGATCGACCCTGTGGATGAACTCTCCCCCTCCCTGGCTCTCGGGCAGAGCGAGCAGAACCAAATGGTTCGCAGCGCGGTTTTGAAACTCAATCCCGAGCAGCGCGAGGTGATCGAGATGCTTTACTTCCGGGGCCTGACCCAACAGGAAATTTCCGATCGGCTGAAAAAGCCGTTGTCCACCGTGAAAGCCCGCATTCATCGCGGCATGGTGCGGCTCCGCAAATTGGTCGGCCCGTCCGTCGACTAAGGACCCCGCGGACCCGTGATCAAGGGGCGGGAGAATCCGTGACAAGCTGGGAAGGGTCCAGAATTTTGATTTGGATGCGGCCTTTGTAGCGTTCCAGCCGACCGGTGATCGAAACGGATTTTCCCTTGTAGGATTCGAGGTTTCCAGTGCCTTCGTAGGCGACGGGGAGGATCACA
>CAMCXK010000019.1 GCA_945883435.1 Chthoniobacter flavus | reverse complement strand
GCGATTTTTCAGATGCAACAGGTCAAAGACACTCTGCGTGCCACGGTGCGCATCGGCTACGATGGGAAGGTCCACAAACAATTCCGCGGTCCTCAAGCCGGGGAGCGGTTTGCAAACGAGGTGCGTGTGCTGCGGCATCTCGAAGAGCGGGGGTGTCCCTTTGTGCCGAGGCTTCTCGAGGCGGATTCGGAGTCTTTGCGTATCGTTACCACGAATTGCGGCACGCGGGTCGAGCATTTGGACGACGCGCGATGCCGCGAACTTTTCGCCGAACTCGAAGCCTACGGGGTGCGCCACGACGATGCCGAATTGCGCAATGTCACCTACCGCCAGTCGGACGGGCGCTTTTGCCTCATCGATTTTGAGTTTTCGACCCTTCTCGACCAATGAGCGGTGATTCCCTCCCCCCCCGGCACGTCGTGTGGACCGGCCAAACCGATCGCGGGCGCGTGCGAAAAAACAACGAGGATGCCTTCCTGGGTTTGCTGGTGAGCGCCCAGGGAGTGCAGCACCTTGGAAAAACGGGAACCGCGGCCACGGATTCGGCCGATTTGGTCTTTGCGGTAAGCGACGGCATGGGAGGGGCGATGGCGGGGGAATTCGCCAGCAAAACGGCGGTTGAAAAAATCACAAGGTTGCTACCTCCGCTTTTTCGCCAGCGCGCGGCGGGGCTTTCCCCGGGTTTCGGAGAAGTGCTGCAGGAAATCTTTGCGGAAATTCACAAGGCTCTTCTTTATCTGGGATCCTGCTACGAGGAGTGCTCAGGAATGGGAGCCACACTGAGTCTGGTGTGGATCACTCCGGGACATCTGCATTTTGCGCATGTCGGCGACAGCCGCATCTACTACCTCCCGGCGGGAGGAACAATGCGGCAAATCACGCATGACGACACCTACGTGGGGTGGATGTATCGCAACGGTCAGATCAACGAGCGGGAGGCGAAAACCCACCCCCGGCGCAATGTGCTTCAGAAAGCCCTCGGAGCCGGCCACCAGTTTATCGATCCTCAAATCGGCGATGTGGTATTGCAGCCCGGTGACCGGTTTCTGCTCTGCTCGGACGGAGTGACAGACGGGCTTTACGACGAACGGTTGGCGGAAATCCTGCAGTCGGGCCAAGAAAATCCCGCTGCGGAGGTGGTTCGAAGCGGTGTGGAGTCTTCGGGTCGGGACAATGCCACCGCGGTGGTGCTGGAAATCAAATCCTGAAGGCGCTGTCTCCTCAAGGGGCGGGCGGTGAAGCCGCCGGTGGCGCCGGCAGGAACTCGGAACGGGGTTTCAGGAGCGATTCGACGGCATTGGCCGGCACGAGGTAGACCGAGCGGGCCAGTTTGCCCAACCTCGCCAGGTCGGCCTCGAGAACGGCCCGGGATTTCTCAAACTCGGCATCCAAGCGTTTTTTATCCTCATCCGACTCCCCCTCTGCGGGTGATCGGGTGGGCGGGCGTTGAGAGGTGGCGGAGACCTTTACGGGGTATTCACCCGCCTGCCGCTCCCCTACGGTCCAGACAACCTGAAGTCCCTCGGCTGTGGTGGAGGTGAGGCGGGCCGGAGCGGAGAACAGGGCGTCCTTGGGCTCCGTGACGACATCCTGAAACCTCAGATTCGAGAGCATGGATGCCGCAGCCTCGAGTTTTGCCTGATCGGGAACCTCTCCGGCGGGTGCGTTCACAAAAACCCATGGTGAACCAGCCCCATCCCGCCGCGCGCTCCACGAAAAACCCGCTCCTTCCACGGCGAGTTCCTGAAGGCCGTGGAGCGAAACAAAGGCGGGATCCAGCCATTTTGAGGGACTGGCGGGCAAATCCTCAAAACCCGAAGCGGCCACGGCCACTGGCCCTTGGGAGTCCGCCGCAACCACGAAGCGTCCATTCGGCTGGGGCGGGAATGGCGAGTCAGGATCGGGCTGGGCGAACGACTCCTTGCCAAAGATGGCCGCTGCCAGGCGTGAACCATCCGCCGCCTTGAATTCGACAAGGGTTCCAGACTCCGGGGATTTTCCGTCGGGAGGGAGCAACTGGAGACGTCCGAATTGAGAGGGGCCAGCTATCACCTCTTGCGCCGGCTTGAAATCCCACAACCTTTGCACAAGGTCGCCCACGGCAGCGAAATCCGCCGGATAGTTTCCCCGCTCGACCACAACCCATCCCTCGGGGGACTTGCGCATTGTGGCGGAGGAGGAATTATCCCGAACCTGCACCTCGGCCACCGCATTGAGGTCGAACTTTGGCAGAAAGGCACCCGCTTGGGCTGGATTCGCGCTCCGGGCGGCTTCGCGGCCTTGGTGAACCATAAGTCCCACACCGGAAGCGATGAGGGCCGCGGAGATGAGAAGAAGAACGGTTTTCAGATTCATAATCGGTGATTGATGTTAGCGGGCCGCGGAGCGCGTGCGGCGGTAGATCGCGTAGGCAATGCCGAAGCATCCGATCAACAGCGGCACGGCCGCGATATTGATCCATTTCAGCGAGGTCTCCAGTGCATCGATCTCGCCGCGGAGTTCGCGGCGGACGATCTTAAGATCCTTTCGCGCCTCGGCCTCCTTCCGCCGGAAGTTTTCGAGTTCTTTTTGCTGCTCGGGCGAGAGGATGAACTGTTGCGAGGAGCCCTGCTTGCGCGCCTGCAACTCGTTCAGGCGCTGTTCGGTCTCCGCGAGGCCCCGCTCCAGTTGAGCGATGCGGTCGCGGAAGCGGGACTCGGCCCGCGCTTGCAACTGGCGAACGAGGGTGAACGGCCGCTCCCGGCTGGCGCGGCTGCGGATCGAAGCCAGGCTGGTATCGCCCGCAAGGTTTTCGATCGCGGCTTGGACGACCGCAAGGTTGCTGTTCGAGGGCATGATCAGGCGCTGCCCAAAGGGTCCCGGGAATTCTTGGATCGCCACGGCATCCTGCAAAAGATCGCTGTCTCCGAAAAGAATCACACCTGCCTCGGCCTGGGCTTCCTTCAGGACGGGTGTGTCCGGGTTCGCGGTGCCGGTGGGTGACTGTGAAGCCGGACGTCCATCGGGGAATGCCGTTGGAAACTTGCCCATGAGCCTCAAGGCCAGATCGTATTCCACTCCCGAGGGCTTGAAGTTGCGAATGAGCGCCTCGCCACCGGAGCGGGCCAGAACGGAATCCACGAGTTCGGATTCTTTGGAGGAGTGCACAAGCGTGGATTTTTGAAGGGATGCCACCGGAGTTCCCGTAAAAGCCCCGCCGAACAGAAGCACCAGCGTGTCGGCATCGGCTGTAACCACGTCGTCCCGGTTGATCGCGTCACCAGAGAGGGCCAGAAACGCGGGCTGGCGGCCTTGTCGCGTTTCCGCCAGATAAGCCATGTCCGCGACGACTTTCCCGGTGTCGAAGGAGAGGCCCCAGGCGGGCAGCAGCTTGTCCAAGGTGGATCCGGCCGGACCAGCGCTCATCATCGGGGATTCCAATGGACTTGCGGGATCGAGGAAGGCGACCATTTTGCCGCCCCGCAGGAGGTATTGATCGATGGCAAATTGCAATCCCTCCGAAATGCCTTTGGGGTGGACGACCACCAACACCGAGACGTCGGAGGGAATGTCCTCCGCAGTCATCGGAATCGTGCGCAAGTCGTAGTCGGCCTTGAGTTCGTTGTGAATCACCCACGCTCTGGAGACCCCGGAGCCCATCATGAACGGGCTGCCCTGCCCCGCGATCGGAAGCGGGGAGATCAGGCCGACAACGGGTTTTTTCGGCGTTGCAACCCGTGAAATGGCACGGGTGAGGTCATATTCCAACAATCGTTCCCGGGATGGCACAAGCAACGGGATGGCTTGGCGCTGGTCGAGCATCGAAACGCAAACTCCGAGGAAAATGCGATCGCCATTCGGCAGCATCTCCCCCTCGATGCCATCAAGGCGGGCTGAATCCTCGGCTTCCGAGTCGGGTTCGGGATCGAGTTTGCGGATTTGAACAAGGCCCTTGGAGGCTTGCACGTATTCGCCCAGCAAATCCTCGACCTGTCGGGCGTAATTTTTCAGGACGACCGGCATGTCGGGATTCGACAAGCTTGCATAAAGTCGGATTTGCACGGGCGTATCAAGCTTTGCAAGCACCGCCCGGGTCCCCTCCGAAAGTGTGTGGGCCTTTTCCTCGGTCAGGTCGAAGCGGACCTTGAAGGCTCCAAGAAGGTAGTTCACAGCCACGAGCAGAACCAAAACAGCGGCCACGCCCACTGTGGATGTGATCGAAACAGGAAATCGGTTTTTCATCATGGATTTTTCAAGTGCTCAATTCGCACGCTCGGTGCGAAGGATGACTCCGGTGGTGAAGAGGCAGAAGACGATGACCGACGCGAAATAAAGGACGTCGCGCGAGTCCAGCACGCCTTTGGTGATCGATTGAAAGTGGGTCATCACGCTCAGGCTGGAGACGAGTTGCACGAACGCCGGGTCGGCCCACTGCACGAGCAAATCGGTGACAGGCGGCCACCCTGCAAGCAGGAGGAACAGGCAGACCACCACCGATACAATAAAACTGACCACCTGGTTGCGGGTGGTGGCCGAGGTGAGGCATGCGATCGAAAGATAGGCTCCTCCGAGAAGAAGGCTTCCGATGTAGCCGGCGAGGATGACTCCGTTGTCCGGCGTGCCCAGATAGTTCACCGTCAGCACAAGGGGAAAAGTGAGTGCCAAGGCGGCGGCGATCACCAACCAAGCGGCGAGATATTTCCCGAGAATGGCTTGAAGCGGCGTGACCGGCATCGTGAGGAGGAGTTCCAGCGTTCCCATGCGGCGCTCCTCCGACCACAGGCGCATTCCCACGGCTGGCACCAGGAACAAATACAGCCACGGCTGCCAGATGAAAAACGCCTCGAGCGAGGAGGTTCCACGCTCGAAAAATCCCCCCACCATGAAGGTGAAGAATCCGCTGAGAAGCAGGTAAATCACCAAAAACACGTAGGCCACCGGCGACTGGAAATAGCCGGCCAGTTCCCGTCGAGCGATTGTCAGAGCGGGATTCATGGGCGCACCTCCTTGGTGTCGGAAATCGTGAGCGAGCGGAAAACATCGTCGAGGCGGCCCTCTTCGATGCGGATGTCATAGACGTCGACGCCCGCTTTTTGAGCCGCTGCGAGAAGGCCGGCGACCAATTCCGCCGAAGACAATTTCTCGACGGGATAAATGCGGAGTCGACCATTCTCGAGCTGCGATGTTTTCCGAACACCGGCGAGGCCTGCGAGCGCGGAATCCATCGGCTTGGAAGTGGAGATCGTAATGGCTCCGGCCTCGGGCGAGCGGGCCTTGAGATCCTCCGGGGTGCCGTTCGCCACGATGCGACCGCGGTCGATTACAACCGCGCGGGTGCAGGCAGCCTCGACCTCTTCGAGGATATGAGTCGAAAACAGGATCGCCTTGGTGCGTCCCATCGACTTGATCAGCGACCGGACCTCGTGCTTTTGATTCGGATCAAGACCATCGGTGGGCTCATCAAGGATAAGAATATCGGGATCGTGAATGATGGACTGGGCGAAACAAATCCGGTGGCGATAGCCTTTCGAGAGCGTTTCGATCCCCTGGTGCAGGACTGGTTGGAGAAAACACAGTTCCACCGCCCGTCCCAAGGCCCGCTTGGCGGATTCACCGCTCAACCCACGCATGTTTGCCGCGAATCGCAAAAATCCCTCGACCGTCATATCGCTGTAGGAAGGCGCATTCTCGGGGAGGTAACCGATCAGGCGTCGCGCCGCGACAGGGCGGGTGGCAAGATTCAAGTTTGAGATGAGGATTTCTCCCGAGGTCGGCGGCAAATAGCCTGTGACCATTCGCATGGTGGTGGATTTTCCCGCGCCGTTGGGGCCCAGGAAGCCCAAAACCTCACCCTTCTCGAGGGTGAAGGAAATGCCGTCCACAGCGACCTTGGGACCGAATGTCTTTGTCAGGTTGCGTGCTTGGATCATGGGTTTTCTTCGATTGGAGACGGAGTCATCTTTCAGCGAAAAAATGTCGGTCGGTTAGATACTCCGACTTTCGAAATGTTCAAAATTTTTTTCGAACCAGCGGCGTCTACTGCCTCGAAGGCTCCACGGTGCCATTTTGACGAACCATGAGATTGCCTCCACCGTGGGCGTCCCCCATCTCGATGAACCATGGCATCTGCGAGTTTTTATTCGCCAGATTCGGTTGTGGACCGAAGGGCGTGGGCAAGTAGTGAATGACCGGGCGCTCGTCCTCCGGAAATGTCCGGAAGGAACGCCTCAGAGTCGGGCACTCCCAAGCCTTGTCGCCCAGGCCCAAATCCTGTCGGGCCTTGTCGCGCCACCACTTTTGCTCCTGAAGCGATCCCAAGACGATCCCACCCGGAATCTGTGGCCACCCCTCGAACGCGTAGCCTGCAAAAGCGGTATGGAGGTTGCGCAAATTCGACATACACACCGCGCGCTCGGCCGATGGGGTCAAACCTGAAACAGCAGGGTAAATCATCGATGCCAGCACGAGAACGATGACAACCGCCGCCAGCATCTCGAGGAGCGTGAATGCGGATTTCAACGCGCCAAGCGAGATTTGTTTAGGGCGTTGTTTCAGTGTATTGGGAGACAGAGGGGGGTCTTACGTCCGCCGGAGTGAATTGAGACGCAGTGTCTGCAACACGAACGCCGGAAACACTGACCGGGATTGGAAGAGACTTTGAAAGCCGGGGAAGTTGTCCGGAAAAGTCCAAGTTTTGAAAAACCGCTTGTCCATTGCCCTTGAAGATCTGGTTCGGAAATGCGTTTTTCACGCGGCATTGTGCTTCTCCGTTCAGAGAGAGGGAGTCAAAATAAGAGCCCGTGACAACCAGTCCAGAAGTCGAGTTGGTGCTCGTGAAAGTGCCCTCTCCTTGGGCTTGGGATGCCCCTTGGAAGTTCACGACCATCGTGGATCCCTGCGCGTTGTAGGATCCTTGCGAATTACCCGTGTAGGTGTTTCCATCAAAATAAATGGTGGAAACGCCAGCAGAGCCATTTCCCCCGGTGGTGGATGTGCTGAAATTGACAGTGCCAACAAGGTTCTGCCCCCTCACAACCGCCGTGTAAGTGCCGTCGTTGGGAAAATATTGACCGTTGCTGAAAGGCCCGCCGGGAGCTCCTCCGAATCCATACACGGAAGCCATGGAGCAGAAAGCTAGAAGGAAGGAGAAGGGAAGAAACTTCATATCAGGTGAACTGGTTAAGAAAAAATGGTGTGGAGATCAACTGCATTCTCTGAAAATCACCCCAGTCAGCGGGCCGGACTTCGACGGACAACCTGCTCGCGGCTTTGAATGTATCCGCTGCGAATGGCCACGTAGGGGTCGATGGCATCGCGGATGGCAGCGTCGTAGATATCCAAGCGGTTTTGAGTATTTCGAACTGTGTTGGGTGTGGAGATCGACACGGCGATGGCAGGTCCCGCGCCCGCGATGGGAATCCATGTGACAGGGTTCAGCGCAGCGTCGCCCACGAGTCCCACGGTGTCACGGGTCGAGCGGGGCCCCAGAACAGGAAGCACGATGTAGGGGCCATGGCCGATGCCCCACTTTCCGAGGGTCTGGCCGGTATCGGCACGCGGCACTCCTGCCAGGGAGGGATAGCGGTCGGAAACTTTAAGAATCCCCCCAACCCCTCCGACGGTGTTCACCGCGAATTTCCGGGTTTCCAGATCGGCATTTCGAAACTCGCCTTGCAAGAGGTGGTTGGTGACGCGCACGGGGTATTCGACGTTTTCGTAAACATTGTGCACCGCCCGCCGCACCGGCTTCGGAAGGACCGTGGTATAAACCTTGGAAACCGGGCGCACGACGAAGTTGTAAAGCTGGTGGTTGAACCAAAAAAGTCCACGGTTCACGGGCTCGATGGGATCGGCCACGGACGGGACATCGCCATAGGTTCCCAAGTCGTCGAGTTCGTCATCGGCCACCGGGCGGGCGGAGGATGATTTCAGACCGGAACCGGAGGCTGGCTTCCCCGGCTCCTGGGCGGTCTGCTTTGCAGCAGTCGACGGCTTTGAAGGTTTGGATTTTTGAGGGGGTGCGGGCGGCTTGGTTGGTTTTTTCCGCGGCGGTTGGGGTGGCTTGTCAAAGTCCCGGGAGGAAGCAGGGGGAGCAGGAGTGGATATCGGCACCGCATCGCGGGGGGTGAAGACATGAAACAATCCGCCGGAGGAGGATTGTGCCGAGGCCGGGGCCTGGCAAGCCGCGGCAAACGCCAGCAAGGCGACAAAAGTGCGGACCATCATGGCTTGGCCAGAGATTTTTCGATGGACGAGATCACAGCGGTGGCACCGCCGGCCCGGAACTGGGCATCGAACTGGGTGCGGTAATTGGCCACCATGCTGACGCCCTCGATCACGATGTCGGTGATGCTCCAAGGGCCGCCGTCCTTGGACTCCAGGCGATAGACCACTTCGTATCGACTGCCTTTGTAAATAGTCGTGGTGGCGATTTCGACACGCCCGGGTTCGGGCTCGGAGGCGCTTCGGAAGTCGATCTCGGGATACTCGCCCGGCGTGAATCGACTGGAATAACTGCGAATGATCAGACGGGAAAAAAGCGGAATGGCTGCCGCACGCTGGGAATCCGTGAACTGGCGCCAGCCCGGCCCCACGGCCCGGCGGGTCATGGCGTCGAATCCGATAATATCCAAGAGCACGGGTGTGACCTTGCTGTTCAGAACCTCGCTGTTGGCGGAGGATTTTGCGACGGCCAGAACGCGATTCACCGACTCGCGGAGAAACGTCTCCGCCTGTGCCGTCGAGTCGGCGGAGGCGATGATTGGTCCAAGAACGATTAAGAGGGCGGTCAGCGCGGCTTTCACGGTGTGGGATTGGGTTTCGGCGATTCCTTGTCAACGGATCCAAAAGCCACTTTGCCAATGAGAGATTCCAAGTCAACGGCCGACTCGGTGAGCGTGATGCGGTCTCCCGGCTTTAAGAACGATTCGTCGGCGCCTGCGGACAGGGCCACGTAGCGATCACCGATCAGGCCGGAGGTTTTGATGGAAGCCATCGAGTCGGTTGGCAGGCGGAGGGCGGTGAGAAGGCGCAGTGTGGCGATGGCTGAAAAATCAACCGGATCGATACGAACGTCCTCCACCCGGCCGACGGTGACCCCCGCAATGGTGACCATGCTGCCGGCGTGGAGTCCTCCGGCATTTGCAAAACGGGATTCCACCAGATAAGTCTCGCCATCGGGAAGGTTGCCGCGCCCCACTTTAACCGTCAGCCAGGCGAGGGCTGCCAGCGACAGCAGAACGAAGACGCCGACCAAAAACTCCATTCCGCGTTTGCTCACAGCGCCTCCCCGGTTTCGAGGGACCGCAAGGTCTCACGCAAGGCCGCCGTGCTGTCGCGGAACGCAGCCACACTGGCGTCGTTCGAAGAGGCAAACTCGACGGGAGCGCCTTCGAAGGCGATCCGCCCTTGGCCGAGCAAGGCCACCCGGTCACTGGTCGCCAGGGCCTCGGGCACGTCGTGGGTCACGACCAGCGCGGTGAAGTCCAATCGGCGGCGGTATTTTGCGATCATGGCAAAGACAGCGTTGCGGCGCAGGGGATCGAGTCCAGCGGTGGGTTCATCAAATAAGACAATGTCGGGATGTGTAACGATGGCACGGGCGAGGGCAAGCCGCTTTTGCATTCCTCCCGAGAGTTGGGCGGGGTGGTGGCTCTCGAAATCCGCAATGTCGAGTTGGCGCAAGGCCTCCCGGGCACGCTCGCGGATCGCGGCCGCCGGAAGGTTTGTGGTTTGCTCAAGCGGCAGGGCAACGTTTTCCAAAGCCGTGAGGGAATCGAACAACGCGTTTCCCTGAAAAAGAAATCCGCAACGACGCCGGAAATCGGCTCTTGAAGCGCGATCATGCGTTTCCAAGACACGGCCTTCGAATTCCACACGCCCCGCATCGGGAACAATCACATGGGCGATGCATTTCAAAAACACCGATTTTCCCGCTCCACTCGGCCCCAGAACGGTGAAAATCGATCCCTTGGGAATGGAGAGATCGACCCCGTCAAGAACGGGGCGGCCGTGAAACGACTTTTTCAAGCCCTCGATTTTCAAGGCAGGCGGCGGCTTGGCGGTCATGGTCGGATGAAAAACGAACTGAGAACGTAGTCGGCCACGAGAACCGCGATGCTCGACAGGACAACCGCCCGGGTGGTGCAGGCACTTACCGCCCGCGCCCCGGCGGCGGACGAGTGGCGATCGGCATGGAAGCCCATGTAGGCGCAAATGGAGATGGTGCCAAGTCCGAAGACCGCCGCTTTGAGAAAGCATTCCCACAAATCGCGGTATTCGACCGCACGCTCGACAGCGGCCCAGTAGACGCTGGAGTCCACTCCCAGCAGAAGCGAACCCGAAAGCGCGCCGCCCCACAAACCAACGACCGTGAACAAGGCGGCCTGAGCGGGGAAAATCAGCACCGAAGCAATCAAACGGGGCGCCACCAAATAGCCGAGGCTGTTGACCCCCATCGTATCGAGGGCGGCGATCTGCTCGGAGTTCCGCTGAATCCCGAGTTCCGCGGCCAAGGCGGATCCCGCCTGCCCAACCAACATCAACGCGGCAAGCACTGGCGCCATCTCCCGCACCAGCGAGAGCGACACCAACGTTCCCAGCAGTCCCTCTGAACCAAACCGGCTCAACACATGATAGCCTTGAAGGCCGAGAACCAGGCCGGTGAACACACCCACGACCACGATCACAGGAAGACACACCGCACCCTGCTCGTGAACCGCCCGCAGAATTCTCGATCCAAGTTTCCGCGTTTTCCAAGGCGAGAGCGCCGCTCCGGCGCAGAACACCGCAAAGTGCCCGAGGCCCTCCACGAGCCCGAGAAATGTTCTGCCCACATGAGAAATCACATCCGACTATTGGCAGGAGGCGGCTCGTTGATCAATCACGCGGGCACTGGAGACATCTTCTTTTCAGCTTGCGTGATTGTCCGGTCCGTCCTGAATCAACGGATTCATGACTCACTCGTTTCTCCAAACCGCGACCGATGCGGCCCTCGCCGCCGGTGGCTTCCTGCGCGCGAACTTCGGCCGTTCCCTTTCCGTGGATGAAAATCTGGCCCACGACATCAAGCTGGCCCTCGACCGCCACACCCAATCGCTCATCGAAGGCTTGATCCTTGAGCGCTATCCCCACCATGCCATTTACGGAGAGGAGGGTATCCGCGGAGACCAATCCAGCGAGTTCCAATGGGTCGTCGATCCGATCGATGGAACTGTGAACTTCTTCTACAACATTCCGCATTTTGCTGTGAGCATCGCTTTGCGCCGGGCGGGGCGGATCATCGCCGGGGTGATCCATGATCCGATGCGAGACGAACTCTGGTCGGTGATGGAAGATGGCCCCACGCTCTTGAATGGGCATCCGGTGCAAGTCAGCAGCCGCACATCGCTCGCCGAGGCAACCGTTTCGGTGGGGGTTTCGAAATCACTCGACACCATCAATCGCGGCATTCCCCTGTTCGAGCGCATGGTTCGAAACGCCAAGAAATGCCGCATGATGGGTAGTGCTTCGCTCGACATCGCCTATGTGGCCTGCGGCCGCTTGGATGCCTACATCGAGAACAGCATCAGCCTGTGGGACGTTGCGGCCGGCATCCTGCTGGTCGAGCGGGCCGGCGGCCGGGTGGACCTTGTCCCCCATGCGGAGAAGCCCGACAAGTTCTCGATTGTCGCCTGCAGCGGGGCCTTCGACTTGGAGCTCGAATGATCTGCTCGGGGATCGGTTATGATGTGCACCGCCTGGTGGCAGGCCGCCTGCTGGTGCTTGGTGGTGAGGGAATGGCCGCTTTCGCAACCGCCTGCCTGGACCGCGCCGGCTAGGCCATCCGGGAAAGTGCGGAGATGTTTTTTTTCGCGCCCTCCGGGCGTCACGGGTAAGGTCGCGATGCCATGCATCTTCAAGAATCCGTCGCCTATCTGGATGAACTGCTCCAAACCGGTTCCACCGGTGACTACCCGCAAGCCCACAACGGGCTTCAATTCCAGAACTCCGGCAGCATCTCCCGCATCGGCGCGGCGGTCGATGCCTGCGAGGCGGTGATCCGCGACGCCGTTGCCGAGAGGGTCGATTTTTTGATTGTTCATCACGGGCTGTATTGGATGCCCGGGCGCAGCGTCACCGGTGCGGCCTATCGTAAAACGCGACTGCTCATCGAAGCCGATGTGGCGGTCTACAGTTCGCACCTCCCGCTCGACATCCACCCGGAGCATGGCAACAACGCCCTGCTCGCATCGGCCATCGGCCTTTCGAACGGGCAACCGTTTTTCGACGCCTTCGGGCAGGACATCGGCCTGCGATTCGAAGTCGAGATCAGCCGCGAGGTCCTGCGCGACCGCATTTCCCACGCGGTCGGTGGCCCCGTGAATCTCGCCCCCGGCGGACCGCACCTCTGCCGGCATCTGGGTCTCATCACCGGTGGAGCGGGAGGCGAGGTCGCAAAGGCGGCCGACTTGGGCATCGACACTTTTCTCACCGGCGAGGGCCCGCACTGGTCGTTTCCCCTGGCTGAGGAGAAAGGCGTGAACCTTTTTTACGCGGGCCACTACGCCACTGAAACATTCGGCGTCAAAGCCCTCGCCGCCCATCTGGCCGCTAAGCTCAACCTCCCGTGGGTGTTTCTCGACCACCCCACGGGATTGTAGGGATCGACTTTCCTGAATGGTGGAGAGGCCTTGCTCTGTCCGCGCACACCCACCCCGCGACGCAAGCCCGGCGCTATTTGCCTGAAGGAGGAAGATAGTCGGAAAACTCGTAAAGGGCGGGATCGCGCACAGGAGGTTCGCGGCGGGTCCGCGGAGCGCCCGGGGATTCGTCACCAGTCCCCTCGCCTTCCATGCCGGGCATGTCGAAGTTTTCCATCGCGTCGCCGAATTCCTCTTCCAAGCGCTCGGGATCCTCGCCGGCTTCCAGTCGCTGGATCATATGCTCCATTTCCGAGGGCATTTTTTGACCGGTGGCCTCGGTCATTTTGCGCATCATGCGCCCCAGCGCGCGGGGGTCGGGGTTGTTTTCATCCATGCCCGCCATATCACGTTCCATTTCGGCCATGACCCGCTCCATGCGGGCATCCATGGCATCCGGCACGGGAGCCTCGGATTTTTCCTTGGCCCGGCCCGTAAGAGCAAATCTTGAAACGACACGCTCCATGCGCGCCTTGGGATCATCGGGGCACAGCGGGGTCGCCGAGGCATAGGAAAGACTGCGGGCGAAAAACGAGTAGATGCGGTTGGTGTCAGGCGAATGAAATTCGTAAATCGGCATAAGTTCGGGAACACTATTTTACGCACCTGCCCGTTGGGAGCAAGAGGCTGTCGGCGGGTTCAACGTCACTCCGGGGACGTAGCCTTGCGGGTGGCGAGGAGTCGTTTGATCTCGTAGGCGCGATCCTCGGTGAGGGGGAATTTGCTGATAAACCAGATCGACAGAAGGATGAAGAGGGCGGGAAAGACGATGTCGCAAATCCGCATCGCGAGGAATGTGGCGGGCGACTGGGCCGCTCCGAGGGATTCCTCGAAGCCGGTCACCCCGAGCAACGCGCCGGAGACAACCAGCGAGGTCGACAAACCGAGTTTCACAATCCACCAATACACCGAGCTATAGGTGCCCTCGCGGCGTTCGCCGGTGTGCAACTCGTCTTCATCGCAGACATCGGCCATCATGGAACCCATCAAGACCCACAAAGCCGAGAAACCGAGGCCGATAAACGGGCCGGGAAGAAGATTCAAATACGGCAGGCTTTTTTCATAGCAAAACCACTTGATGAGCGTTCCGAACAGGGCCAGCGCGGCGCAGAGCATAAAAGCATTCCGCTTGCCAAGATGGGTTCCCAGCCAGGTCACGACTGGAATGAACACCAGGCCGAGAAAGGACGACAGCGTGCCGGACCACCCGAGGAGCACCGATGAGGCATCCTTGTCACCATTGAAAAGGTAGTAAATCACCAGGAAGGAACTGAAATTCTGGACAAGAACAAGGCCGGGAAAAAACGCAAACGTGGCAAGGCAAATGCAGCGGAAATTCCGGTTTCGCAAGGTGGTTTTCAGGCCGTCAAAAAAGGAGAGTCCGGCCCGGTCGCCGGGACGGGACGCGTGCTTTTGGAACCGGTGGGCGGTGGGATCCTTTAGAAAAACCACCGGCACGAGGCCAGTGATGATGACAAGCACCCCGAGGAGGACGGCGAGCACGCGCGCGCCATGGATCCCATCGGTGAAGATATCCCACTGGGTGATGGCGAAGAGCCAAGCCATGGGAATCGCAGCCAGCGATCCGATGAAGTTCATCGTGCCCATGAGACGGGTGCGCTCGTGGTAGTCGGAGCTGAGTTCGTATCCGAGGGCGACAAACGGAGTGGCGTAGATCGTGTAGGCGAGGAAGTAGACCAGCGACATCCCGAGGAAAAACCAGAAATACGCCATCTCGCTCCACCCTCTGGGCATTTGCCACATGAGCATGAGAGTGAGGCCGACTGAAATGGAACCGACCAGCAAGAAGGGCTTGCGGCGCCCCCAACGCGAGCGCCAGTTGTCGGAAAGATAGCCGACCGGGGGATCGGTAAGCGCATCCCAGAGTCGTGGCAAGCCGGTGGCGAGGCCAACCAGAAAAGCGCTGACGCCGAGTTCCACAGTCAGAACAAACGACGCCAGATTCGCAATCGCGAGGGCCAGAATCATGTTGCTGATCTGGCCGGTGCCGTAAAAAATTTTCTGCGACAGCGGAATTCGATCCTCGGAAGCCGTGATATGGGGGGAAGCCTGCGACATCAGGGCTGCGCGGAGACGGGTTTTTCCAAAGAGTCCAGAAGGGCGGAGGCTTCCGCGCACTGGCCCGCGGAAAGCAGCGCGGACGCACGGTCCAAAACGGCGGGGGAAGCCGTGGAGCTTTTCCGCAGGGCAAAGAGGCGGGCCGGCAAGCGCAGATCTCCAGCCGTGAAAGTGAACAAGGATCCCAGCTCCTTCCGCCGGGCCTCCTGAACGGCCTCGAGGGCATCATATCCATCCTCGTGGGTGGGCTCGATCACCGTGCCCTCGCCGTAGTCATTCCATGTCACCAACTGAATCACCGGCCAGGGTCCCTCCATGGCGGCCCGGAGAGTCTCGCGCATCGTGCGCCCCTCGCGGCGATCGAGGGAAAGCAGCGGCTTCTCGTAAACATCCCGGAAGCCCGGGTAGGCCGATGGAATCGCTTTCAACGGGTCATTGGAGCGGTAGGCATGGGTTTCCGAGAGCCGGCGGACGATTTCATCGGCCGCGGGCTCGCCTTCGAAGGGTTCCGTGTGAACCCAAGTGAATCCGCCATCCATTCCCGCTCCCTTCCACAGGTGGTGAAGACCGAATACCAAGGGCGCCGGTTCCAGTCCCTCCAAGGCGGATTTCCACGCTTCGGCATCACGCATGTGGATCGGGCCAAAGTTCAGGAGAAGGGGACGCTGCCCGAACAGAAAATACTGTGGTGCGCCAAACCAGTTTTGGGCAAGCCACCGCAAATTTCCCACCAGGTGGGAAGTGGCATCGGCCGGATCGAGCTTGCCCCAGTTTTGGAGCATTTCGATCGTGCGGTCCTCGTAACACGCGGCAAATTTCATACCCTGGACGCGGCATGCCTCGAACAACGCGATCGTGGCTTTGTGGATGTCGGGAAAGTCGGCATTTTCCGAAATGCCATACCAGTCGGCGACCACGCCATTGACGCCAGCCAGCTTCATTTGCAAGAGGTGGCACTCCAGCGCATCGGGATCGGTGGAATCATAGAGCCCGATTAGAGGGTGGAAATGCGACCAGATGTCCGGAAGGCCGTCGTCACCCGTTTTCGAAGGGGAGTGTTCGCCTTTGTGACCCGTCCAGTGGGAGCCCCATTTTTGGCGCACTTGTGGCGTCTCATACCAAGGCATGTAGTGCATGAGGAGTTGCTTGGTCCCCGGCTCGCCAAGCACGGACAGGACCGGCGAGGGAGGCACGGGCGGGGATGGTTGCGTCGGTTCCGGGGCCGGCGCGACCGTGGGATTTGCCGTTGGTGACGAAGCACTTTCCGGACCGGGAACGGGGACCGCAGGCGAGGGAGCAAGGTCCGGTGGTGGTAAAGAGGGCTGAGGCGTCGAAGAATCCGATGGGCCGGTCGGAGCAGGCGATGGATTGCAACCGGTCAGGATCAAAGCGAAAAGCGGGATGCCAAGGAGCAGGGAGCGGGATTTCATAGTCAAAAATTCGGATGTATGAGGCGATTTTGGAGAGGGATCAGGCGACACTGAATCAGCGGGCCAGGGGCGACAAAGCCGCCTTGGATTTACGTAAATCTCCTGATTTTTTATTCGGGGCACTGGGACCGCCGATCCAAGTGCCTTCGATTTCCATGCGAATGGGTTTTTCCGGAATTCCGCAGGACCCGCGTTGAACCGAGGCCACGAGCACATCAATGGCGGCCGCGCCGACAAGACTGGAATTCTGGTCGATTCCGGCAAAAGCTCCCCGGCCCTCCTCCCCGTCGAGGTCCAGTGAGGCATACGCGACATCGCGCGGCGTGCGGATTCCGACATCCTTCATCAGGCGCAGGGCAAATCCATCCACACTGACGATGGCGTCCGGCTGGTAACGTTCGAACCAGCGCGAGAACCGCACTGCGTTGGCTTCTTCCAAAATCAGAGGAGGAGGCAACGAAGTCCGTAAACGGCGTTCGAGCAAAGCCGCCGTCCAGCGACCGTTCGCCCGCAAGTCCAAAGCCCGTTCCAAAACCAGTCCGACGCGCTGGTATCCGAGAGCTTCCAGTTCCAACAAACAGCGCCGCATGGATGTGAATTGATCGTGAATGGCACGGTCCAGATCGGGCGTTTCCACTGTCTCACTGATTTCCACGCAGGAAAAGCGGGCGAAATCGAATCCGCTCAAGCAGCGGGATTTTTCCGACAACCGGCCCTGCACGGGAGCCACCACCACCCCCTCGATACCGCGGTTCCAAAGAATACTGGAAAACCGCGAGGGGGAGAACGCGGGATCGTCCATCCAGAATTCCTCCAACCGATAGCCATAGGCCAGCGCACGCTGTTCGGCGCCCTCCACGTAACGGCGCTCGGTTGCAAACTGGCGCCATGCGCCGAGGCACGCCCCGCTGGTCAAAAGGGCCAGGCAGGCACGCGGTCCGTCTCCGGATTGCTTCGTTCGAATACGGGAAAGAAACTTCGAAACCTCGGGATCAGGAATAAAACCAAGCTCGGCCGCGACGAGCTCCACCTTGCGGCGCGTGGATTCGGACACTCCCGGCTTCCCGCGAAGGGCGACGGACACCGCCATACGGCTGAGTCCGGTCAGTTCCGCAATCTGTCGGAGAGTGGCAGGGCTTCTTGGAGTCATGGAGGGATTGCATAATATTACATCAGATTAAATTTACGTAAACCATCAATTTCGCTGAAGGAACTGTGACTTGGTGAGAGGCTGGGAACTGTGTTGCGTCGCCCCTGTTCCATCGCGCTTGCTCTCGGTGCCCTCTCCTGCCACGCCTTTGCAGGGCCGGCTGTGGAAAATCCGGGAGTTCCTTACAAACCAGACGATTCTGCGGAGCCCTGCCGACTGGACATTCATCGGCCTGCGGACGGCAGCGGACGACCCGTGGTGGTCTGGTTTCACGGGGGAGGTCTCACCGAGGGGAAGCGGGGTATTCCGGAGGAATTCAAAGACAAGGACGTTGTGGTGGTCGCACCTGGATACCGACTGCATCCCGCGGTCCAATCCCCGGCTTATATTCAAGATGCCGCCGCCGCGGTGGCTTGGGTGTTTGAAAACATCGCAGAGCATGGGGGGTCACCGGATAAAATCTACCTCACGGGACATTCGGCGGGCGGCTATCTGGCGGCCATGCTGGCATTGGATCGACACTATCTGGCTGCACACGGCATTGATGCCAATCGTCTCCGGGGTGTGATTCCGCTCAGCGGGCAAGCCATCACCCACTTCACGATCCGCAAGGAGCGCGGTCTATCGAACCTCCAGACCGTCGTGGACGAGATGGCACCGCTTTACCATGTGCGCAAAGATGCGCCGCCCATGCTCCTGGTCACAGGCGACCGCGAAATGGAATTGTGGGGACGCTACGAGGAAAATGCCTTGCTTTGGAGAATGATGAAACTCGTCGGCCACGCCGCCACGGAATTGCTGGAATTACCCGGCAAAAACCATGGCGACATGGCACCGCCGGGCAATGTGGAAGTCTTGCGTTTTATCGAAAAAATCGAATCCTCCCAGTCTCCCCTATGAAAACCTTCCCTCAGCGCCTGCAGCCGGTGCGTGCTCGATTCCACGGCTTCACGATCCTGGAAATTCTGGCGGTTGTGGCCGTCATCGCAATTTTGGCTGCCATCCTCATTCCCGTGGCAAGTCGCATGCAGCGCGGGGGGCAAACGTCCAAGTCCATCCAAAACCTGCGTCAGATCCATGCCCAAATCATGGCGTTCGTGGGCGATCACAACGGCCAACTGCCCCGTGCGGTTTATGATCCGGGAAACGACCCCAATGGGCTTGAGGACGGCTTCAAGCATTATTGGCGGCGGGCGATTTGGGAGTCCCAACTCGGACCCCTTGGAAAAACCTATGCGGAACAAGTGACCAATCTCACAACGGGAAGCTACGCCAAAGTGATGTGGTGTCCGGTGCAGGTCGCCAAACACAAAATGTCGAAAACCGGCTTCCTCGAAGGGCACGGCAGCTACGCGATCAACAAATATGTTTTCCTTTGGAAAGAGCGGATGGACGAAGGCGTTGGAGACCGGCGGCCTGCGAACCCGGACGTGCAGGGACGCACCGAACCGCTGGTGGTTGCGGGCACATCCAATGGAGATCTGGGAACCTACCCTTACTTTGAGTCCACCAATCCGCCCGTTAAAGGGGCCTATGACAGACCACCGTGGTTTAACATGGCCTACGATTACGGGTCCGGCGGCAACAGCGGCTTGGCGCTTTTTCTCGATGGTCGGGTCGAACTCGTCACTTCCGAGGCCGGCCAAGCGATGAATGCCTCCGTGGCAAACGACAACGATTTTAAGTAGCAAGCGCCCGCTCGATTGACTGTTCCATCACGGGTGCGCATAGATGTGACGATGAAATCCAAACCGAAAATTTCGCCTGATCCGTTGGCATTTCCTAAAGGTTTTGTCTGGGGATTTGCTGCAGCGGCACCACAGATCGAAGGGGCGGCACACGAGGACGGCAAAGGCGAGTCGGTCTGGGACCACTTTGCCAGGAAGCGCGGGAGGATTCGCAACGGCGATACACCGGAGGTGGCCTGCGACCACTACCATCGATTCGATGCGGATTTCCGGCTCATGCGCTCGCTCGGGGTGCGGAATTACCGGCTTTCGCTCGCATGGCCGCGGATCTACCCCGAGGGATCGGGCGCGGTGAACCAGAAGGGATTGGATTTTTACCATCGGCTTTTTGACGCGATGGAAAAGCATGGGATCACGCCCTGGGTCACCATGTTCCATTGGGACACGCCACAAGCCCTGGAGCGCCGCTTCGGAGGCTGGCGGGGACGGGGGATTGTGGATGCTTTTTCACTCTACGCGGACACGATTGTGAAGGCTTTCCACGACCGTGTGAAAAACTGGATCACGTTGAACGAAGTTTTTTGTTTCACCCATTTGGCGTATGCCAACGGCCAGAAGGCTCCCGGACTCAAATTGCCGGCCGGTGTGGTAAACCAGACTTGGCATCACGCACTGGTGTGCCACGGAGCCGGAGTGCGGGCGGTTCGCGAGCATGGCGGCAAGGGAGCCCGCGTCGGAATCACCGACAACAGCCACATCTCGGTGCCTGTGACCGAGACCCCAACCGATATTGAAGCGGCACAACGGGTCTTCCGTCGCGACAACTGGAAGTGCATCGATGCCATCTACCGTGGCGGATACGACCCCGCCTACTTGAAAGAGGCCGGCAAAGACCGTCCCCGCGTGGAGAAGGGCGACTTCGATCTGATTTCGCTTCCCACCGACTACTTGGGCATGAACATCTACACCGGCAAGTTTGTGCAGGCCGGAAAGGGAGGGAAGCCGGAAAGCCTGCCGCATCCTACCGGCTACCCGGTCGCCGATACCGCATGGCTCAAAATCATGCCGCAATCGATTTATTGGGGCCCTCGCCACATGGCGGAAATCTATGGAGTCCGCGAAATTCACATCACCGAAAATGGCTGCGCCTACAACGATGTTGTCGAACCCGATGGACGCATTCTCGACCTGCATCGCCGCGATCTCGTGCGCAACTATCTTGGCGAAATCCGCCGGGCCATCCAGGACGGCGTTCCCGTGAAAAGCTATTTCCTGTGGTCGTTCATGGACAATTTCGAGTGGGAGGACGGCTACACCATGCGTTTCGGCGTTGTGCACTGCGACTTCCAAACGCAGAAGCGCACGCCAAAGCTCAGCGCGCGGTGGTATGCCCGGGTGGTTGCCGAGAACCGAATCGTCTAACCAGCGGGAATTTGGCGTGTCAGGAAATAGTTCCGCGATCTGGATGAGCGCCAGTCGGCGGTGGTTTCCGTCCCCCTCCCTCCAAAGACGAGATACTCAACGGACTTTTTTGCCAACGGCGTCATGAAGTCGGGAAAGCCGGGATTCAGTCTTCTCAACGCCTGAAGGCGGTCGAGGAGGATCTTCTCTCACGGAGGCACAAAGACACAGAGGTTGGGAATCGATTGAACCGTTGATCGTGCGGGTGATTCCGTCGCGCATGAGTGCTTCGCCGAAATTTAACAGGTAGCCGAGTTTGAGTCCGGTCAGTCGGAGGTAGGTCAGCAGTTGTTTCTTGTGGGCAGGTGTGACGCGCTCGATGGATTTGAGTTCCACGATCACCAGGCCTCCGACGATGAGGTCTGCCCGGAAGCCTTCGCTGAAAGTTTCGCCCTGGTATTCGATGGGAACCGCAACCTGTCGCTGAACTGCCAACCCTCGGCGTTCCCACGAGCGCGCCAAAGTCACCTCATAAACGGTCTCCAGCAACCCCGGCCCGAGGTTCCGGTGCAATTCCACGGCCGAATCCACAATGATCGTCCCGATATCATTCTCCCTCATCTCCGTGCCTTTGTGCCTCCGTGAGAGGCTCTCTTTACTTCGCCTCCGCGATCAACTGCCTTAACACAAACGGCAAAATGCCGCCGTGGCGGTAGTAGTCGACTTCGATCGGGGTATCGATGCGGAGTTTGACGGTCTGCTCGAGCTTGGTGCCGTCTTGGCGCGTGATGGTGAGGGTGACATCCTGGCGGGGTTGGATGCTGTCGCTGAGGCCGGTGATGTCGTAGGATTCAGTCCCGTCGAGGTTGAGCGATTGCGCACTGACTCCGTCCGGGAATTGGAGCGGGAGGACTCCCATGCCGACGAGGTTGGAGCGGTGGATGCGTTCGAAGCTTTGGGCGACGACGGCTTTGACTCCGAGGAGACGGGTGCCTTTGGCAGCCCAGTCGCGGCTGGAGCCGGTGCCGTATTCCTGTCCGGCGAAGACGATGAGCGGGGTGCCGGCGGCCTGGTATTTCATGCAGGCGTCGTAGATGCTCATTTGCTCACCGGTGGGCTGGTGGATCGTGAGGCCGCCTTCCACGCGGGTGCCGTCGGCTTTCGCGGGGATCATGAGGTTTTTGATCCGCACGTTGGCGAAGGTGCCACGGGTCATGACGCGGTCATTGCCCCGGCGGCTGCCGTAGCTGTTGAAATCGACAGCCTCGATGCCGTTTTCGACGAGATATTTTCCGGCGGGCGAACTGGCTTTGATGGCCCCGGCGGGCGAGATGTGGTCGGTCGTGACGCTATCTCCGAAGATGCCCATCGCGCGGGCGGCGGTGATGTTTGAGATCGTGCCGGCTTCCATGCCGAAGTTCTCGAAGAACGGCGGCTCTTGGATATAGGTGCTCTTGCGGTCCCACTCGTAAATTTGACCGACGCTGGATGGCACTTCGTTCCACTTGGGGTTTTGGTCTGCGAAGCCGGTGTAGAGTTTTTTGAAGACCTCGGGCTTGAGGGCGGTCTGCATTTCGTGGCGGATCTCCTGAAGGCTCGGCCAGATGTCTTTCAGGAAAACCTCCACACCGTCCTTGTCCTTGGCGATCGGTTCCGTCGTGAGGTCGATGTCCACGCGGCCGGCGAGCGCGTAGGCGACGACGAGCGGTGGCGACATGAGGAAATTGGCGCGGATGTTTTGGTGGATGCGGGCCTCGAAGTTGCGGTTGCCCGAGAGGACAGCGGCGGTGACGAGGTCGTTCTCCACGATGGCGCTTTCGATCTCGGGCGCGAGCGGGCCGGAGTTGCCGATGCAGGTCGTGCAGCCGTAGCCGACGATCTGGAAGCCAAGTTGGTCGAGATAGGGCTGGAGGCCGGTTGTTTCGAGGTAGTCTTTCACCACGCGGGAGCCGGGGGCGAGCGAGGTTTTGACGGCGGGATCGACGCGGAGGCCGCGTAGGGCGGCTTTTTTGGCGAGGAGACCGGCCCCGATCATCACACTCGGGTTGCTGGTGTTTGTGCAACTGGTGATGGCGGCGATGAGGACCGAACCGTTGCGCAAGTGGAGGTCGCCTTTGGCGTGTGCGGCGGTGATGGCATCAGGGGTCGGGCGGTCATTGACCATTTCGGCCTCGTCGGCGCTCTGCAAGCCGTTGCGCTTGACGGCAGCCGTCTTGGAGAGGTCGTTCAATGCCTTGCCGTAGCCGCCTTCGGCGACGGATTTCGTGAGCAGGCTGGTGAAGCTGTTTTTGAGCTCGGGGACATTGATGCGGTCCTGCGGGCGCTTGGGGCCTGCAACGCCGGGCTGGACGGTCGACAGGTCGAGATCCATGTCGACGCTGTAAGCGATGTCGCCTTTTTTCGGCATCCCAAAAAGGTTTTGGGCTTTGAAGTAGTTTTCGAAGGCGCGACATTGCGCGTCGGTGCGACCGGTGGCGGCGAGGTAGTTGACGGATTCGGAATCGACGGGGAAGAAGCCCATCGTCGCGCCGTATTCGGGCGCCATATTGGCGATGGTCGCGCGGTCGGTGAGCGGCAGGCTGGCGGCGCCCTCGCCGTAGAACTCCACAAATTTTCCCACCACCTTCGCGGCGCGAAGAAGCTGGGTGACATGGAGGGCGAGGTCGGTCGCGGTCACGCCCTCGCGCAGGCGGCCGGTGAGGTTGACGCCCACGACTTCGGGAGTCAGGAAATACACCGGCTGGCCGAGCATGCCAGCCTCGGCTTCGATGCCGCCCACGCCCCAGCCGACGACGCCGAGGCCGTTGATCATGGTCGTATGCGAATCGGTGCCGACGAGCGTGTCGGGGTAGAAGATTTGAGATTTGAGATTTGAGATTTCAGATTCCTGGGAGAGCACGCCCTTCGCGAGATACTCGAGGTTCACCTGGTGGACGATGCCGATGCCGGGCGGGACGACGCCGAAGGTTTTGAACGCCTGCTGGCCCCATTTGAGGAATTGGTAGCGCTCGCGGTTGCGCTGGAATTCCATGTCGAGGTTGAGTTGGAGCGCATTTGCGGAGCCGTAGAAATCCACCTGCACCGAGTGGTCCACGACAAGATCGACCGGCACGAGGGGTTCGATGATGGCGGGATTCGACCCGAGCGTTTTGACCGCGCTGCGCATGGCGGCGAGGTCCACGAGAAGCGGCACGCCGGTGAAGTCCTGCAGCACGATACGGGCGACAACAAACGGAATTTCCTCTGGCGCAGGAGCCTTGGCATTCCAGTTGGCAAGTGTTTCGACATCGCGCGCCTGAACTTTTTTTCCGTCGCAGTTGCGGAGCACAGACTCCAGAACGATGCGGATGCTCACGGGGAGTTTCGAGATCGGGCCGACGCCTGATTCTTCGAGTGCTGGCAGGGAATAAAGGCTGGAGGGAGTTGAAAGTCCGGAGTCGAAAGAACGAAGCGCGTTGAAGGGATTGCTCATGGAAGGAGCATTTGAATCAGATTTCCGGCCCGGTGGGCAATCCCGATTCCGCTTCCAGGACCTGCGGACCGAATTGGATGAAACTGACGGTCGCGCCGGCGCGCGAACCATCCTTCCGGATAAATGGTGTGGAGCGAAGCACCGTGATCCCCTCCGGATCGCGGAGTGTGTGCTCAACCATGGTTTCGCCGGCAAGAATACGTCGTGCGGCATCGGCCGCTTTGGCCAGAAGAGGCGCGGAAAATGCTTCGATCGAACGCCCGATATCGTGAGCCAAAAGGCCCGTCTTCTGGGCGGCTCCCGGCGTAAACCGGCGAATACGCAGCTTCGAATCCAGAAAAACCGTGGCTATGCCGGCACTTGAGATGAAATTGTCCAGATCCTCATTCGCCTTGGTGATTTCGGCGATTTTCGATTGGTGATCGTTGTTGAGGGTCTGGAGTTCCTCGTTCACGCTCTCGAGTTCCTCGTTGGTGCTTTGCAACTCCTCGTTGGAGGCCTGCAATTCTTCGTTCGAGGTTTGAAGTTCCTCGTTCGAGGCCTCGAGTTCTTCGATGGCGGTTTTGAGGCGGTTTTTGCTGGCCCGGAGTTCATCCTCCAATTCCGTGATGCGACGCAGACTTTCGTTAAGGTCGAACGCCGAAGCCTCCATACCAGGGCTGCTTTCCGCCTCCTCTATGAAAACGAGTAGATAAGGCCTCTCGTCACCGGGGTTTCGAAAGGACTCGACCGTGATGTTCGCAGTGGGACTGGGCGATTCCTCAACGATCGAAACCGGTCCATATTGAAACGGCTTGCCCTCGTGGAGAACCTTGCCAGCCGCACCCGCCAAGGTCACAGAAATGCGCTTGGGCAGTAGATCGGTCAACTTCATCGAGGTTCGCCCCTCGCTCAATGTCGCATAGCGCGAGGGGTTTCCGAAACTATAAAGAACGTCCAACTGCTCACTGAGCACAAAACAGGTGCGCCCCAAACGGGAGAGGATGCGGTTGGTAAACGCCTCGGCAAACCGCGACGAGGGACGCTCCGTTGGCACAGCAGGGCGGGGAGCCTCGAACAGGGAACCAGCAGGCAGGCTCAAGCCGAATTGCAAAGCATCGGGCAGAAGGTTGGGAACGGTATTTTTTTTACGAAACACATGGTGCTTCGAATCCACGGTGGAAAAGTCGTTCTGAAGATCGCCAAGGGTCTCACTTTGCCCCAGCAAGAGGACTCCTTCCGGACGGAGGGCATAGTGCAAAATCGAGAGCACCCGATGCTGGGCAACCGGTTGAAGGTAGATCAGCACATTCCGGCAGCTCACCATATCGAGTCGGGTGAACGGCGGATCCTTGAGAAGGTTGTGGCGCGCAAAAACGATGCGTTCGCGAATCGCCCGGCAGATTTGAAAATGTTCATCTTGGCGGGAAAAGTAGCGTTCGAGCAAATCCGGCGGCACATCGCGTGCGATCGAAGCCGGGTAAATTCCCTGCCCTGCCGCATCGAGAGCGGCGCGGTCGAGGTCGGTGGCGAAGAATTTACACGAGTTCCCGGCCTCGCCCGATTCCCGTAAGACCTCTTCCAGAAGGATACCGATTGAGTAGACCTCCTCGCCGGTGGCACAGCCGGGGATCCAGAAGCGAAGAGGGCGCCCTGCCGCTTCACGAACCACGGCCGGGAGCACTGCGGAGCGCAGGTGTTCAAAAACCGCCGAGTCGCGGAAGAATCTTGTGACACTGATCAGCATGTCCTTGGAAAGCGCCTCCCGCTCGGTTTGGCTTCGCTGAAGTAGGGGAATGTAGTTTTCCAACTGCCCGACACGGCAGATGCCCATACGCCGCTGAATGCGACGTAAAACACTCTCGATTTTGTAGGCCGAGAGGTCCAGACCAGTCTGACGCTTCAAAATGGCCGTGATTCGCCGAACCCCGTTCAAATCATCTTCCGGATCGTCTGGAGAGGCGACCGATGATTGAAGCATGTGTCCCGAAATCAATCGACACAGCTCCCGCGCCAGGTCAGCGGGAGGCAACGTCAGGTCGGCGGCCGCCGAGAGCAGCGCATGCCTCGGCATTGAGGAAAACTCAGCACTTCCCGGCTCCTGCACCAGCACCATCCCACCATGCTCTTTGACGCACCGCGCACCATTTGCCCCGTCGGATCCCGCCCCCGAAAGAACCACCGCGATTACAGACGATCGGAAATGGCACGCCGCGGATTCAAACAATGCGTCAATCGGATACGCCAAGGAATCGCAACAGGGTGACAGACGAACTCCGAGATCCGAAAACTCCAACGCCTTTCCCACCGGAGACACAAGGATTTTACCGGGAGAAACGACAGTTTCGTCGAGCGCCCATTCCACCGGAAGGGTGGAGTGCCGGCGGAGAAGATCGACCAGGTGGCTTTCGTGCCCGGCGGCAAAGTGGCACACCACAAAAAATGCCGCATGCGCGCAGCCTGCCATCTGGGAGAGAAACTCACCCAGCGGCTCCAACCCACCCGCCGAGCTACCGATTACAACAACAGGGAACCGTTCGTTCGGGCGATGGGCAGGAGGAAGTTCGGACATTTCACACACCTAACGCAGCCAGGGGCTGCCCGGCGAGACTTTGCCGAGCGATCCAGCCGGCTGCCATCGCAATCAAGTGGGCCGCCGAGGTGGCGTGAAGCTTTTGTTTGATGTGTGCGCGATGGGTTTCGACTGTTTTCGGGCTGAGATTGAGCCTCTTGGACACCGAGAGAACCGAAACCCCCTCACCCAGGAGTTTGAACACCTCGAACTCGCGCGGACTCAATGCATCAATCCCCGATTGCTTCTGTTTCGATTTTTGGGAGAGGAATTCCAAAAGCATGCCCGCGATCGCCTCGCTCACATAAATTCGGCCGCTCAAGACTGTGCGGATGGCCTCCAGCACCTTCTGGCTGTGCTCGCTTTTCATGATGTATCCGCGCGCGCCGATCTCCAAGGCCCGTCGGGCGTAGCTTGTTTCCGAGTGCATGGACAGGATCAGCACCGGCAGGTCCGGGCATTGGGCGTGGATGTCCTGCACCAACTCAAACCCGCTGCGTCCCGGAAGCGTCACATCGGTAAGCACGAGGTCGGGATGCAAACGGACTGCGGCCTCGAGGCCCTCGCTCGCCGTGGCCGCTTCGCCGCAAACCTCGAGATTCGGCTCGCTGTCGATCATCATCTTCAATCCCATGCGGGTCATCGGGTGGTCCTCGACGAGGAGAATGCGCTGCTTGGGGCTTTTGCGGGCGGGTTGTTTGGTGTTTTTCATAATTAAAATTGGCAGATGAGGCGTGTTCCGCCGGATTGCGAAGGCTCCATCTGAATGGTCGCGTTGAGAATGTCGGCCCGGTGATGCATGATCCGGAGCCCCATGCCGTTTCCAAGAGGCTGTGGAACGCGCAAGGCGGCTTCGAGTCCACAACCATTGTCGGTCACGTGCAGTTGCCCGGCCTTGAAATCCAGACAGATTGAGATGTGGGCCGCGCCGCCGTGTTTGATGGCGTTTTGAATTGCTTCTTGGGCGATCCGGAAAAGATTGGTTGATCGCTCGATCGGCATGCTCAAAGCGGGACCGACCGCCTCAAAGGTGCAGCAAACACTGAAGAGTTCGGATGTGTTGGTCGCCAACTCCTTGAGGGCTGTAGCGAGATCACCGTCCTCAAGTTCTAGGGGAGCAAGGCCCCGGGAAAGAAGACGGATGTGGCGCACAGCACGCTCGACGGCGCCTGTGATGTAGTCCAATTGACTTCGAAAGACAGTTCCCTTGCGACGGCGACGTGCCATCGCTTCCAGAGAAAACCGGATGCCGGCCAATTCCTGGCAGACTCCATCGTGCAAATCATGGCCGATGCGACGGTGCTCCCGCTCGCTGATTCTGATCAGATCGTCTTCCAACTCCCGTCGCACTTCAATCTCCTGGCGGAGTTCCTCGTTGGAGATGCGGAGCTCCTCGGTGCGTTCCTGAATGGCATCCTCCAGATGGCCATTCAGGCTTTGGAGATCTGCAAGAGCCTCTTCCCGCGCCGTGACATTGTTCACCACCGCCATGATCGATTGCACGCGCCCCTCGTCATCCATCAAGGCCGAAAGATACCACTCGCAGTGGGAGACTGTTCCGGCGGGGTGAATGGAGCGGCAGGCCATGAAATCACTCAACTGCCGTCCTTGTTGCAGGCGCTCGAACACCTCGCGAAACCGCGGGCGATCCTCCGAGTGAATCAAATCCTCGCAACAGCAGGGCGTGCCCAGCATCTCAGGGCGTGTCCGGCCGAAGAGATCCTCGGCTTCTTCATTCCACAAAATGCAACGGTCTGCGGAGTCCCATTCCAAGACCGCCAAAGGGGTATTGTTCATGTGAAAAAGCAATCGGCGACTTGCCTCCAACAAGTGGCGCTCGCTGACTTCCAATCGCCGGCTGATACTGCGCATCGAGTCCCAACTGGGAGCGGTGGGAAATGTCATACCGAAGTCATCTGACGCAGCGCTATGGAGCGGTGGATTTCTGGACATGAGGGGGAGCGCGTTGAGAGTTTCCATTCGCCTTGCCTAGTCAAGACTCAAGTCCGGCCGACTTTTGAAGTTGGTTCAACCTCTCCCGCAAGGGGGCTGCGAATGCATCGGCCAGTTTTGGAAAAACAATCTCCCGACCGCCCGGACTCCAATCGATCTCATCATCCAGGTATCCGGCACTGAAGTCCGCATCATCCGGCAATTCCTCGAGAGCCAGCCTTGCGGGTGGTGCCTCCTGATCAGGAAGTTTCCAAAGATGGTTTCCATCGCGCCGGAGCGACTCCCACTCCCCGAGGAGTCTGCCGAGCCGGTGGTCGCTGGCGAGAGGACGCGACGTCGATAAAATCAGCAAATCGCTGCGCAGGGCAGACGAAAGAATGCGGCGCCTAGAGGGAAGTCTTTCCAAAGCTTCCATTCGCCACATGGCGACATCGGGTTCATCGCAACCGCGCACTTCTTGAAAGGCGCAGGCGCAAGCCCGGAGGGCCCGGGCGGCCGAAACGAAGGATTCGTAAACAACCACCACCCTCGGCGGGCGAAGCGCAGGGATGGTGACAGGCGAGAGGATCGGGGCGTTTGTGGGCATGGTGGTAATGTGTGGATTTTAACGGCCTCGGGACCGAGACACCGGGAGAATGTGGAAAACGGGCGGTGCGAGCGATGGGGTGTTCACCCCGTGGAAGCATCTCCACGGGAGGCCTACCGGTTCCCGCTCATGGAATCCGCCACACTCACCATCGAAGCGCAGCTTCAAACCACGAAGAAATGTCAGCCTCAAACCGGACGGGCTCAAAAAAAGGTGATCGAGCTGTTCAGACGGGCCGATATCGAAATCGACGGCCACAAACCGTGCGACATCCACGTGAACGATGCACGGTTCTATGAGCGTGTCCTCCGGGATGGCTCCTTGGGATTCGGCGAGGCCTACATGCTCGGATGGTGGGATTGCGATGACATCGAGGAGATGTGCGCCCGTGCCATTGGCAGCGGCATCGAGGAGGCCCTTCGCCCAAGCCCGCGCGCCTTGGCGGATGTGGCGCTCGCCATGCTGCTGAATCTCCAGACCCGATCGCGCTCAAAGGTCGTGGCCCGCCGCCACTACGATCTGGGAAACGATTTTTTCGGAGCCATGCTCGACCCGGCCATGCAGTATTCCTGCGCGTATTTCCACGGCACCGCCGACCTGGCCCGGGCTCAAGAACTGAAAATGGAGCTGATCTGCAAAAAGCTCCACTTGCGACCCGGCGACCACCTTCTCGACATCGGGTGCGGCTGGGGTGGACTCGCCCGCTTTGCCGCCGAGCACCACGGCTGCCGGGTCACGGGAATCACCATCTCCGCCGAACAGCAAGCCTACGCCGAGGCCCACTGCGAGGGCCTGCCCGTTGAAATCCGGCTGCAGGACTACCGCGATGCGGACGGATGCTACGATGCCATTGCCAGCGTCGGGATGTTCGAACATGTCGGCCCCAAAAACCACCGCACGTTCATGCATTCGGTCCGCAGCCTTTTGAAGCCCGGCGGCCTGTTTCTCTGCCACACCATCACGGGAAACACCACGGGCGGACACCCCGACCGGTTTATCTCGCGCCATATCTTTGCGAATTCAGCCATCCCCTCGGCCACCGAGGTGCTCCAGTCCGCCGAGGGACTTTTTGTCAACGAAGACATGCACAACCTCGGCCCCTACTACGTGCCGACATTAAGGGCCTGGGAGGCGGGATTCATGCGTGCGAGCGAGGAATTCCGCAGCCGTTTCGGCGAGGAATTCGTGCGCATGTGGCGATTTTACCTGCTGAGTTGCTCCGCGGCATTCCGGGCCCGCCGGTTGCAGGTTTTCCAGTTTTTGTTCTCCCGCGACGCCCTGCCTCTCGCCCACCCCTTGCGCATCTCGTGACTGCGATTCACTTGCCATCTCCGCTGTGGAGGATGAATTCTCAAGGCATGGACACCTTCAAACACCCTGCCCCTCCTGCTGTTCCCGAATCCGTTGTGGAGTGGGTTCGATCGGTCGAATCCCTCACCCGGCCTCAAAGCGTGGTCTGGTGCGATGGTTCGCCCGGGGAGGACGCCCGCATGCGCGATGCCATCGTGGCCTCCGGAGCGGGGGTGCGGCTGAACCCCGGTTTGCGCCCGAATTCGCTGCTGGTGCGCAGCGATCCGCGGGACGTCGCCCGCGTCGAGGAGCGCACATTCATCTGCTGCCGCTCGCGAAAGGACGCCGGCCCGACCAACAACTGGATGGAGCCCGGGGCCATGAAAAGCCGCCTTCACCGGCTTTTTGACGGCTGCATGTCCGGCCGCACCCTTTACGTGATCCCCTTCAGCATGGGACCAATCGGTTCCCCAATCGCAAAATACGGTGTCGAAATTTCGGACAGCCCCTACGTGGTCGCCAACATGCGGATCATGACCCGCGTGGGCTTGGCGGTTTACAGTGAAATCGAGCGCACCGGGGAATTTGTGAAATGCCTGCACTCGGTGGGATCCCCGCTCGCCACCGGCGCCCGGGATGTGCCTTGGCCCTGCGATCCGGACAACACGCACATCGTGCATTTTCCCGAGGAGCGCCTGATCATGAGCTACGGTTCGGGTTACGGCGGGAATGCCCTGCTCGGGAAAAAATGTTTCGCCCTCCGCATCGCCTCCGCCATGGCCCGCGACGAGGGTTGGATGGCCGAGCACATGCTGATCCTTGGCATGAAATCGCCCGACGGCGCCAAAACCTACGTCACCGCCGCGTTTCCAAGCGCCTGTGGCAAGACCAACTTCGCCATGATGGTGCCTCCGGCGCACATGAAGTCCGAGGGGTGGGAGATCACCTGTGTCGGTGACGACATCGCATGGATCAAACCGGGTGCCGACGGAGCTTTGCGCGCCATCAACCCCGAGGCCGGATTCTTCGGAGTTGCGCCGGGCACCTCATTCTCCAGCAATCCCGTCGCCATGGAGTGTATCCGGCGCGACACCATTTTCACGAATGTCGCCCTCACGGTGGATGGTGACGTGTGGTGGGAAGGCATGACACCCGAACCGCCCGAGGGCCTCATCGACTGGAAGGGCCGGGCGTGGAGCCCCGGGATGGTGGACTCGGATGGCAAGCCGGTTTCAAGCAGCCATCCCAACAGCCGGTTCACAGCGCCGGCGGTCAATTGCCCCGTGCTCGATCCGGAGTGGGAAAATCCCGAGGGGGTTCCCGTAAGTGCGATTCTTTTCGGGGGCCGCCGCACCGGCACCATGCCGCTCGTCTGCCAAGCCTTCAATTGGGTGCACGGCGTCTACCTCGGGGCCACGATGGGCTCCGAAACAACCGCTGCCGCCGCCGGGGCGGTCGGGCAGGTGCGCCGCGACCCGATGGCGATGCTTCCCTTTTGTGGCTACAACATGGGCGACTACTTCGCCCATTGGCTGGAGATGCGGAAACTCATCAAACACGTGCCCCGCATTTTTCACGTCAATTGGTTCCGCAAGGATGCCAACGGCCGCTACCTCTGGCCGGGTTTTGGCGAGAACGCCCGCCTGCTGCGCTGGATGGTCGAGCGCTGCCGCCTGGGAGCACACGCCTTGGAGACCGCCATCGGTTGGCTCCCCGAAGCGGGGGACCTCGATTTGGAGGGTCTCGATGTGAGTGCCGCGCAATTTGCCGAGGCCCAGAGGATCGATACCGCCGAGTGGCACCGCGAACTCCTTCTTCAGGACGAACTTTTCATCAACCTCTACAGCCATCTGCCCAAGGAACTCGTCTTCCAGCGCGAACTCCTCATGGCCAGGCTTTGATTTTTCTTGTTGAGCGCAGCGAGTCCGCAACAGACTTCCGGCATGAAACATTCCCCCCGTGGCGGGTTCACCCTGTTGGAACTCTTGGTTGTCATCACAATCATCGCGATTCTGGCAGGCTTGATTCTCAACACGGCCGGCTACATGCAAAAAAAAGCCGCCCGCAGCCGAGCCGAGGCGGAAATCGCCGCCTTGTCCGCAGCCCTGGAAAGCTACAAAGCCGACATGGGGGATTATCCCGTTGGGACAAATGGTTCAGCCTCAGGAACGTCCTCTCCAGGAACAAATAATGCCTTCCTGCGGGCAGCCCTCGCTCCCACGACCGGTAGGGTCTATTTCGAATTTCCGAAAGGTATGGGCACGAACACGAATCTCATGGAAACCAACCACCCGGTTCTCGATCCCTTTGGCGAGGGCTACGGCTACATGTATCCAGGAAACACCAATAGGTCTGGATCCAATTTTTTCGATCTTTGGTCGCGTGCTGGCAGCACCAATACCAACCAGTGGGTCAAAAACTGGTGAGACGCCCGGTCAGTCCCACGAAGTCACGTAGCGTCTTTTTTGTTCAGAAGCTGACCCGGACGGAAGGTTCCAAACAGCGACTCTTTTCCGGAGTTTGGTATTATTGGTGCCCGCCGTGATTTCGTTGGTGTAGTTGACATCCATGGCGATCTGATAGGCGTTGGTGTTGCCCCAAGGGTCGCAGTAACCGGAGGAATTCGTGCCCCCCTTGCCTTTCCGCCACTCGGTGACCTCCATGAAAACAATTCCACGCGGATTGTTCGTGGAGCCCGTGTCGATTCCCGTGAGGACATCCATAAGGGCCTTGTTCACGGTCGTGGCATTGGTGACAGGCAAGCGGCCGTATTCGGTTTCGTAGGCGGTCACCGCCGTGGCGATTTGAACCGCGGCATTCTTGGCTTGGGCTTTCTTGGCGGAATCCAATGCTCCGTTCACCGCCGGAAAGGCAAGCGAGGCAAGGATGGCGATGATCGAAATGACAACGAGGAGTTCAATCAGCGTAAAAGCCCGTTTGGAGACGAGGGAGTAGGTCATGGCCTTTTCATGCCGATCAGCCTCCGCTCTGGCAAGCGTGGAAAAACAAAGTCTTGATGCGGCTCCGGGGATTGCGTTCCCGCGTCAAGGCGATTTTTGTCATTCGCAGAAGTTTTTTTTGGCATCGGGGTGGGATTTTTCTTGAGGGGGTCGGACGGGGTTTTTAGAGTGTCGTCCCTTGCAGGCCAGGACTGCTGCAGGGATGACCACACAGACCACATGATCCCTTGTTTGATATTTTACTCTAACAACTTACACCATCCAAGCACCACCACCCCCGGAACCCACATGGGATACGATGTTGTGACGGCTACGGATAAAGACTTTTCCTCATGACCAGCCCGGATTCAACCCTGTGGGACCGCATCTCCATCGCGCTGCGCGCCCGGATGAGCACCGATGAGTTCGAACGCTGGTTCACGGACGTGCGTGTGGCTTCGGAGAGCACGGAGAGCCTCACGCTGTTCGTGCCCAATCCCATTCACCAGTTTTTTATTGAAAGCAATTATCTATCTCTTGTAAAAGAGGTTGCTTCAATCGCGGAACCCTCCCTCAAGAAGCTCGAATTTGCCACCGACCCGGAAAGTGAAGCCACGCTGCCACAGCGTCCGGTTGCCGAATCCAAGCCCCGTGAGAAGCCCGCGCCCGTGCCGGCCGGGCTGAACCCGCGAAACACATTCGACCAGTATGTGGTCGGCACGAACAATGAATTTGCACATTCGGCCGCGAAAGCTGTCGCGAACGCCCCGGCGGTGACCTACAACCCGCTGTTCGTCTACGGAGCAAGCGGGCTTGGGAAAACCCACCTTCTCCACGCCATAGGCCATCAAATCCTGGCAAAGAACCGGAATGCCCGGATCGTGTATCTGTTCAGCGAGCAGTTCACCAACGAGTTCATCGACGCGATTCAGCACGGCACGTTGGTGAAGTTCCGCAAGAAATACCGTCAAGCCGATGTGTTGTTGATCGACGACATCCATTTTTTTGCTGGCAAGGAACGCTCCCAAGAGGAGTTTTTCCACACCTTCAACGCCCTGCACGACGGCCACAAACAGATCGTGCTCTCCAGCGACCGGCCCGCCAGCGAGATTACGAACCTCGAGCAACGGCTGGTCTCCCGCTTCGAATGGGGCATGACCGCCGAGATCCAGCCACCCGACATCGAAACGCGGATTGCCATCCTCCGCAGCAAGGCCGAGACGCTCAAATTGCAACTGGAGCCGTGGATTCTGGACTTTTTGGCGGACAAGATCCGGAACAATGTGCGCCGTCTGGAGGGGGCCCTGCTCCGAGTCGCCTCCTACCGGTCACTCAGCCGCCAACCGATCACCCGCGCTGTTCTGGAGGGCCTGTTGAAAGACATTTTTCAGGAACAGGCAAAAAAAACCGTCAGCATTGATCAAATCCAGCGGGCCGTCGCCGAGCACTTTGACATTCGATTCGCGGACATGACCAGCAAACGTCGCACCGCCCAGATCGCTTTCGCGCGGCAAGTGGCGATGTTTATCAGCCGCGAGCGCACCGGATCCTCGCTGGTCGATATCGGGGAGGCTTTCGGCGGGCGCGATCATGGCACTGTCATCCACGCGGTGAACCTTGTGAAAAAGCGCATGGCCGATGACGAAAAAATCCGCCAGGTCGTCAGCCTCCTCGACAGCAAGGTGCAGCGCTGAGGCGCGATGGATATCGTTTATTTCGACTTGGAAACCCAGCGGACATCGGGCGATGTCGGCGGCTGGTCGAACAAGCACGCGATGGGCATGTCGGTGGGAGTCACCTACAGCACGCGGGATGCGCGTTATGAGATCTTCGGTGAAAAACAGGCCGACGCCCTGGTCAGCCGGCTGCAGCGTGCCGATCTAGTGGTCGGCTTCAACTTGCTCAATTTCGACTACGATGTGCTCATGGCCTACACGATTCTGGATTTGAGGGCGGCTCTACCGACACTGGATTTGCTGGTGGACATTGAGAAATCCTCCGGCCGCCGGTTGGCGCTTGATGCGGTGGCGACCGCAACCCTGGGTGTGGGAAAAACAGCGGAGAGCCTCGACGCGGTGCGCTGGTGGCGGGAGGGCCGCATGCTCGACATCGCCCGCTATTGCTGTTTCGACGTGAAGGTCACGCGCATGGTGCACGAGCACGGGCTGCGGCACGGTGAGGTTTTCTATGTCGACCGCTTCGGCCAAAGGCAACGGATTCCCACCCGCTGGACCACATGATTCAGCCACTGAAAACAGCCCGCCGTGTCTGGCACGTGCATTGGTTCGATCTTGAAGAAGCCGCCCCCGGAGCGGATGGAGAGTGGTTCTTGCCGACGATCGTGGTTGTCACCGACCATCGCGGAGCGCCCGTGGCCCCACCCGAGATGATGGAGGAAATCGATCAGATCCGGGTCGAAAACCTGCTGCTGCGCGCGCTGGAAAAATCGCCTCCGCCCGAACAACTCGTGGTCCCGCCGACCGGAGACTGGGATGAGGAGGATTGGAAGGGTTTTTCCTCCGAAACGAAAATTCCCATCCGGTTTTCTTCGACGTCCAAAGCCACGGCCAGCGATTTGCGGGTGGTCGGTGAACTGGTCAAGGCGCAGGGCCCTGGACAAAAATCCGCCTCCCCTGCCGCGATTGCCGCCGGCTTGGTGCGCACGGCCCTTCGCATGCGCACAAGTGCCAAGCGCGCGGCGATTCTTCGCAAGGCGCTGGACTGCGACCCCGAGTGCTCGGCCGCCCGCATCGAGATCGCAGACGCCGAGTTCAACGCCTCGAATTGGAAAGCCTGCAGCGAGCACTACGACGACATCCTGCGCCGTGAAGCCCCTCTGAAAAACACCCCGGGCGTGGCTTGGTGGGTGGACGTGGCCACACGCCCTTTCTTGCGGGCCCTTTATGGCAAGGCCATGACGGAATGGCATCTGGGCCGATTCAGCGCGGCGGTGGCGCTTTTGGAGGAACTGATCGCCTGCAACCCGCGCGACAACCAAGGGGCGCGTTTTTTCATTCCCATGCTCCACTTGCTTGCCGAGGAACCCGAGAAAGCGGCCAAGGCCTTCGACCGCCACTCGGAGAAATACCCGGGCGACTTCAAGGAACCGTCGTTTATCTTCGGCTGGGCGCTGAGTTGTTCGCTCGAAGGACGGGAGGCCGAGGCCCGCGAGCACTACATGGAAGGCATTTTAAAAAACATCTACGCCGCCCCCATGCTGCTCGAGGCTCCCGAACCCCCGCGCCAGCTCTGGTTTCCCACCGACCGGGCGGAGCCAAACTACGCCGCCGATTTTCTGCAAAGCTATGCCGTTCTCTGGGACCGCGAACCCGGTGCCCTGCGCATCCTGCGCGAAGTGTGGAATGAAATGTTGCCGCGCATCCAAGCCCTGGTGGAAAAGCGCGAACACATGCTGGAACTGCAGGACCAGCGCTACGATCCCGATTTCAAGGCTCTTTGGACAAGACTGACCGAGGAGGAGGAAAAGCTCACCACTCCGTGAGCGTGCCAGACACCGGATCCGGCGGGGAGGCCCCGGCGATCTCCTTCGAGGAGTTCATGCAGGGAGCCCTTTACGATCCACTGAGCGGCTACTACACCCGCCACATCCGCACGGTCGGCCGAACAGGGGATTTCACCACCCTGCCGCAACTCGACGGCCTGCTGGCCCGCCGCATCGCGGCCTGGCTGCACGCATCGCGGGGCGGATGCCGTCACGTGATTGAAATCGGTGCGGGCACCGGGGAACTGGCCCTCGGTGTCTGGAAGTCTCTTGGCTGGTGGCGGCGTTTGCGCTGGCAATTCCATATCGTGGACGTTTCCCCCCCTCTTCGACAGAGACAGAAAGCCACGCTGCGCGGTGTCCCCGTGCACTGGCACGACACGATGCAATCCGCCCTCCAGGCCACCGGTGGCCGCGCCCTGATCTATTCCAACGAACTGCCGGATGCATTTCCATGCCGGGTGTTTGAAAAAAAGGCCGGCCAATGGCAGGAGGTTTTTGTTTCAACCAGTGGCCGGCGGGAAATTCTCCGCGAGACGCATCCACCCGCAAGTTCGGTCTTCGACATCCCTCATCCCGAGGGCCAGCGTGTGGAAGTCCACACTTCCTACCGCGACTGGCTCGCCGGATGGGCCCCGCATTGGAAAGACGGGCGGATGTTGACGATCGACTATGGCGCGGAGGCGGCCACACTTTACCGACGGCGGCTTCAAGGCAGCCTTCGGGGGTATTTCATGCACCAGCGGCTTTACGGTGTGGACTTGCTGGCTGCTCCGGGGCGATGCGACCTGACCTGCGATGTCAACTTCACCGATCTCGAGCTCTGGGGAGCGGATCACGGGTGGAGAACCGCACGGCATCAGACTCTGCGGGAATTTCTCGATCTTCCGCAGAACTCGCCGCTGGCAGGGGTTTGCGAAGCGTTTCGAATGCTGGAGCAGCGAACCGCTTGAATTTTTTTTCGCTTTGGGGTTGCACGAACCATCAAGGTTGGTAGTCTCCGAGGCTCCAATTTCGGCTCGGCAGCTCCGAAGTATTTCGAGGCTCACCCCCGCCGCCAGCGTGGATTGGAACCGCCGCCATATTCCATGCTTGATTCATTTTTCGTTGCAGCTGCTTTGACGCTCGATGCGCCCGCCATCATCCCGAGCAGCGGGGAGAGTTTCTTCGATTGGCTCTCCAACTCGGTTTTCGTAAGCTTCGTCGTCTCGGCATTCATTATCTGGTTCGCTCGCCAAGCCACCAAGCAATTGACTGTCGTGCCCGGCCCGACGCAAAACATGTTTGAGGCCGTCGTTCAGGGGCTTTACGACTTGATCGAAAGCATTGTTGGCAGCCACATGGTTGCTCGGGCGTTCTCCCTGCTGGCAACGTTGTTTATTTTCATCCTCGTTTCGAATTGGTTCGCGCTTCTCCCCGGAGTGGGCTCGATCGGCTGGGGCAAGGACACCCCGGCAGGTTTTGAAGTCTTGACACCGATCCTGCGCCCCACAACGGCCGACATGAATATGACGCTCGCGATGGCCTGCGTGTTTATGGTTTTTTGGCTTTACTGGTCGATTTCCGAAGTCGGGATCAAGGGATTTTTGGATCACATTTTTGGAGTCAAAGGCGGACTGACCGGTTTCATGGCTTTGGCTCTCATCCCTGTCTTCCTGTTTGTGGGCGTGATCGAAGTCGTTTCGATGGCCTTCCGCCCGATGTCGCTTTCCCTCCGTCTCTTTGGCAACGTGTTCGCCGGGGAAACCCTCCTTTCCACTATGATCACGCTTGGCAAGCAACTCAACCTGCCGGACTGGATCGCCTACGCCCTCTCGGTGACTATTCCCGTGCCATTTTACTTTTTGGAAATTCTGGTCGGTCTGTTGCAAGCCACCGTATTCCTGCTTCTCTGCTCCGTCTACCTGCAGCTTTCCACCTCCCACGACGAGGAGGAAGGACACTAATTTTTCCGCCGGGACCGTGACAAAGCTTGCGGGCGGCGGAGAAAACAACAAAAACAGAAAAATACACACATGATACCACACATCCTCGCAGCCGCAGCCGAGACTGCCTCGGGCATCTCCGGCAGTTTCACACTCGCCATTGCAGGCGCAGCCGCAGCCATCGGCATCGGAATGATCGGCGGAAAAGCCGTCGAAGCCGTTGGCCGCAATCCCGGCGCTTCCGGCAAGGTTCTGACCTTGAGCATCATTGGCATGGCCCTCGCCGAGGCGATCGCGATTTACGCGCTGATCCTCGCCTTCCAAGGCCGCTAAACCCTCCTCACGGGGGAGCCGGTTCGCGTGCAGCGCCCGGCTCCCCTCCCCAACCTAAGATTTCTATCATTCCATCATGGACGAATTGCTGACACAATTTGGCATCAGCGGGCCGAAATTCATCGCTCAGGTCATCCTTTTTCTCATCGTCTACGCAGTGCTGAAAAAATTTGCTTTCGGCCCGATCATCGCGGTCTTTGAAGAGCGGAAAAAAGCGATTGCCGAGAGCCAAGCCAACGCTGAAAAAATCAAAAAGCAGCTGGCCGAAGCTGAGATTCGTTATCAGGAAATCCTCCGCAAAGCCAATTCCGAGGCCCAGCACCTCATCGAAGAGGCCCGGGCCGCCAGCGAAGCCACCACGCAAAAGCATTTGCAACAGGCGATCAAAGACGCCGAAAATATTATTTCCAAAGCCCGCGAAAGCGTGGACCTCGATCGCGCCCGCATGGTAGCCGATGTCAAACGCGAAATGATCCACCTTGTCGTCGACACCACGTCCAAAGTCGCCGGAAAAATCCTCACCGAAGCGGATCAAGAGCGCTTGGCCGGAGAAACCACCAAGCAACTCGCCGCCTGACCCCTCCATGAAACTCAGCCGGGAAGCCC
Source organism: Chthoniobacter flavus (assembly GCA_945883435.1). Lineage (GTDB taxonomy): Bacteria > Verrucomicrobiota > Verrucomicrobiia > Chthoniobacterales > Terrimicrobiaceae > UBA967. The sequence goes on along the minus strand of CAMCXK010000019.1, from coordinate 6,489 downwards.
GACGCCAATCCAAGGAACTTTTTCATCTCGCCATGGTGAATGGCCGGCTTGATGCCAATCGCCTTCGCCTGATCGCCGACGAAATTGCCACGCAAAAGCCCCGCGATTACGTGGGCATGCTCAAGTGCCTCACTCGTCTGGCCCGCCTGGAAATGGCCAAGCACCATGCCATCGTGGAAACCGCCGCCCCGCTCCCGCCGCCCCTTCAAGACCGGATCCTGTCCGGCCTTGCCTCGCGCTTCGGAGACATCACCGCTGAATTCCGCCACACACCGGAACTCATCGGCGGACTCCGGGTCCGTCTCGGCAGCAATGTCTGGGATGGCAGCGTCCAATCCCGCCTCGAATCCCTGAAACAATCCTGACCTCACCCAATCCATGAGCAACATCGTCCTCGAACTCGAAGAAAAAATCAGCAACGTCAAAAGCCAGTCAGCCCGTCAAACCAATGTCGGAACGGTCCGCGAAATTGGTGATGGCATCGCCCGCGTCGAAGGCCTGAGCGCCGTCCGCTTGAATGAAATGGTGGAATTTCCAGGCGGCATCCGCGGCCTTGCGCTCAACTTGGAAGAAACCGAGGTCGGCGTCATCGTTCTCGGCGACTACACCAAAATCAGCGAGGGCGATGAGGTTAAAACCACTGGCCAACTCCTCTCGGTTCCGGTTGGCAAAGGCCTTCTCGGCCGCGTGGTCGACGCGCTCGGACGCCCCATCGACGGCAAGGGCCCGATTCCCCACGATTCCACCTACCCGGTGGAAAAAATCGCACCTGGCATCATCAAACGCCACCCCGTTGGCCAACCGGTTCAAACCGGAATCATGAGCGTCGACGCGATGATCCCTGTGGGCCGTGGACAGCGCGAACTCATCATTGGAGACCGCGCCACGGGCAAAACCACCATTGCCATCGATACGATTATCAACCAAGCCCGCATCAACCGAGCTGCGGAGGAATCCGGCGACCCGAACTTCCGTCCGCTGTATTCCATCTACGTGGCCATCGGCCAGAAAAACGCAAACATTGCCCGTGTGATTGGCACATTGGAAGAGCATGATGCCCTCCGCTACACGATTATCGTGGCGGCCACAGCCTCGGATACCGCGGCAGACCAATACATCGCCCCCTTTGCCGGTGCTGCGATGGGAGAATGGTTCATGGACAACGGGATGGATGCCTTGATCGTTTTCGACGATCTGACCAAGCACGCCAATTCCTATCGCCAAATTTCCCTTCTTTTGAAGCGCCCGTCCGGCCGCGAAGCCTATCCTGGCGATGTGTTTTACCTTCACAGCCGTCTTCTGGAGCGTTCCGCGCGCCTCGCTGCCGATTGCGGCAACGGTTCCCTCACCGCCTTGCCGATCATCGAGACGCAAGCCGGTGACGTTTCGGCCTACATTCCGACCAACGTCATTTCCATTACCGACGGTCAGATTTATCTCGAAACCGATTTGTTCTACCAAGGCATTCGTCCTGCGATTTCCGTTGGTCTCTCGGTCTCGCGGGTTGGTTCCGCCGCACAAATCAAGGCCATGAAACAAGTGGCCGGCAAAATCAAAGGCGACTTGGCCCAATACCGCGAACTGGCCGCTTTCGCACAGTTCGGCTCGGATTTGGATGCCAAAACCAAAGCCACCCTCGAGCGGGGAGCCCGCATTGTGGAGCTTTTCAAGCAACAGCAATACAATCCCATTCGTGTCGAAATGCAGGCGATCATCCTCTGGTCCATGCAAAAAGGCCTTTTTGATGCAATCGCCGTTGATAAAGTGAAAACCGCCCAAGCCAAACTGGTGGAATTTATCGAGACCCGTAAAGACGCGATTTTGGAAAAACTATCGAAAAAGCGCCAATTCGACGAAGAAGTGGAAAAAGACCTCAAGGCAGCCCTTGACGAGTTCAAATCCTTCTCCTCGTTCTAATCTCTCCAGATGGCCAACCTTCGCGACATCCGCCGACGCATCAAGTCGGTCAAGAACACAGCGCAAATCACCAAAGCCATGCAAATGGTGGCGGCCTCCAAAATGCGCAAGGCCCAACAAGCGGCGTTGAATGGCCGAGACTACTCGCGATTGATGAACCGCGTGATTGTCTCGGTGCGCGACGTGGTCGATCCCGCGTTGCATCCGCTCTTGGCGGTTCGCGAGGTGAAACGCCAACTTGTTCTTCTTCTAACCACGGACAAGGGTCTCTGCGGAGCTCTCAATACGAACCTTCTGCGGGAAGCTCTCAACTTCGATCCCTCAATCACGGATTTCGTGAGCGTCGGACGCAAGGGCAGCCAGTTTCTCGCACGCACCAAGCGCAAGATGATCGCCGACTTCCCGTTGGCGGAGCGCCCGAGTTTTGCCCAATGCAAACAAATTTCCAAATTCTGCCTTGAAAAGTTTTTGGACGGGTCGGTGGACAAGGTCACGATCTTGTATCCGAGGTTTGTCAATACATTGACCCAGAATCCAGTAAACCTCCCCATTTTGCCCATCACGAGTTTCCAAGAGGCTGGCCTGCCGGGCAAGGATGAACCCATGGATGGACTGGAAGGCGGGCTGGAATTCGAACCAGGTGCGGCCGCCGTGCTCGACGCCATCCTCCCGGCTTACATCCATTACATTGTTTACCAAACCCAACTCGCCACGCGCGCTTCGGAACACAGCGCTCGCATGGTGGCCATGAAGAGTGCGACCGACAATGCCAAGTCGCTCGTCAAGGATCTCACCCTCGAATACAACAAGGCCCGCCAAGCCAGCATCACCAAGGAAATTCTGGAAATCGCAACCGCCCAGCTCGCGCTGGGCTGATTTTCCTGCTCGACGGGTGCCCGGCGCGGACCGCTCAGCACCGCATCCGCAGACACCCGGTTCAAAATCCCAATCCCTCCTCGCTTCCCGGCTTTGACAACTGGTCTTGGCATGACTTGACCCTCTGTCGGGAATTGTGACAATCTCAATACTCACCCAAATACCATATCGTGGATACCAAAGAAATACGCTCACTGATCGAATTGATGAAGAAAAACGGCCTCGCCGTTTTCAAAATGGAACGCGAAGGTTTCAAAATCACCTTAAAAACCGCCTCCGCAGTGGCGTCTACCCAAGTGGTCTCTGTAACCCAACCGGAGCCGGTTTTGGTCGCCCAAGCGGCTCCCGCGGTTGCAACGGTTGGTCAAACAGCCACCCCGGCGGCTTCCGGCATCGAGATCAAATCCCCGATGGTGGGCACCTTCTATACCGCCCCCTCCCCTGAGGCGCCTCCTTTTCTGTCAGTCGGCCAGGAAGTCACCCCCGAGACCGTCGTTTGCATCATTGAAGCCATGAAGGTCATGAACGAAGTCAAAGCTGAAATCTCCGGAACCGTGACGGAAATTTGCGCCGAGAATGGCAAGCCGGTTCAATTCGGCCAGGTTCTTTTCCGCCTGAAGTAATTTTTCCCGATGTTTAAAAAAATCCTGATCGCCAACCGCGGCGAAATTGCCCTGCGGATCATTCGTGCTTGCAAAGAACTGGGCGTCAAGTCGGTGGCCATTTACTCCGAGCCCGATATCGACAGCTTGCACGTGCAACTGGCGGATGAGGCGATTTGCATCGGACCGGCGGTCAGCAACCAAAGCTACTTGAAAATCGACCGCATCATTAGCGCGGCCGAAATCGCCGACGTTGATGCGATCCACCCCGGGTATGGATTTTTGGCGGAAAATGCCCATTTCGCGGAGGTTTGTGCCAGTTGCAACATCAAGTTTATCGGTCCGACGCCGCAGGCGATCCGGTTGATGGGCGACAAGAATTCCGCCCGCGACTGCGCACGCAAGGCCGGAGTGCCGGTGTCCCCGGGCAGTGACGGGATTATCGAGGACGAGGCGGAAGCCCTTCGCGTGGCGCGGCAGATCGGGTATCCCGTGATGATCAAGGCGGTGGCTGGAGGCGGTGGCCGTGGAATGCGCATCGCCAGCAACGAAGGCAGTCTCGTGCAGGGATTTCATGCGGCCCGCATGGAGGCGGAAAAGGCATTTGGCAACGCCGCCGTGTATATCGAAAAATTCATCGTCAACCCGCACCATATCGAGTTTCAAGTGTTCGGAGACGAGCACGGCCGCATTGTGCATCTGGGCGAGCGCGATTGTTCGCTGCAACGCCGCAACCAAAAAATCGTGGAGGAATGCCCCTCCCCGCTCATGTCACCCGAACTCCGCCAGAAAATGGGTGAAGCCTCGATCCGACTCTGCGAAAGCGTCGGATACAGCAATGCGGGAACCATCGAGTATCTGGTGGACGATGCGGGAAATTTTTACTTCATGGAAATGAACACCCGCATCCAGGTCGAGCACCCGATCACAGAGGAGGTCTATGGTTGCGACCTCGTGAAGCAGCAGATCCAAGTTGCAGCCGGCGAACATCTCAGCCGCTATGTCGTGGAAGCCAAACCCCGCGGTCATGCCATCGAGTGCCGCATCAATGCCGAGGACCCGGAGCGCAATTTCCAACCCTGCCCGGGACAGATCGGGCTTTACTACGCCCCGGGCGGCCGCGGCATCCGTATCGATTCCCATGCCTACGCGGGCTATCCGATTCCGTCGAACTACGACTCGATGATCGCCAAGGTCATCGCCACGGCATCCGACCGGGAGGCTTGCATCCGCCGCATGTCACGGGCCTTGAACGAATACATGATCACAGGCATCAAAACGACGATTCCGTTTCAGCAGGCGATCATGCACAACGAAAGCTTTCGTCGCGGCCGATACCACACCGGTTTTGTCGAGGAACTCCTGCGCGGCGGCGTGCCAGTGATGCGCTGAGTCGGCTCTAACCGTCGATAAAAACGTCCATCTGCTGGCCGACATACACCGGCACCGAGGGATCGCGGAGCCGGTAGATGACTTGCAGCACACGCGTGTCCACGCGCTCGGTGGACTCTCCGGTGAGCGACTTCTTGGGCAGGATGTAAGGTTCGATCCGCACAAAATCCAAGGCCACAGGTTTTTCGCGGGTTCCTTTCAGAAATGCCGTGGCGGCCGCGCCGCTTCTCACCCGCGGAGCATCGGATTCGTCCACATCCACCCGGAGTTGAAGGTTGCTCACATCTCCGAGGAGCAATGCCGGAGCCGCGGGATCGACCATCGTGTATTCACCCGGACGGATGTTGACTTGCAAAACGCGGGCGGAGCGGGGGGCTTTGACCATGCGCATGTCCAGTGCGACTTGAGCCGCTTGGAGTTTCGCCTCGGCAAGGGCCAGATCGGCACGCACGCGTTCCAACTGTCGGTTTGCGGATTCCCAGGCGAAGCGGTTCCGTTCGGCCTCGTCCTCGCTGGCGACGCGGCGCTCCCGCAACCTGGCACTGCGGTCAAGCTGGTCCTTGCGGTCCGCAAGAAGGGTTTCCGCCTCGGCCACCTGGGCTCTTAAAACACCTACTTGCGCCTGCTGGACGAGCAGGCTGGCTTTGGAATCCCGCGCGTCGAGCTGAAAGAGCTCGGCGCCTTCCGCCACGGATTCGCCCGGCAGGACCAGCACCCGCTCGACCAATCCCGAGGCCGGGGGGGCGATGCGGATGTTTTCATCGATACTCTCCACCAATCCCCTCCCCCCGATCGAGGTCGCATAGGGTGACGCGGGCGGCGGAACAAGGGGTTCGGGAACCGGAGCGGGCTGGCGAAGACGCAGCACCAGCAATGTCACGGCGGCGATCCCCGCAAGGGCAAGGTAAAAAGAGAGGCGTTTAGGCATGGTGGAGATGGGATGGATCGGAAAACTGCCCGGTCACACGCCCGTCGTCCATCTGGACAATCCGGTCGGCGAACGGGTAAATGCGGCTGTCGTGGGTCACAAGAAGCACACATCGCCCGGGGTGAACCGCGCTTTCGCGCAAAAGCTCAAGGGTCCGGTGCCCGGCGGCGGCATCGAGGGAGGCGGTGGGTTCGTCGCAAATGACCAACCGGGGCTCGTGCACCAAGGCCCGCGAGATGGCGACCCGCTGCTGCTGCCCGCCGGAAAGTTGTGCCGGGTAGGCACGCAACTTGTCGCCGAGGCCGACCTTTTCAAGCATCGCGGCCGCACGCGCCTGAGCAGATTTTTTCGAACACCCCCGCAGCAAAAGCGGCACACTCACATTCTCCACCGTGGTGAGAGTCGGGATAAGATTGAACTGCTGAAAAATGAAGCCGATGTTCTCGCGCCGGAAGCGGGTCATTTCCCCGTTGCCCATGCCTCGCAAATCGTGCCCAAAGACGCTCACCTCGCCCTCCTCGAAGGCCAGCGTGCCGCAAATCACGCTGAGAAGTGTGGTTTTTCCACAGCCCGACGGGCCGACAATCATGAGCAACTCGCCGAAGGCCGCTTCCAGGCTGGCTCCCTTCAAGGCCAACACCCGCGCATCGCCGTTCGAAAACGACTTCACCACCTCACGCACCACAATCGCTGGACCACTCATCGGAACACCACAGCAGGCTCGAGTCTGAGCACCTTGACAAGGCCAATGAGGGATGAAAACGCACAGATGAA
>CAMCXK010000018.1 GCA_945883435.1 Chthoniobacter flavus | reverse complement strand
CGCTGTCACCCACATCGAGGAAAATGGCTCCCACCACAGCGATGCGATTGTCACCGGAGACGAGGCGGCCGCACAGGCGTTCTTCGACAGTGTCGACTCGGCCACCGTTTACTGGAACGCCTCCACCCGCTTCACCGACGGCGGGGAGTTCGGCTTTGGCGCGGAAATCGGCATCAGCACCGACAAGCTTCATGCGCGCGGCCCGATGGGGCTTGAAGAACTCACCACCTACCGCTACCTGCTCACGGGCACCGGACAAGTGCGTTCATGAAAACACTCGAAGTCCACTACGAAGGCCGTGTGCAGGGCGTGGGATTCCGCGCCATGGTAAAATCCGAGGCCCGTGGCTATGAGGTCGCAGGCCGTGTTTCCAACCTCCCCGACGGCCGGGTGCGGCTGCTGGCAAGCGGCGAGGACACGGAGGTGGATGCTTTCCTCGAAGGCATCCGCAAGAGCCCTCTGGCAGGTCACATCCGGCTGGAGACATCCGCGGAAACCCGAAGGCCCGAAGGCCTCAGGGGATTTCACATCGACCCGTGAACGCCATTACCATCGAAAACCTGTCCAAATCGTTTCCTGTGCCGCTGCGCCGGCGCCGCATCGCAGCCGTGCGCGGAGTCTCGTTCCAAGTGGGCGAAGGCGAGGTTTATGGCCTGCTCGGTCCCAACGGAAGCGGGAAAAGCACCACACTCAAAATGCTTCTGGGACTGGTCCGTCCGGATGGAGGAAGTGCTCGGATTTTCGGCCTGGACAGCCGCGACCACCACAGCCGGCGCAACGTGGGCTTCCTGCCCGAAAATCCCTATTTTTACAAGTTTCTGACCGCCGCCGAGACACTTGCTTTCTACGGCCGGATTTGTGGACTTCCGCAAACGCTTCTGTCCCGCCGCATCGAGGAACTTCTCGATCTGGTCGGTTTGACAGAGGCCCGCGACCGCCGCGTCGGAGGATTCTCCAAGGGAATGCTCCAACGCGTTGGTCTTGCCCAGGCGTTGATTCAGGATCCCGGACTGGTCGTGCTTGACGAACCCACCGCAGGCGTCGATCCAGCCGGTTCCCACCAAATCCGCGACCTCATCCTCGATCTGAAAAAACGCGGCAAAACGGTGCTTCTCACCTCTCACCTCCTGGAACAGGTGCAGGAGGTCTGCGACCGCGTGGGGATCATGTCCGGAGGTCTGATGATCCGCGAGGGCACATTGGACGAACTCGTCGGCATCGAAAACCAAACCTCGTTCACCATCGAAAACCCGGCGCCGGGCCTGGAAGCGCGGATCGAGGCGATCGTGGCCGAATCCGGGGCCCGCCTCGTCCGCAAGGCCCACCCGCGACGCTCGCTCGAATCGGTTTTTCTCGAACTCACCAATCCCCGCTCCTGACCGCCCGCCACGGGGCGCTCACCGGGGTGGACTTGATCGCCGCGGGGTTTGATGGTTTGAAAAAGCCATGCGACCCGAGAAATACACCATCAAACTCCGCGAGGCGCTCAACGATGCGATCGACCTCGCCACCAAAAGCGAAAACCCCGAGGTGCATTGCGAGCACCTGCTGCTAGCCCTGATCACCCAGGCCGGCGGACTTGCCAAACCGGTTCTTGAAAAGTGCGGCGTGGCCGCCTCCCCGCTGGAAGCGCGGCTGAGCGGAGCCATTGAAAAGTTCGCGAAGGTCCGCGGAGCCGCCCAGCCCCAAATCGCCGCCGAACTCCGCAAAACACTCGACGCCGCCGAGGGGGAAATGGCGATGCTCAAGGACGATTACGTGAGCGTGGAGCATTTCCTACTCGCCCTCCTCACCGGGAAATCCGCCGCAGCCCGCCTGCTGCAGGACTCGGGCGCAACACGTGAGCGGTTGCTCCAAGCCCTGACGTCCGTGCGCGGCAACCAGCGCGTCAACGACCAGGATCCGGAGGGAAAATACCAAACCCTCGAAAAATACGGCCGCGACCTCACCGCCCTCGCCCGAAATGGCAAGATCGATCCGGTCATCGGCCGCGACGACGAAATCCGGCGCACCATGCAAGTGCTCTCGCGCCGCTCGAAAAACAATCCGGTTCTCATCGGAGAGCCGGGTGTGGGCAAAACCGCGATCGTGGAGGGCCTCGCCAGGCGCATCGTGAGCGGCGATGTGCCGGAGTCCCTCAAAAACAAGCGCCTCGTGGCGATGGATATCGGGGCCATGGTGGCAGGCGCCAAATTCCGCGGTGAATTCGAGGACCGGTTGAAGGCGTTTCTTAAAGAGGTCACGGCCAGTGAGGGCGAGGTCATCCTTTTCATCGACGAGCTCCACACCATCGTGGGCGCCGGTGCCGCCGAGGGCTCGATGGATGCCTCCAACCTTCTCAAACCCCAACTGGCGCGCGGCGAACTCCGCACGATCGGAGCCACCACGCTCGACGAATACCGCAAATACATCGAGAAGGACGCCGCCCTCGAGCGCCGCTTCCAGCCTGTCCTGGTGGGCGAACCGAGTGTCGAGGACACGATTGCCATCCTCCGCGGCCTCAAGGAACGCTACGAGGTGCATCACGGAGTGCGCATCCAGGATGCCGCCCTCATCGCGGCGGCCGTTCTCAGCCACCGCTACATCAGCGACCGCTTCCTCCCCGACAAGGCGGTCGATCTCATGGACGAGGCCGCCTCGCGCTTGAAGATCGAACTGGAATCCCTGCCGACCGAACTCGACCAGCGGGAGCGCGAAATCATGCAGCTTGAAATGGAACGCGAGGCGCTCCGCAAGGAAAAGGACACCGCCAGCCGCGACCGCCTGGCCAAGTTGGAACGCGAGCTCGCCGATGCCAAAGAAAGCGCCTCCACGCTCCGTGCCCAGTGGATGCGGGAGAAGGAGGAAATCGGAAAAACCCAGAAGGTCGCCGAAAAAATCGAACGCCTCCGCTCGGAACTCGAACAAGCGCAGCGCCGGGGCGACCTTCACCGCGCGAGTGAAATCCAATACGGCCTCCTCCCCGACCTCGAACGCGAACTCGTCCGCATCCAGCCCGACGCGGCGGTGAGCGGCGGCATTCTCCGCGAGGAGGTCACCGAGGAGGACATCGCCAAGGTTGTCTCCAGCTGGACCGGCATTCCGGTCTCCCGCCTGCAGGAGGGCGAGCGCGCCAAACTTGTGAAAATGGAGGAACGCCTCATGGAGCGCGTGGTCGGCCAGCAACAGGCCATTCAAGCGGTTTCAAACGCGGTCCGCCGGGCACGCGCCGGACTGCAGGATGAAAACCGGCCGATCGGTTCCTTTCTCTTCCTCGGCCCGACAGGCGTTGGAAAAACCGAGTTGTCGAAGGCCCTGGCGGAATTTCTCTTCGACGACGAGTCCGCCATCGTCCGCCTCGACATGTCGGAATACATGGAAAAACACACCGTCGCCCGCCTGATTGGAGCCCCTCCGGGCTATGTGGGCTACGAGGAGGGCGGCCAACTCAGCGAGGCCGTGCGCCGCCGCCCATACTCGGTGGTTCTCTTCGACGAGGTCGAGAAGGCCCATCCGGATGTGTTCAATGTGCTGCTTCAAGTGCTCGACGACGGACGGATCACCGACGGCCAGGGCCGCACCGTGGATTTCAAAAACACCGTGCTCATCCTGACTTCGAACATCGGCAGCCAATACATCATGGAAGACCTGCCGAAAGAGGAGCGCAACCGCCGCGTTCAAGAGGCCCTGCGGGGGCACTTCCGGCCGGAATTTTTAAACCGCATCGACGAGACGATCATCTTCGACCGTTTGGACGACCGCCAGATCACCCATATCGTGGACATCCAGCTCCGCCGTCTGCTGGAACGTCTGGAGCGCCAAAACCTCACCCTTGTCCTCGACGACGGAGCCAAGAATTTCCTGGCCCGGGAGGGTTACGACCCGGCCTATGGCGCCCGCCCGCTCAAACGCGTCATCCAACGCGAAATTCTGGACCCCCTCAGCCTTCAAATCCTCGACGGACGCTTCCAGGAGGGCGACCGCATTTCCGCCATGGAAAAAGACGGACGATTGGCTTTTCAAAAAGAACCGGCTTGATAGATAACCACGCCTCACATGAAACCATCCCAAATCGCCGCCCAGCTCTACACCTGCCGGGACCTCCTCAAAACCCCTTCTGACATCGCCCGCACACTCCGCCGCGTCCGCGAGGCCGGCTACCAGGCCGTTCAAGTCAGCGGCATGGGGCCGATCGGGGAGGATGAGCTTCTCCGCATCCTCGACGGCGAGGGTCTCGTCTGCTGCGCCACCCACGAGTCCGGGGAGATGATTCTGAACGAACCGGCGCGTGTCATCGAGCGGCTTCAAAAGCTCCGCTGCAAAGCCACCGCCTACCCCTACCCGGGCGGTATCGATCTCAACAACCTGGAGTCGATCGATGGCTTGATCAATGGCTTGGAGCGGTCGGGGGCGGCCCTTGCGGCGGCCGGGCTCTCGCTGTCCTACCACAACCACCACCAGGAATTCCGCAAGATCAACGGCGAGCGCATCATCGATCGCCTTTTCGCCCGCACCACCCCCGCCCACCTCAAGGCGGAGCTGGACACCTACTGGGTGCAGTTTGGCGGAGGGGACCCCGCCACATTCTGCGAGCAACTGGCCGGACGCCTTCATGTCATGCACCTCAAGGATTACATGATCAACGCGGACAACCAGCCCACCTTCTGCGAAGTGGGTTCCGGGAATCTCGACTTCCGCCGCATCATCGCCGCAGCCGGGAAATCCGGTTGTGAATGGTTCATTGTCGAGCAGGATACCACCCCCGGTGATCCGGTCGACTCGTTGGCGCAATCCCATCGCTGGCTGGTCGAAAACATCTGCTGATCGATCGTCTCACGCGAACCGCCAAGCGCATTTCCGCATTGCCAAAACGACCACTCCAGAACAAAACTCGATCCTTGCCGAGCAAAGCCGCAATGGCCACCGGCGAAACCATCAACCCACCAACTCCAACCACCATGCCCAGCATTACCGACGAGGACACGGCCATCGACCCCACCGATCACTCCCGTTCCGAGGTGAACGCCTCGCTGACACCCGAGCAAAAAATCGGTTTCTTGCGCGAGATGATTCGCATACGCCGTTTCGAGCAGGTTTCGCTGAAGTATTACAATCAAAGCATGATGGGCGGATTCCTGCATCTTTACATCGGGCAGGAGTCGGTTGCGGTTGGCACAGTCTCGCTCATGGGCGAAAACGACCATGTGATCACCGCATATCGCGACCACGGACACGCCCTCGCAGTGGGCATGTCGATGAACGAGTGCATGGCGGAACTTTTTGGCAAAGCCACAGGCTGCTCGCGGGGGAAGGGCGGATCGATGCACTTCTTCGCGCCGGACAAAAATTACTGGGGGGGCCACGGCATCGTGGGAGGACAGACGCCGCTCGGGCTCGGTCTGGCCTATGCTCTCAAATACAAGAATCTCACCGGGGCGGCCCTCTGCTTCATGGGCGACGGAGCCGTCAACCAAGGGGCTTACCATGAATCGCTCAACCTTGCTGCCCTCTGGAAGCTCCCGGTGGTTTACATCATTGAGAACAACAAATACTCGATGGGCACCACGCTCGACCGCTCCTCGGCCATGCGGAACTGCCTCGCCGAACGGGCGGACGGCTATGGGATTGTGTGGGATATCGCCAATGGGGAGGACCTCTACGAAGTGCGGGCCAAAACAGCCAATGCCATGCGCCGGGCACACAAGGAGTCCCTGCCGACCGTGCTGGAAATTGACACCTACCGCTACTACGGCCACTCGGTTGCCGATGCGAATGCCAAGAAATACCGCTCTCCCGAGGAAATCGAACGCTACAAAGCCCATCACGATCCGATCCGGCTCTGGCAAAAACGTCTCGAAGAGGAGGGCGTTATCACACCCGCACAAGCCGAAGAGCTCGATGAGCAGGCCAAACAAGAAGCCGATGAGGCAGCCCGCTTCGCCATCGAAAGCCCCCAGCCCGAACCACACACGATATTTGAGGATGTTTATTGGGAAGTGGACAATCAAACCGACGCCGGCCGCACCGGCCGACACTTCTTTTCCGAGTAAACCAGTCCAGTCCGATCGCTTTTCACCATGCCACTCATCACTTACCGGAAAGCCCTGAATGACGCCCTCGCGGAGGAAATCCAGCGCGATGAAAATGTCGTTCTCCTCGGCGAGGAAGTCGCCCGCTACAATGGAGCCTACAAGGTCACAGAGGGCCTCTGGCAGCGCTTCGGCGACAAGCGCGTCGTGGACACGCCGATCAGCGAAGCGGGATTCATCGGCATGGGCATCGGAGCCTCAATGCTGGGCCTTCGCCCGGTCATGGAGCTCATGTTTTGGAGTTTCGCCTACGTGGCCTGGGACCAGATCATCAACAATGCCGGACAGGTCCGCTACATGAGCGGAGGTCTGATCAATTGCCCGATCGTCATTCGCGGGCCGGCCAATGGCGGCACCAACGTCGGAGCCACCCACTCGCACACGCCAGAGAATTTTATTGCCAACACCCCGGGTCTGAAAGTGGTTTGCCCCGCGACCGCCTACGACGCCAAAGGCCTCATGAAAACGGCTATTCGGGACAACGACCCGGTATGCGTCATGGAAAACACCCTTCTTTATGGTGAGTCTTGGGAAGTCCCGGACGAGGAGTATCTCATCCCGCTGGGAGTCGCCGACCTCAAGCGGGAAGGATCCGATGTCTCGCTGATCGCCCATGGCCGGGCAGTGATCACCGCTCTGAAAGCCGCCGAAATTCTCTCTGCCGAGCACGGGATCGAAGCGGATGTCCTTGATCTTCGCTCGATCCGCCCGCTTGACGAGGAGGCGATCCTCGCAACGGTGCGCAAAACCCATCGTGCGGTTCTGGTCGACGAGAACAAACCCTTCTGCGGTGTTTCCGCCCAGATCGCCGCCACGATCCAGGAAAAGGCCTTCGACGAACTCGACGCCCCGGTCCTTCGCGTGTGCTCCCTCGACGCCCCGGCCATCTACTCGCCGGAATTGGAAAAGCTTCAACTTCCCACTCCGGGCCGGGTAATTGAGAAAGTTCTTTCCATCCGCTAACCCGACCGACCTATGACGAATATCACCATGCCCAAATTGAGCGATACCATGCTCGAGGGCACCCTTCTCAAATGGCACAAAAAAGCCGGCGACAAAATCTCCGTCGGGGACGTGATTGCCGATGTCGAAACCGACAAAGCGACGATGGAGATGGAAGCGTTTGACGACGGGGTGCTGGCCGAACTTCTGATTCCCGAAGGCGGCGTGGTGAAAGTTGGCGATCCGATCGCCCGCCTGGATGGCGGCCGCGCTACCGCAACCAAGCCCGCAGCACCGGTGGCAGCAGCCCCGGCAACAACCTCCACTCCCGCACCCCGCGCCCAAGTTAAAGCTCCGGCATCTCCGGGAACCCGCATCAAAGCCTCTCCTCTGGCAAAAAAAATCGCTCTCGAACGCGGAATCGACCTTTCACTCGTCCAAGGTTCGGGCCCCGGCGGTCGCATCGTCGCCGCCGATGTTCCCACCCACGCCCCTTCCCGTTCCGGCACTCCTTCTTCTTCCCCGGCCCCGCGCATTGAGGTGCCTTTCAGCGAAGCGGACAAGAAAACGCCCCTTTCAGGCATGCGCCGCACCATCGCGGACCGCTTGCTGGCCAGCAAAACTCAAATCCCACATTTTTATTTGACTTTGGAAGTCGATGCCGCCCCCTTGGCGAAGCTTCGCAAGGATCTCAACGCGGCAGCCGAATCCGCCGGCACGCCCAAGGTCACGGTCAACGACTTCATCCTTCTCGCAGCGGCCCGCGCCGCCGCAGCCCACCCGAAGGTGAACGCCGCTTTCGCGGGGGACTCGATTGTGGAATATGCCGACGTCAACCTCTCGGTCGCCATCGCCGTCGAAGACGGCCTTATCACTCCCGTGATCCGTCGCGCCGACAAATTGTCCCTGCGTGGAATCAGTTCCTCCGTGAAGGATCTTGCCGCCCGCGCCCGCTCGAAAAAAATCAAGCCCGAGGAATACCAAGGCGGCACCCTCACCGTCTCGAATCTCGGTGCCTACGGGATCGACTCGTTCTACGCGATCATCAATCCGCCGCAGGCTGTCATTCTTGCAGTCGGTGCCATTGTCAAAAAGCCCGTGGTCAACGCGCGCGATGAAATTGTTGTCGGACAACGCCTCTCCATCTCGCTCAGCGGCGACCATCGGGTGGTCGACGGGGCCACGGCCGCAGAATTCCTCGCCAGTCTCCGCCAATCGCTTGAATCGCCAACGGCGCTTCTTCTGTAACGGCACCTTTTCCGCTCCCACTCCCGTCATCGATCAATTTTTTGTTGAAGTGTAAACATTCATGCCATACTTTGTATGGCATGAAAATGACGATGCACATCGATGAGGAATTGCTCGACCGGGTTGTGAAGCGGTTTGGCTGCGAAAGCAAGACGGAAGCTGTGGAAATGGCTCTCAAGGAAATGGACAGGAAGGCCCGCTTCCGGGACTTTGTGAAATCCGGTCTTGGCTTCACGTCCGAAGAATTAAAAAACGCCGTTGAGCCCGGTTACGATATTCCCGCCATGAGAGCTGCGGAATCCCTCCCCGGCTATGGTGTGAACAAATCGCCCGGGTCCGAAAAATGAGGATTCTCGTGCTGGTGGACAGCAATGTCTTCATCGGTCTGCTTCGGCGGGGCCTCGACCCTGCCGAAGTCCTCAGTGATTGGATCGGCAGCGGAGACCTCGCCACCTGCGGTATGGTCAGGCTGGAAGTCGAGCGTGGACTGCGGGTGGAAAAAATCCGCAGACGCCTCGGGTCGTTTTTTGACGTGCTGATCAATGTTCCCACCAACAATAAAATCTGGGAACTCGCCACCAGCCTGGCTTGGAGCCTCGACCGCGCCGGGACCACCCTGCCGGCTCAAGATATCCTGATCGCCACGTGCGCCCAAGAAATCGGCGCTGCCATTCTCACCGACGACAAGCATTTCGAGGCGTTCGAAGGCCTCCAAATCCTCAAACCGTCCATCGAGCTTCGCGGTTGGTAGATCCTTCCTTCTTCATAAGGCCCCTCGAAGAGTAATTTCATTTTTTATTGAAAGCTTTGAAGGTTTTGAGGATGCTTCACGCGGGATGACGCGCCTTGAGAAAAGTCCTGAACGATCCAGCGAAGCTCTGACCTCCTTGGAGGTGGAGTCGATCGAGATGTTCATCGGGTTTTTTAAATTAATCGGTCTGCCAAAGTCAGTTGGAGAGATTTATGGCTTGCTTTTTGTATCGCCAACGGCCTTGGCGATGGACGGCATCATTGAGCGGCTGGGCATCAGCTTGGGAGCGGCCAGCCAAGGCTTGAAGGTCCTGAGGACGGTGGGCGCCGTGAAGTCGGTTTACATGCCGGGAGACCGTCGGGACCACTACGTGGCGGATTTGGAACTGAGCAAATTCGCAACCGCCTTCATTCAAGAGGAGCTGAAACCCAGGCTGGGACGGGCTCTCGAGCGCATCGAAACGATGGAGTCCCTGGCCCGCACACTGCCGCTGGACGAGCGTTCAAGCGCCGAAGAGCGCCTCGAACGCCTCAAGCATTGGCTCGAACGCGGGGAGTCGATGCTGCCTTGGTTACTCCGCTTTTTAGTCAGATAACCGCTGCCGCCCCGTGCGGCCTGCCTGTGAAAACCAGGACCACATTTTGGCATCGAACTGGACCGGTGAAAATTCTCGCCGATGACCAAGGGCGGTAGCTTGCGCCTGCGCTCAGCGCAGAAATGCGAACTTGCAAAACACAAAATGGAATTGCGAAGCATTGAGGCCGTGGTCGGCGCATTAAATGGAGCTGGCGTGCGGTATTTGATCGTGGGCGGCTTGGCGGTCAATGCGCATGGGTATCTCCGAGCGACCCGCGATCTGGATCTTGTGATTCAGCTTGAGGCCACCAATATTCGCCATGGATTGGAAAGCTTGTTTGAAATCGGATACCGGTTGGCGATTCCAGTGAGTGCTGAGGATTTTGCCGATGCGGCAAAGCGAGAATCTTGGCGGGCCGAAAAGGAAATGATTGTTCTGAAACTTTGGAGTGACGATCACCGCCGCACACCTATCGATATCTTTGTTTACGAACCATTCAACTTTGATGCCGAGTTTGAAAATTCCTCGCTGCACGAAGTAGGAAATGGCAAGTCCGCGAGGATCGTTCCACTTGAGACGTTGATCCAAATGAAAGCCGAAGCTGGACGGGGCCAAGATCTGGTGGACATTGAAGAGCTTCGGCGAGTGCAGCGAATGCAGAATGAACAAGCTTGAACCCGATTGGCGCTGGGGATCACCTGAAGGCAACCGAGAATTCGACCGCCTAATGGATAGCCAACTCACATTCCGTGAAAAAATCCAGTGGATCGAGGACATGGAAACAATGAATGAGCGGTTCGCCGAAGCCCGCTCCAAGCGGCTTCACGAAGGAGCGGCTAAGAACCTCCCACAAGGCTGATTCCGCATTTCGAATTTTTCCATGACAAAATATCACACGAAAATTGATGGGGCATTCCTGCTCCGACCCCGCGTTTTTGGTGATGCCCGGGGTTTTTTTTTGGAGAGCTGGAACAAAGACACCTTTGCCAAGCTCGGGATCGTTGCCGACTTTGTGCAGGACAATCACAGCCGGTCGGGAAAAAACGTGCTGCGCGGGCTTCACTATCAAGTGGGCGATGCAGCCCAAGGGAAGCTGGTATGGGTCACTTCGGGAACGGTTTTTGATGTTCTGGTGGATTTGCGGCAAGGCTCGCCATCCTTCGGACACTGGGATGGCTACATGCTCACAAGCGATGCCCATGAGCGCCTCTGGGTGCCGCCGGGATGTGCACACGGATTTTTGGTAGTAAGCGAGGTGGCGGATTTTCACTACAAGTGCACAAATTACTACGCGCCGGCAACCGAGCGTTCCCTGCGCTGGAACGACCCTGCAATCGGTATCGACTGGCCGCTGGCCATCGGCATCGACCCGATTGTTTCACCGAAGGATGCCGAAGCCGCCTCGTTCGGGGACTGTGAGAAATACTCGTGAGTGCCGATGCTGACAAGGTGAAGCTCGAAGCATTTATCTTGCTGGCTTGGTCGCTGGCGAGGCGCCTTTTCAAGAAGCGGAGCTCGTCCTCTACGATCTCCTGAAAAAAGAAGGCGGCACCACCTACGGATGCTACAATTCCCTCATCCGCGAACTCGTCTCCTTCGGTCGTGTGCTCACCCGCAAGACCCGCGCTTCATCTTAACGGACCGCTCAAAGTGACCCGTTTTTTCATCACTGGCGCCAACGGCCAGCTCGGCTTTGAGCTTCAACGCGCTTTGGCACCGCTGGGAGTGGTGATTGCAGCCGACCGCAACGCCTGCGACCTCACAAATCCCGACTCGATCCGCCCCGCTGTGCGCTCGGCCCAGCCGGAGATCATCTTTAATGCCGGCGCTTACACGGCTGTCGACAAAGCTGAGTCCGAACCGGAATTGGCACAAGCCGTCAACGCCACCGCTCCCGGCATCCTTGGCGAGGAGGCGGCGAGGCTCGGCGCGCTCGTCATCCACTACTCGACGGATTATGTCTTCGACGGCGTTAAACCAACCGCCTACTGCGAAGGGGACGCCACAAATCCGCTCGGCGTCTATGGAAAATCCAAGCTCGAGGGTGAGGCTGCTCTGGCATCCGCCACAGACAATCATCTCATTTTTCGCACCAGTTGGGTCTTCGGCCCACATGGGAAAAATTTCCTAAAAACAATTCTCGGCCTCGCCTCCACGCGCGAAGAACTCCGCATCGTCGCCGACCAGTTTGGCACTCCCACCGGGGCTGCCCTCCTTGCCGATGCCTCAGCCCACATAGCCGACCGCTACCTTCGCCGTGATCACGGTGAGTTCGCCTGCGGCCTCTACCACCTGACGGCAAGCGGCGCAACAAGCTGGCATGGGCTTGCCCGACGCATCGTCGCCAAGGCACACGCTGCGGGTCACCAACTCCAAGTCAAACCCGAACGCATCATCCCCATCACGACATCCGAATACCCCACACCCGCCACCCGTCCGGCCAATTCCCGCCTCGATACCTCAAAACTGCGCACCGCTTTCGGACTCCAGCTTCCAAACTGGACGCACGGGGTCGATCAGGTGCTCGATGTGCTTTTGGAAAAGTGAGGAGTCGCTTTCTCAAGGTCATTCCCCATTTTCAACAGAACCTGGAATTACGAAATTTTGATTATTTCCACGCCTCATGATCTTCCGGCATTCGATCGGCCCGAAGTTCGCTTGAACAGCCAAAGGATTGACAAATGAGCAGCGGTAATGCAGATTATCAGCATTAATGATTCACAGGGATCTCAGTCCTGCTTTAGTTACTGCACTGATGCAGTTTCCAGCTGTAGTTGTGACTGGGGCTCGGCAGTCAGGCAAGACGACATTGGCTCGGGCGGTGATGCCCGAAGCAGACTATGTCACTTTTGACATCCCATCGGACGCGGCGTTTGCTGCGGCTGACCCAGCCAGTTTTCTTTCAAGACGACGTGAACCATTGATTCTGGATGAATTTCAATATGTGCCAGAGCTAATGCGTCACCTGAAGGTGTTGATCGATACAGATCGGCGCCCGGGAAGATTTCTTCTCACGGGGTCTCAGCAGTTTTCGAGCTTGGGCAGCGTGTCAGAATCCCTCGCCGGGCGATGTGCCGTTCTTACCCTCCCGATGTTATCCAGCCGTGAATTGGGAATCAAAAATCAGGAGGAATTGGATCGCTACTTGTGGAGGGGAGGTTTTCCGGAGCTTTGGCAACGCGGTGATCTCGACCGAACACTTTGGCTGTCCTCTTACCTTGCGACTTATTTGGAGAGGGATGTCCGCACGCTTGGAAATATCGGAAGTTTGCGAGACTTCGATCGCTTTTTACGCGCGGTTGCCCTGCGGGCTGGGCAACTTTGTGTCTTTAGCGAATTGGCTAGGGATGTTGGTATTTCCGTGGGAACAGCAAGAGCTTGGATTTCCATATTGGAAGCCAGCCAACAAATTTTTCTTTTGGAGCCTTATCATTTGAATCGTGGAAAAAGGCTTATCAAAACGCCAAAGATTTACTTTCAAGAGACGGGGATGTTGATCTTTCTGCTTGGCTTTCAATCTTGGTCGGATGTGCAGGCGAGCCATTACTGGGGATCGGTCTGGGAAAATGCCGTGGTGTCAGAGGCACGGAAGATGCGTTGTCTTCAAGCGGATCCAAGGCCATTGTGGTTTTGGCGCACGGCAGCGGGAAATGAGATCGATCTGTTGATGGAAGTCGGACCGGAGGAATTTATTGCTGTGGAAGCCAAAGCTAGCCCCATACCCTCGGCGCACCAAGCGGCGGCTTTTTCAAAATTTACGGCTCTGCACGGTGAAAAGAGTCTGAAAAGAAAGATGATATGTTGTAGGACCGCTGAGTCGAGACTGCTCGCTGAAGGGTCAGACGTCACCACGTCTTCGCTATGGAACCTTGACGAAAATTGAGCATGTAACTAGATATAAAGCATACAAAAATTTGATTTCATAGGCTTTTCAATATATAAAAGCAGAATTGCGTTTAAAATATTGATGTAATAAATTGGTTTTTAGCGTGATAATTTTAAATAATCCAAATAATATTCATTATTTTATAATTCAGTTCATTCTGTCTACATCGTCTAAAGTTTCTTCATGAAAATATCCATCGTCACGCCCTCCTACAACCAAGCCGCTCATCTGGACCAAACGATCCGCAGCGTGCTTCTGGCAGCGGATGGTTGTGGCGCGGAGTTGGAATATGTGTTGGTGGATGGCGGATCCACAGACGGAAGTCGCAAGATCATCGATGCTCATTCTTCACGATTCGCATGGTGGTGCAGTGAAAAAGATGCTGGTCAATATGATGCCATCAACAAAGGCTTTTCAAAAACCACCGGCGAGATCATGGGCTGGCTGAATTCCTCTGATCTCTATTTTCCCTGGACCCTCTCCACCGTGCGTGAGATTTTTGAAACATTCCCTGAGGTCCAATGGATCACGGCACTTAGGAAGTTTTGCGTGCAAGAGGATGGCAGCTTTGAGGGAATGCAAAAAATGCCCGGATTCGCTGGGCGCTGCTACTACGCCGGAATGCACGGCGGGCCAAAAAATTCCGACTTCATCCAGCAGGAAACCGTCTTCTGGCGCCGCGGTCTTTGGGAAAAGATCGGCTCCCGCATCCCGGACCGCTGCAAATACGCCGCCGACTTCCACTTGTGGGGGGAATTCTTCAAGCTCGCCCCTGTTTACGGACTCGATGCGCCGCTCGCCGGCTTCCGATTCCACGGCGACTCTCGCAGCACAGCAGACCGTTACATGGGTGAGGTTAATGCGCTGCTGGAGGATTGGAAAAAAACTCGAGCCAAAAAGCACATCTCTCGCGGGTTTTGCACGATCATGCGGCATTGGGAGGACGGAAAAAGTTCCTGGACGATCAAGCGACACGGCGGAGAGGAATTTATTTGGATAACCAAAATCCTTGAGCAAAAAGTCACCGAGTTCCTCTGGGGACTTTGCAGCTTGTTTTATCTGATGCTCAAGCCTCTTCTCTTCACCGTTCGCATTTTCCTCTGGCCGTTTCGCAAGAAAGCCCCATGGAGATATTAGGTTAGTTCCGCCATGCTTTTTCATTCGCGCGAGTTCTTGTTTTTTTTTCTGCCGGCGGTCTACCTTGTGTGGTTGGCATGCGTTTACTCACGCAATCAACGATTTTCTGTTCTTTGGCTAACATTTGCATCTTTACTCTTCTATGCATACTGGAATCCGTCGTATCTTGTTCTTTTGCTTACATCGATTGGATCAAACTTTGGAATCGGAATGTTGGTGGATCCGAACAGAAAAAGGTCATTTCATATCAGGAAGTGGAGCTTGATCTTTGGAATTGCGGCGAATTTGGGTCTTTTAGGATATGCCAAGTATGCGAATTTTTTTGTTGACACCGTTAATCAAGTTTTTTCCACCGGTTGGACATTTGACAATGTAATCCTTCCGCTTGCCATTAGCTTCTATACTTTTCAACAAATTGCCTATTTGATTGAT
Source organism: Chthoniobacter flavus (assembly GCA_945883435.1). Taxonomy (GTDB): domain Bacteria; phylum Verrucomicrobiota; class Verrucomicrobiia; order Chthoniobacterales; family Terrimicrobiaceae; genus UBA967. The sequence continues at coordinate 31,107 of CAMCXK010000018.1, read as the reverse complement.
TCCCACCAAGGGAAGGTTTGTGAGCACAACTTACTGAACTATGTATTTTTTGTCAGTTTTTTCCCACAACTAATCGCAGGACCAATTGTTCACCACTCCGAAATCTACTCGCAAATCAATCGAGGCTTTTCATTTCGAAACATAAGCTTACAGTTTTTTGGTGGAATTTCCATATTTTTGTTAGGACTTTTCAAAAAGGTTGTCCTCGCCGACTCGTGCGGCGAGTTGGCAACTCCAGTCTTTGACGCACCACTCCTTGTCGCAGCAATTCACTCAAGCGACGCTTGGGCTGGTGTGCTGGGATACGCGTTCCAGATTTACTTTGACTTCTCGGGATACAGCGATATGGCTATTGGATTAGCATTTATCTTTGGGATTCAACTGCCTGATAATTTTCAGTCACCCTATCGTGCTACGAATATTATTGATTTTTGGCGTCGCTGGCACATCACCCTGTCTCAATTTCTTAAAAATTATCTTTACATTCCACTCGGAGGAAATCGCAAAGGATTTTTCATACGCTATCGCAATCTCTTCATTACGATGCTTCTAGGAGGCCTCTGGCATGGAGCTGGATGGCCTTTTGTCATCTGGGGTGCCCTGCATGGTTTATATTTAATTACAAATCACCTGTGGCGAGAGTTTCGGCCTCTGAAGACAATTGCTGTCTCGAAGCACTTGGCAGTGGCATTCGGATGGATGCTGACATTTTCAAGCGTGACGCTGGCGTGGGTTTTCTTCAGAGCGCCCGACCTCCCATCAGCCCTTGCGCTGATCACCCATCTCTTCGGAAACTCCGCCTCACTACCCGCCATGGCGCTGAGCGGGGATTTCATCAACAGCTATCTGCGCTGGCCCTTTCTTGCGCTGCTTACAGGCATTTGCCTTGGTCTGCCGACCACACGTGCCTATTTTCAAAGACTGTGGGATTCCTCCATAAAAGATGTCAGCCTGTTATCTTGGAAGCCCAACCCGCTTCACGGGTGCGTCATGGGATTCTTGCTTTTCTGCGTAGTTCGCAAATACTATACTCTGGCACCCACGGAGTTTCTGTATTTTAATTTTTGAATACCCCGCTGTGGAAATGCAAACACGAGATGGTATCCGATATCTGGCCGGCATAGGGGCCGGATGGGTGTTCGCGCTGCTAGGCACATTTCTTCTGCTCCTCTCGGTTAGAAACTTCCGCTGGCATGCAGATGCCCAGTTCATTGGAGCTTGGTTTGACCGCAAGTGCGAAATCGCCTCTGGCATTCAAAGTCCGAAAATCCTTTTCGCAGGAGGTTCCAATGTGCAATATGGGATTCAGGCAGAACTCTTCGAAGCTGGCCTTGGGAAACCAGCAGTCAATTTTGGATTACATGGCGCCCTGCCACTCGATTATCTGATCAAACGCACAAAAGAAGTTGCCAATCCACATGATGTCATTATTTTCGCACCAGAATACGAGTATTTTTTCAGAGATCCATCGGAATTTAATCTTACAACGATGAGATACTTGGCGGCGGATGACCAAGATTTTTTGCTTTTAAAAAATCCATTCGACCTTCTGCTTACGATCCCGGCCGATATTCTTTGGGCTCGCTTTTTTCACAACCCGATTTTGATCAATGCTCAGAATCATCAAAAGCTTAAGGACCACTTGACCACTTTCAATACCAACGGAGACCGCCAATGGACATCGCGCGAGCGCCGGACCGATCGGGAGTTCCAACGCCTTCACCGCGCTAAACCAACCGAGTTGGCAACATCGGTTCAATCAGAAAGAGCAGCCCATTTTCCCGCCCAAGAGCTCCTGGATTTTCATGAATGGTGTCTCAACCACAAAATTCAGTTCATCGCATGTTACCCGAATACGATGCGATTTCCCGAGTATTCTGCGCCAGAGTCCCAAGAATTTCTTGCTGAATTATCCAAGTTTTATCGTGACCACCACATTCCAAATCCGGATCTTCCAGACGATGCTTTCCTCGAAACCGATGATTTTTTTGACTCCGTGTATCATCCGCACCAAGAGGCAGCCTATACTCGCACTCAAAAATTACTTTCTACCTTGAAACCGATTCTTCAACCCTAGAACAATGGAAACCCTGCTCCGCCGCTTGTTCCGATTACCAAAGCGCGAGAAGTCCATTTTCTTCTTTACACTCCATAAATCCGCAAGCACGCTCTTTGGCAAAGTTGTTCTTCCACACATTTCAAATCTTCGACACATCGATTTTGCGGCCAAGATTTACTCGGGTGAATTAAAAAAACCTCCTGTCTTTGAAACTTATGGTTACATTTATGGGCCTATTCGAGTATGGCAGGAAAGCCACAATCCCGAGTCGGAGCTACTCTTGGAACCATGTTTGAAAAATGATTTTCTGGCCTCAAAAAAATGCCTTCTCTTCATCCGAGATCCTCGAGACATTCTGGTATCCTTTTATTACAGCGTAGCCTCCACACACGGCATTAGTGATGTTCCAGAAATTGCCCTTCTGCAAAATCAACGGCGTGCCGAAGCTATGGAATTAGGACTTGATGCCTATTGTTTGAAAATAGCACCGAAAATTCGTGAGAATTTTCTGACTCTCCAACGCGTGCATGAGTCCTGTAAATACTCCCTTCTGTTGCGATACGAGGATTTAGTGCAAAACTTTTCTCCATTTTCCACTCAGCTTAGATCATTTTTAGATATTCATCCGGAATCGCTCCAGCGACTTTTTAATGAGTCGCGCCCACTTCAAAATGAAAACTTGTCCGGTCACAAACGATCGGGTGCCATTGAAGGCTTTCGAAATAAACTTACAAAAAATACCTTGTCCACCCTAAACGATCAACTAAGAGATATACTGATTACTTTTAATTATCCACATTGATTTATGTTTTTTAAGAAGTCACCTGCCAAACCGCTTTCTATCACTACGCCAAATAAACCTTCCATAATCCACCATGGGAATGAGGATTTGCTGGAATCCGTAAAAGACTTTACCCTCTGCCGAGAATCAAAACTGCGTTCCTTGGTTTCTTTGTCTAAAGAGGTGGCAAAAAAGCAACTTGAAGGAGACTTTGTGGAGTGCGGAGTTTACAAAGGGGGATCTGCAGCGCTGGTGGGACACTTTCTACCTACAACAGCCAATTTGTGGTTGTATGACAGTTTTGAAGGAATGCCTCAAGTTTCGGACAAAGATGGTCCTGATGCCGGCCAATGGGTGGGACAGTGCGTTGGTTCAGAACAAAATGTGCGAGAAGTAATGTCGAAAATCGGTATAACGCAAGAGCGACTTTTTATCCGGAAGGGACTTTTCCAAGATACCTTTGTGAATCCACTGCCTGCAAAAATCCAATTTTTGCATATCGATGCAGATTGGTATGATTCCGTTTCTCTTGCACTCAAGGTATTTTATGAACGGGTTGTCGATGGGGGGGTTGTGATTCTCGATGATTTCGGTCACTGGGAAGGATGCCGTGAAGCCTTTTACGATTTTTGTCAACAATCCGGGATCAAGCCCCTTCTGAATCGATTCGAAAATGATCAGGCTTTCTGGTTCAAAGGTCAACAACATCACAGAGACGGATGGGTGCACACAGTCCAATAACGGGGCGATACATCGCCTCCCCGATCAGTGCAGTTGCATCATCGCAGCTGATTTCTGATTGGATGGCAACTTTTGGGATCGATATTTCCAGCGAACTGAATGGGATCGATCAGATTGATCGTTATCGGTGTGCCGATTCCGGTTTGTTCTTTTTCAAACCGGAAAGGGCTTGTGGCAGTTCTCGGATGTATGAAAGTCTGGGTCAACTTCCTTGGTATTATCCCAAAGAGAAGTGGGAGTATTTCCAAGCGCTGGATGCAATTCCTGCGGGTTCCCGAATTATTGAGGTTGGGTGTGGATCGGGGGACTTTCTCGAGTTGGCGTCCACCCGTCACTCGCAGATCTACGGTTTGGATATCAATCCGCGCGCAATTTCAAGCGCCAAAGCCAAAGGGTTAAATGCTCATTGCGCCCAACTCGGTGCCTACGGAGATCAACAAGCCAGCCAATTTGATGTGCTGTGCGCATTTCAACTCCTCGAACATCTTCCCAATCCGCTGGATTTTTTGGAGGACGCTTTGCGACTGGTTCGTCCGAATGGAATGCTGATTTTTGCAACACCTAATGCGGACAGCTTCTTAAGATATCAATACACTCTTCTGGATATGCCTCCCCATCATATGTTGCAGTGGAATGCAGAATCCTACCGATACTTGAGCAAAGTGCTACCCGTTCATTTGCAGGCCATTTCATATGAACCACTTTCATCAACCCACCTTCCACACTTCGCACGCTCAACATCGAAATATCTTTTTCGGAATTGGGCTATTGGAAATTCCACGCTTACGAAATTAAGTGAACACGTTTTGAATTATGTGGGGCGAATAGGCTGGTTGGCTCATTTTGTTCATGGGCAAAGCATGTTGGTTGTTCTTCGTAAAACCGCTGCCTCCCATGAACGTGCTCCAAATGCGATTCAAAGAAAATCTTCCGCCACCTTTGCAAACCTCGGGTGCGGCGATACATGGCACCCAGACTGGCGGAATTTTGATCTTGTCCCCACCCATCCGAGCATCGAAGCGATGAACCTCTTGGCGGATTGGGACATTCCAGACAACTCGTTTCAGATGATTTATTCATCGCATGTCTTGGAACACTTGCCACGCGCCAAAGTCCAGTTGTTTCTCCAAAATTGTTGGCGTGTGTTGCAACCCGGAGGCATCCTGAGAATCGTCGTTCCCGACCTCGAGGGAATTTGTCGCGAGTATATAGCTCAGATTGAGGCAGTAAGAAATCAAGTTCCAGATTCCCAAGAAAAGCTTCGGTGGATTACATTGGAGTTGCTAGATCAACTGACGCGGACACGATCCGGAGGCTTCATGAGCAATCTTTGGGCTACCCATCCGCTCCCAGAAAAAGATTACATCGTCTCGAGGTTCGGAGAGGGGGCCAAGTATTGGATCGACAAACTCAGTTCCGATCAATCTAGAATTTTCAATGCGCAGGATCCTTTTGAGAACATGCCCGAAACTTCAGAGCAACATGAAGTAGATTTTCGGCGTCGCGGCGAGATTCATCGCTGGATGTATGATGAGGTCAGCCTGACAAATCTTCTCCACAAATCGGGATTCACGGACATTCGCAAAGCCGATGAGGTAAGCTCTTACTTACCAGATTTCAGGCGTTTTTTGCTTGATACTGATATCAACGGAATGATTCGAAAGCCCGATTCATTGTTTTTAGAAGCGCGGAAACCTGCGGCCAATTCCCTTTGAACCACGCTCCGAAACGAGTCTTGCACTTCTCAACACTTCGCTCAGGCGGAGCGTTTCGCGCATTGAAGGGGATTCATGACAATCTTGATCGCGCGTATTTTGATTCCGATATTCTTTACCCGGAAGCCTTGGAAGCCTCTGCACCCTATTTGCAGACCATTCAACAAGAGTGTGTCTTCTCAAATAGATCCTCCATTTCAAATTCGTATTTTTCTGGTGATTGGTCTCTTTATCGCCAACCATCGGCGCAGTCAATTCGCATCGCGGATCTATACCACTTTCATTGGGTTTCTGATTGGTTTGACTCGAGATATCTCACGAACCTTGCATCCTATCATAAGCCAGCAGTTTGGACACTACATGACTTCAGAACTCTTTCCGGTGGGTGCCATTTTCCAGCAGGATGCGATCAATGGCGAAATGGGTGCGCGGCGTGTCCCCAACTCGCCGACCAGCTAAATGGATTCGTTGAGAAGTGCTTTCAAAATCTTAAATCCGCTGTCGAGGCACTCAATCCGGTTTTTGTTGCTCCAAGCCGTTGGCTTTATGATGCCTGTCGGAATTCCGCCATCGCTTCCAAGCAGCGTGTGGAGTTGATTCCCTATGGAGTCGATCATCGATTTTTCATACCTGGAGACCAAGTATCCGCCAGAAAGTCCCTCAACCTGCCGCTCGACCGAAGGATTTTTCTGCTTGTTGCCCAACAAGTGCGCGAACTTCGCAAGGGCTATGACGAGACCATACAAGCGTGGCATGAAGTCGCACGCGCCTCGAAGGATCTTGAACCACCACTACTTTTGACCGTCGGAGAAAATTGGGGAACCCCTCAAGACTCTACCCATGTGAGAGAACTCGGATTTCTAGCGGACCCGCTCCAACTGCGCTCGGCCTACCAGTCTGCTGATGTATTCGTATGTCCTTCGCAAGAAGATAATCTTCCAAATGTAGTCTTGGAAGCGATGGCTTGTGGGCTTCCCATTTTGGCTGCCAATGTGGGCGGCCTTCCCGATCTGGTGGAAAATGGGAAAGGCGGTTGCCTCGTTTCTTATCCCTCGGTGCATGAACTCTCCATTGGAATGCGTTACTTTCTTGAATGCAGACAATCCGAACTTTCCCAAATGGGATTGTTCAATCGAGCAAAAATTGAAAAATCTTTCACTTTGGAGCGACAGGCCAATCTTTATAAATGTCTCTATGATTCCCTCGATTCACAACCTAAAAATCCTTCCAAATCTATGCCAGGCACCTCTTACGACCCAATTGAACTTCTTGACTGGGCGTGTCGGAGAAATCGCAGTGAAATTACGCACTTGCAACATATTCTTAAAGAACAAATGGCCTATATCGAGGGATTGAAAAATCAGGTTTCCCAACTTAACCGTTATTCCTTGATTAAAAAACCGTTTAGACTTTTGTCTAATATTTATAGATTATTTTCAAATAGAGTATAGCGAATTGTTAACTTGAATATTCTTAAAACAAGCCATACCGCCTTGATGTGATCAATCTAAAAAATAATTTTAACCATAGTGACTTTAAGAGTTTTAGCCGTCTCTTTTTTTAAATAATGCAGAGCCAAAGTTTTCGAGTCCCCTTTAATGCTTTCCATGCACCTATCCTCCCTCTCACCCGCTGCCGCCTCCGTGCAGAGTAACCCGCGGATTCCTGCAGCCCATGTTCTCGCTTTTTTGATGACTGTTGATTTCTCCCCAACCGAATTCCTTAGATGGGTTTTTGGAGTATGATCAAGCAAATTCTATTATTTCCATTTCGGACAGCTGCCAGCCTATATACATTGCGGGAGTTGATTTATCATTTTACAAAGCGGGAGTTTGTTGGTCGCTATCGCGGAGCGCATCTAGGCATTTTACTCAGCTTGGCCTCCCCTCTTTTCTTGCTTGCCGTGTATTCCATTGTTTTTGGTGTGATATTCAAGGGCTCATTTGGTGAGGAGGCCTCAGGCAAACCATTTCCAATTTTATTGTTTAGCGGTTTGATTTTTTTTCAACTCTTCTCAGATACTGTCGGACGAGCCCCTTCGTTGTTGGCATCTAATCCTAATTTTATAACTAAAGTTGTCTTTCCCTTGGAGGTTCTTCCTGTCGCGATGGCAGGTTCGGCACTTTTACATTTTTTGGTCAGCCTTCTCGTTCTCATTATTGGAGGAACTCTCTGGACAGGCACAGTTCCGCTCACGCTCATCGCTCTTCCAGGACTAGTGATTGTCGCATTCTTTTTGGCATTGGGAACGTCTTGGATTCTCTCCGCACTCGGTTTATATTTTCGAGACATCGATGCTTTAATCCCTCCTGCGTTGATGGCTTTGACGTTTTTAAGTGCGATCTTCTATCCTCTTTCTGCTATACCAGAAGCCTACCGCTGGCTAGCCTGCATGAATCCTCTGGCTTGCATTTCCGAAATGGCACGTCAGATTCTCGTGCTTGGCACTTGGCCATCGTCTGGTTTGTGGATTTACACGATCGTCTCTGCGGTTAGCATCTTGTGGATTGGCTATGCCGTTTTCACGCGATTAAAAAAGGGATTTTCCGATGCCCTCTGAATTGTCCACCCGTTCCAACCGCCCAGCCATTGGCCTTTATTCGGTTGGTAAATCCTATCGTGTTTATCCATCTTCATCCTCTCGCTTTCTGGGGAATCTGACGGAAGCACTTCCCAAACCCTTTTCATGGATGCGAACCATGGCCTCACGCTTTCAGAAATCTCTGGCGCGTGAATTCCAAGCACTTCATGACGTCTCACTTGAGATTCATAATGGAGAAAGCGTTGGAATTATCGGACGAAATGGCTCTGGAAAGTCCACCCTTCTTCAACTCATTGCTGGCACGAGGCCGGCGAGTGCTGGCCATTTATCGGTAAACGGACGCGTGGCGGCGATATTAGAACTTGGCAGCGGGTTTAAACCCGATTTCACCGGGCGTGAAAATGTTTTTATCAATGGGCTGATCCTTGGACTCAAACATCGTGATATTTTAGCACGTTTTGATGAAATTGCAGATTTTGCTGATATCGGGGAATTTATGGATCAACCGGTTAAGACCTACAGCAGCGGGATGCTTGTCCGCTTGGTTTTTGCAGTTCAAGTCGCTTTAAATCCGGAAATTTTGATCGTTGATGAAGCCCTTGCGGTGGGAGATGTTTTTTTTCAACAAAAGTGCGCGGATCGTATCCGCACATTGAAAAATCAAGGCACCACCATCCTTTTTGTTTCCCACAGCATGCCGCTTGTCCGCAGCCTTTGTGACAAGGTGATTCATTTAGTCGACGGAAGACTGGACTTTTATGGTCCAACTTTGGAGGGAACAGCCCGATTTTTTGCCAACCAGAGTGTCAAGCGAAGCGGTCGACAGGCACTCCAATCCCACTCGGAAGGCATCGAAATTTGGTCTCACCCTCCCGTTGAGGAGAACGTGAGTATCATTTCCATTTCCTTGGATCGCGCCGCCGGCTCGCACTCGCTCATGGGGCCCGTTGGCGAATCCCTTGGGCTCGTTGTGCGAATTGCTTCGCGCCAACCGGACACACGCGACATTCACATTGCTTTTCAAATAAAAAATGCTTACGACCAGTTGCTCTCGACTGTGACCACTCAAACACTGCGCCAATCTCCGGTGATTGTGCCCGGCGGAGCATTTACCGACTGCCGCATACGGATTCCCCTTGTGCTGGAGCCCGGCGTTTACACGTTTTCTATAGGGATAGGGGACGCGGATGGCGGTCAGAAATGGCAACGGATCGCATCGACAGAGTGGATCGGTCCCTTGACAATCTGTCCGCCAGAGGACAACCAATCTCCTCCATTTTTTGGACCATTTGGATTGCCCGTTTATTTCGACTACCCTGATTCTACAACTTCTTTATCATGAACATACCAAACCAAAACGATGATCCAGCGATTCTTCAAGCCCTTGAAAAATACAAGTTTTATCACATTATTCCGCTGAACGAGCGACTGAGCACTCCGGGCGTTCCGGGCTTTGCGAAGCTTCATTCTCCAGTGCTCCGTCAGATGGGAAAAATGGATTTTCAACAAAAACGTGTGCTCGATATCGGTTGCCGCGATGGATTGTTCTCCCTCCAAGCCGAACGCCAAGGCGCCAAAGAGGTGGTGGGAATCGATTCATGCCTTTCCATCGGGGCCGTCGAGTTTTTGATTCCATTTTTCAAATCAAAGATTCAAATGAAAGAGAAAGGGCTGTTTGATCTAAACTTGGACAGCGATGGACAATTTGACATCATTCTCTTCCTTGGCGTGCTCTATCATCTCCGGTATCCGTTTAATGCCTTAAAAATTGTTTCCGACCTGCTTGCTCCTGGTGGAATACTGATCCTTGAAACTGGAATTTTCGCCGACTCGGACCGCCATGCGCTTTTGCATTGCCCCATCGGAACCGAGAGTCCTTACGAACCATCAAGCGTCACGTTTTTTAATCGCAAAGGAATGGTTGACAGTTTGGCGTCTTTTGGCTTGAAGGTTTTAGAAACCGACTATATTACCGAACAAGATCGCCATAGTTCCGACGAGAAGGTTGTTCGCGGCACGTTCCGATGCCAAAAAAACCTCGACCTCTACGACTCCCAGTTACACCGGTATTGGACTGGCAACCCTCATCAAAATTGGCGGAAAACCACTTGATTCTTTCTGAACTCGCGCTGGTCGTTCCGACGCGGAACAACCAGCGCGATATCCAAGCCCATCTCGGCTCTCTGGAGGCGCTTCGCCTTCAGGGGGCCGAATTGGTGTTTGTGGATAGCGAATCCTCCGATGGAACGGCTGAAGCCATCCGCTCTTTCCAATCTCGATTCGGAGGACAATTCATCAATCAACCACCCGGACTCTACGCCGCGTGGAATGCAGGGGTTCAAGCCGCCTCGCGAAAATGGATTTCTTTTGCAACGGTCGGAGACCGACAGTTCGTGGAAGGGTTTCAGCATCTCTTGGAAGTCGCCTGCACCGATGCCGTGGATGCGGTCCTCTCACCACCTCTGATGCGCTCGGGGACAAAGCCGATCTCCGATGAATGGCCGATTCATCAACTCACCCGATTGCAACCTGCACCCCGATGGTGGACTCAAGAGGAATCCACGCGCTGGCTTTGTGGATGCCTGCCGGGAACAGTGCTTGGCAGCGCGGCCAGCAACTTGTATCGCCGGGACTTTCTTTTGGCACATCCATTCCCAACTCACTTCGGCCACGAAGGAGATGTGGCTTGGGGTATTGAGATTGCCGATCACATTCGCTTGGCTATCACGCCTCGAAGCTGTGCAGAATTTCAAGTGCATGAACGAAGCAATCCACTCGGCGCCCGGGAGCAGGCGGAACGCTTTAATCAACTGGTGCAGTTGGCAACCAACCGATTGGAAAAAAAACCATTGATAAAGGCTGAGTTGGAGCTGCGATGGGCCCGGGAAAAAATGTTTTGGAAATGGATTCTTGAATTGGAAAAGGCCGCGGAAACAACAGTTGAGCAAAGCCGCTACATTCAATTTTTGGAACATGAAAACCAAACACTCCGTCAAGAGAGGGACACCCTTTCTAAAAAATCGTTCGGACTTCCAATTCCGTATTTGAGCCGAGGCAACCTGTTGGCCGTTCGGCGGTTTTTAAAGCGGTTTTTAAGTTAATCGATTTATTCCGCATCTGTATTTTAATAAGGCATTTTTCTGATTTATTTTAGCATAATTTCATTTGTTATTTCAAGCGCTTTTTGATGGATGCTTTGAGAAAACACAGCAGCCGTTGTTCCCAAAGTGCCGGACGTTCCATGGACAATCGGCGTCGCCGGAACTCGAGAAATCGACTTCGCAGTTGCCAGATCATCGCCAAAAGCAGCTTCCAAAGGATATCCCAATGAATCCTCAACCCTCAGGTGGGAATCCATAAGATGCTCGATATAAAACTGTCTTTCAAATACATAAAATCGGGTATCCACCCGATTGCCAAAAGGGGCAGCCAACCAATTCCAAGGGATACGAAGACGCCGCCTGGCCCACGAAAACAAACCAGTGCATCGGCGCGATCGATAGAATGGCGCGAGAAAACCTCTTTGCTGAGGACGACTTGGAGACGCACATGATTGAAAAACAGCTCCACGCGCTTGTTTGGTGCTTAGCAAGTAGTGATTAGCGATAAAAAGCTTACCCGTGCATTTGGCAAATGAGTGGGCGGATTTCAAAAAAGTGCTCCTCTCAAGTGCTTTTCGAACAATTTCTCCTTCTCCGTATCCTTTTCCTTGTGTTGCAGTTCGACGTGAAGGAGACAATTCCAAATACTCAATTCCGACGTTTTTTGATTTACCTAGAGATCGGAGGACATTGCCATTAATAGGACAGCGGCAATTTTTGGCAAAGACAATTTGAGAAAATGCCCCGTCTTCAATCCAAGCTAAAAGTCCCTCCATGTGCCGAACAACCCGTTCCCGCAGATCCCGTAGAACGACCTCGGGTGTTCCCGACACATCAAATGTCGCAGTGATCAAAAGCGGAACCATATCAACCCCGGTCGGAAGGGGAACCCAAGCGCTTGGAGGTATGACCTCCGCCGGAAATCATTCTTGAAATCGATGCGATGATCGAAGAGGGGATGCCATTGAGCGCTTTCAAATCCCGCGCCGAGCGAAGTCCCGCATTTTCACAGCGTAGCTTGCGATTCTCTTCTTTCAGATATTCGAAATATTGCCGCTCCTCGCGATTGAGTGCGACCGCAGAGTCATCGGCAATCCAATCTCCGGACACCGCCTTGCAGCGATGTTGAAAATCAAGGCGCGCGGAATTCGCCAAAGGACCAATCAAATGCTCAAATTGACGATGAAACTGCTCTTGGGCCCAATCGTAGAGCTGGAAGTCTTTCTGATTCTTCAAATTTAACAATTCTAAAACATCTTCGGAACAACCTCCACTTCGGGGTGAGGTATTTTGCTTTTCCGGATAAGCCATGTCCGAAAGAAGATCGCCATGGACTTTTTCCATGACTACACACGCATCGTTAAATCGCTCCATCGGAGCGATAATGAGTTTTCCTGATTCCACAAGTCGCTGGAGTTGCTCGAATGACCAGGTGACCTGCTTCGTTCCCTGCAAAAAGTGCCACTGCGCATCACAATAAGGACCTCGCTGCTCGCAGTCCGATTTGAGAATTCGCCGAAAAAAACTATTAATATCCCCTTCAATCAAGCCGCCTCGCTCTGTAGCTATTTTTTGCAGATAATAAAAAAGCGAAATAGCCCGATCAACCGGATCTCTAACAAAGGCCACTGCAAAAATCGAAAATTTTTCCGAGCGCCATGGCAAGTCCAGTGAAATCAAGTGCGATGCCAATGCGTCATATTGCGGAGCAAACTCAAGAACACGTTCCACATCGCGCGAATCAAACATGTAGCGATCATAAAGACCATAGTATGCATAAAATCTACTGCCGAGATTTTTTTTAAGGATACGACCCAAAGTTGTTCCCGCAGCTTTGGGAACATGGGAAAAGAGCAGTTTTTTTTGAGGACTTGGCATCGGAATGGAGCGGTGAAGATAGCGAGATGACCATTTTCAAGTCATCGTATGGTGGGTAAAGACATCAATTTTTTTGGAAGAGTTCAAAAAGAATCAGCCTGCCTCAAGCTGTGCCACTTGTCCTCAAGCACTGTGAGAGTCAACCGATCTCCGGATTTACGGATAAAACCAATTCAGCGGCTTTATGGCGTCAATCAAAAAAATTGATTTTCTTGCCTTTCGCCATATCCGAGACATAGTGAGCGGAGCCCGGTGGTTTCGGGTGTCTTTTTTTCCGGGGCGTAGCTTAGCTTGGTAGAGCGCCTGGTTTGGGACCAGGAGGTCGGAGGTTCGAATCCTCTCGCCCCGAGGGAAAGACAGTTCAAGGGTCCCAGCGAATCTTGAAACGGTAAAACCGCCGGTCGACCGGCTCCGGGTCTAGCACATCGATTTCGACAGGACCCGCACTTCCACCAGTGCGAATTTCTTCACCACGGCCGTCTGGTGTCCAGACCTTCAAATCGTCGGAGATTTCCAACCGTGCCGCCCGCCGTGGGGGCAACCAATGGCGAATCCGGCGTCCTTCAAGGGCGTGTTCCACAAGCACACCGGGCGGGCCATTCGGAAGATCGGGATCCGTTCCCCAAAGAAACTCGTCACGGTTCGAAAATCCATCGCTGTCGGGATCGAGCCAGGCGTCGAAATCCAGGTTGGGATTTCGCTGGCGGGCGGATTCCCATTGGTCGTCGATGCCATCGCGATCGGCATCGGTGCGAGGCTCCAGATCGTAGGATACGTTTGTCAATACCACCATGGAATGGCGGGGGAGTTTCAAAGGTGCCGAGAACGGCATGCCGCCGCTGGGGCCGTCGAAGGCTTTGAACGCGGGCCCATTCTGAAAAGACCCGCTGCCGCCATAGCGCACCGCGTTGGTGTTGATGGTTTCGTGCCAAGTGCCGCCTGTCGGAAGCCCGACCCAATAATCGGTAAAGTCGGCATTTGAAAAATTGGCCACCACGATCACAAAGTGGCCGTTGTGGGCGCGCTCCCAAGCCAACACGTTGGCCCCTTCGTTCACATGATAGATGCGTTGCCAGCGATCCGCCCGGAGAGCGGGCGACCGCCGCTTGAGCCAGGCCATGTCCCGACAGGCTGCAAAAAATCCCGGGAATTGCCCCTTTCGCTCCCAAGGAATTTTGTGGACCTCCTTGTCGCCAAACCCGATTTCCGTGGCGATTTCCTGTCCATATAAAAACAACGGCGTGGCAGCTCCGAACATCGTCAGCCCGTAAAACAGCTTCCCCCGCCCGAGGCCGTAGGAACTATGCGGACCGATCTGGTCGGCCACCTGCACCAACCGGCCCTCGGCGGCAAATTGCGGGCTTTCCCGGGACTCGTCGTGGCTCTCGATGAAATGGATCATCTGCCTCGCGGAGTAGCCGAAATGGTTCAATCCCAGCGCCACCTGCCACATCGAGGGATCGCCGTAAGCCAGTTGGTTGAGCGCCGCACGGGCATTGTCGTGAAACAAATCGCTCCACTGCGCGTCCATTCCGGCCCCTCCCCATTTCACGGGGCGTGTCACGGATTCATCATTCGGCCATTGTTCGGCGGTGAGCACGACGCGCGGATCGACCCGGTCCCGCATTTGGGCGATCTCGCGCAAAAGTTGCCATCCCTCGCCATTGACCTTCACCAGATTGGTGTGATCCAGGCGGAATCCATCGATGTGGTATTCCTCGATCCAGAACCGCATCGCATCGACCAGCATCTCGCGCACTTCCGCCCGCCCATAGTCGGGCCGGGGACCATACCCGGTTTCCCGGTAGCCATTGCCCTCGGGATAAAAATACAATTCTTCGCCATTGAAGAGCCCGAGGTTGCCTTCGAGATTCGGCCCGTCGAAATGGTTCAGCACCACGTCCAGCCATACCGCGATACCCGCCCGGTGGCACGCCTCCACCAAATACTTCAAATCCTCCGGAGTTCCATACGCCGACTCGGGAGCGAACAAAAATGCGGGATTGTAGCCCCACGAGATGTCTCCGGGAAATTCCTGCACGGGCATGAGCTGAAGCACATTGAAACCCGCCTCGGCCAGGTGTGCGACGTGACGGTCGACCAGATCGCGGTAGCCCGCTGGATGTCCCCCGCCCCCGTCTCCGCGACCGCTGAAAGTTCCCACATGGGCCTCGCAAATGATCGACTCCTCCAAGTCCGGCGGCGCCCACCCCGCATCCTTCCAGGCGTAGTGGCTGTCCACGGTGATCGAGTGGCGCAAATCCCGCGCCAATCGCCGCGCCCGGGGATCGTTGCGGTCGAACCACTGGCCGTTCCGCAAAAAACGGTAGCGATAGGAACGTCCGGCGCCCACCCCTTCCGCGCGCACCTGCCAATGCCCGTCCACCACGGCCATCTCCCGCACCAGCGGCTCTCCTCCGCCGGGATCCAGCACCACTTGGGCCCGCTCCACGCCGGGACACCACACGCGGAAGACCGTGACATCCGCTGTCACCGTGGCGCCCAATTCATAAGCCCCGAGCCCTGTCAGGTTCAGCTGGAAGTCGCCCCCCGGTGGACTGCCGTTCCAGAAACCGGAACGCGCGAAGGTGGCGAAGGCGGAACCGTCAAAAATCTGAAAATGATAGTGCGCGCTGTCGCTCTCGATTCCTGGAACATCCACCGCCCAGACATCGTATGTGTCGCCCTCGGCGTGCCGGTCCCAACGCATCGGCAGGTGGGTGGTCCGCCCGTCCACGACCAGCGCCAGCGAGGCCCGGGTGGCATCGTATCGAAAAGCCCGCAACTCGAGCCGGAACCCCTCGCCCCGCGCCGGGTGCCGGGGCATGATGTCGGAGACCTTGTCGTGCCAGATGCCATCGGCCTCGAGACGGCTGTCATGGGCTGCCGCCCGCAGCGCCTGCCCCTGCAGGCACGCGGTCAACCAAGAGACAACGAGGGCACGACAAATCCACTCCATGAACGGACCACGTTTCCACGGGCTGGCGATGCGGGGCAACCCGCGATGACAAACTCCCGGCGCACGTTTGTGGAATCGTTGAATTCGCACAGCCTGCCACCGCGGGCATGCGCCGCGTCCGCCCCTGGCGGGGAGAAATGTGCTTCCCCCTTGGCGCGGGGCGGGTAGATTGCCGCGCTATGCAAACAACGCTGGTTTTATTGAAGCCGGATTGTCTCACAGGCCGAACGGCCGGAGAGGTGATCGGGCGGTTTGAAAAGGCGGGATTCCAAATCCGCGGCTGCAAGATGTTTCGTGCCGATGCGAGCCTGTTGCGCGAGCACTATGCTCACATCGCTTCGAAGCCGTTCTTCCCCGAGGTCGAGGAGTTCATGGCCTCCACACCACTGGTCGCACTGGCCGTTTCCGGCGACCGGGTCATCGACCGGGTGCGCGAGCTTCTCGGGCCCACGGATTCGACCAAGGCGGCCGCCGGAACGATTCGCGGCGACTTCGGCACCACCATGATGAAAAACGTCGCGCATGCCTCCGACAGCGAGGAGAGCGCCGCGGTCGAGTTGAAGCGGTTTTTCCGCGACGGCGAGATTTTCGATTACCCGATGCCCTGACCCGCTCTCAGGGGGATTGACCGTTTTTCTCGGCAATGATGGCGGAAGCGATTGCCTCCGCCAGGCGCTGACGGACCGCCGGTTTTTGAACAGTGCGATTGTCTCCCTTGTTGGAAAGAAATCCGAGTTCGCAAAGAACAGCCGGTCGCCGGTTGTTCTTGAGCACGTAAAAGCCGCGCGTTTTCACGCCCCGGTTGCTGGCACCGTAGGCTTGGAGGGTTTGTTTTTGAAGGTGGTGGGCCAGGCGCGAGGCGCGGGGCGAGTGGTAGAAGGTTTCAATGCCCGCTGCTTTGGCCCGCTTGGCCCAATTGAAGTGGATGCTCACAAAGATGGCGTTTCTCAGGCGGTTCGACATGGCGACGCGCCCGTCGAGCGGGATGAACACATCCCGGGAACGCGTCTCGACGACACGCAGTCCGGCTTGACGCAGGAGGACAGCCACGCGACGGGAGGTGTCCAGTGCCAGAGCCTTCTCGGGCAATCCAGACACGGCCCGCGCGCCCGGATCCTGTCCACCATGCCCGGCATCGAGCACCACGGTGTCAAAGGGACCGGCCGCCATCAAGGGCCCCCGGGGGCGCTCGTATCCGGTCGTCGTGGCACACGCCGACAGGAGGCATGCCAATGCCGCTGCCGATAAAAACCGGTAGAGGCTGGAAGTGGCGGAAGATGGCATAGTCAATGGCTGGCCGTGCAAGGGCGGCATCCCTTGCAGCATGCAAACCATAGGAACGGGGGCTTGCCGCGGGCAATCATTTTAAGCCGCGGGTGACCGCACTTGCGGCATCCCTGGACCCGCCACTCAAACTCCGCCGAACCGGCGCGAGCGGCTGGCATAGTCCTCCAGGGCAGCCAGGAAGTCCTCCCTTTGAAAGTCGGGCCAGAGTTTTTTGGTCACGTGGATTTCCGTGTAGCTCAACTGCCACAGCAAGAAGTTGGAGATGCGCATCTCGCCCGAGGTGCGGATCAACAAGTCGGGATCCGGCATGCCTGCGGTCCCCAGCCGCGCCTCGACCTGGGTGGCATCAATCGCCCCGGGATCGAGGACTCCCGACTTCACATCGCAGGCGATGGAGCGGATGGCGTCGAGAATTTCCGTGCGGCCGCTGTAGCTGATCGCCAGAACGAGGTGCAGACGGGAGTTTCCCGCAGTCGCGTGGAGAACCTCATCCAGCTTCCGGCGGCACGGCGGTGGAAGATCATCAGCGCGGCCGATGTGGTGCAGACGGATGCCCTCGCGCACCATCTCGTCGCGTTTCTGGTTCAAAAACCGCTCGAGGAGCAGCATCAGACCATTGACCTCGAGGGCCGGGCGTTTCCAGTTTTCCGATGAGAAGGCGTAAAGCGTGAGGTATTCCACCCCTGTGTCGAGACAGGCCTGCACGCAGCGCTCGATCGATTTCGATCCGGCCTCGTGGCCTGCCAGCCGCGGCAAGCCTCGCTGCGCGGCCCACCGGCCGTTCCCGTCCATGATGACGGCGACATGCCTGGGCGTCGAATCCGGCATCAGAGGCGGATCGTCTGGGCGCGCGCCGGGCCGATGCTCACGATGGATAGTTTGGCCCCGGTGAGTTCCGCGAGTTTGCGGACATAGGCGCGGGCCTTGGGCGGGAGGTCGGCGAAACGGCGGGCCTTCTCGGTCGATTTCATCCAGCCCGGCATTTCGATGTATACGGGCTCGCACTTGGCCAGGTCGGCACTGTCGGTGGGCGGGAAATCCAGCACCTTTCCATCCAGGCGGTAGGCGACGCAAAGTTTGATGGATTCGAGGCCGTCGAGGCCGTCGAGGTTGGTGATCGCGATCTGATCGATGCCATTGAGGATGGCGGCGTAGCGGGTCGAGACGGCATCGAACCAGCCACAGCGGCGGGCCCGCCCGGTGGTGGCGCCGAATTCGCGTCCCATCGCGTGGAAGCGGTCGCCGAGAGAGTCGTCCTCCGTCGTGAAGGGTCCCTCGCCCACACGGGTGGTGTAGGCTTTGACAACGCCCATGACGGTGTCGATGCGGTGCGGGGGAACGCCGCTTCCCGTGCAGGCACCGCCGGCGGTGGTGTTTGAGCTGGTGACAAACGGGTAGGTGCCGTGGTCGATATCCAGAAACGTGCCTTGGGCTCCCTCGAAGAGAATGCGGCTTTTGGTCTCCAGCGCCCGGTGAAGGAAGACCACCGTGTTCGTGATGAACGGCAGAAGGGTTTCCGAGGCTTTGAGCGTGTCGGCAACAATCTTTTTGGCATTCAGAAGGGGCGCGCCGAGGCTCTTGAGAACCGCGTTGTTTTCGCGGATGCGGTCTTTGAGTTTCGCCTCGAACTCCCCGGTGCGGAGGAGATCCCCGGTGCGAAGGCCGGTGCGGGACACCTTGTCGGCATAAGCCGGGCCGATGCCGCGTTTGGTGGTGCCGATTTTCCGGTTCCCTTTCAGCGACTCGCGCAAACCGTCCAGCGCCTGGTGGTAGGGCAGCACCAAATGGGCGCAATCGCTGATAAGCAGGTTTTTCCCGACCTTCACGCCACGGGCGCGCAAGCCGTCGATCTCGCCGACAAGAGCCACAGGATCGAGAACCACCCCGTTGCCAATCACACAGGTCTTGGAGCGCCGGAGGATGCCCGAGGGAATCAGGTGCAGGACATATTTCTCCCCGCCGATGACGATCGTGTGGCCGGCATTGTTGCCGCCCTGGCTGCGCACGACGACATCGGCCTCGTCTGTGAGGAAGTCGATGATTTTTCCTTTACCTTCATCGCCCCACTGGGCGCCGACGAGAATCGTGTTTGGCATGGTGAAGCCGCCAAGATTGGGGGGCGGACGGGTCGAGACAAGCGAAAAACCCGGCGGGAGTGCCTGGGGCGGGACTCGAACCCGCATTCCTTGCGGAACCAGATCCTAAGTCTGGCGCGTCTGCCAATTTCGCCACCCAGGCGGCGCGGGTGGAAGGTCCCTGCGGCCAGCGGGCTTCGCAAGAAAAAACTGCCCCCCCTCAGGGCATCGAGGCGCGGGGGTGGGCCGCGAAGTAGGCGGATTTGAGCCGGTCGATCGTGACGTGGGTGTAGATCTGGGTGGTGGAAAGACTGGCATGCCCGAGGAGGGACTGCACGCTGCGGAGATCCGCCCCGTTGTCCAAAAGGTGCGTGGCAAACGAATGCCGCAGTTTGTGCGGAGACAAATCGGCAGGCAGCCCGGCCTGCCGCAGGCGCAGACGGAGAAGCGCATGGACCGAACGTCCGGACAGCCGCCGGCGCGACTTGTTCACGAACAAGGGACCCGCGTGGACGCCCGCCTCCCTGCGATACCGCTGAATGGCCTCCAAAGCGGGTCCTCCCACCGGGCAAATCCGCTCCCGGCCGCCTTTGCCGGTGACGCGGGCGCTTTCATTGATGGCATCGACATCGGCGACATTCAGTCCAACCAACTCCGACAACCGCATGCCGGTGGAGTAGAACAATTCGATCACCGCCGCATCGCGTGCCGCCATCCAAGACGGCGCCTGGCGCGATTTCGTGTTCCGGCCGGGGGTTTCCACGAGGGTTTCCACCTGTCCCGTGGTGAGGAAGCGGGGAAGTTGACGCTCCGGCTTGGGAAGAACCACCTCCAACAACACATTTTTGGAAACCGCCTGCCGCAGGAGCAGGAAACGGTAAAAGGCCCGCAAGGCTGCAAAGCGTGTGCGGATGCTTGCACGGGCGCGACCGGAGTTCATCAGCTCCAGCATCCACGCCCTGAAATCCACCGCTTGAAGCCGCGTCCAGTCGGATCCCGGGCGGAACGCACGGAACGCCAGCAGCGACACACGGTAGGTCCGGATTGTGCGCGGGGAGGCATTTTGCTCGGCTTCCAAATAGCGGAAAAACCGTTCGGCCCAAAGATCGGGCCGTTTGGCCGGCGGGGCGTTTTTTTTCACTGTGGCGAACCGTGCCAACTGGAACGTTCACCGGCGAGGAGGCTGCTCGACCAACCGGAGAGGAGCGCCTGGGCATGTTGGCTCAGCAGTTCGCCGCTCCATTGGCCTGGAGCCGACGACAGCCATTCCGCCAGGACCGCGCGGGCGGCCAACTCGCTTGAGGACAGGCCGGAGGGCAAAGTGGCGGAGGTCTCCGGGAACATCCATTCGGCGGAGGTTTCCAAACCGGCGGCATGGCGGGCAGCGGCAAAGGACGAGACCTCCATCCCCGGAGCCGCAAAAGCCTGCGAAGAAAGACCGGCAGCGATCCAGCTGGACAACACACGGGCAAACTCCACAACCCCGGCGGAAGTCCCTGCCATTTCGCCGGAGGACAATCCCGCGGAGAAGTTTTCAAAACTCGACGCCATCGCGCTTCCCGACACCGACTCGCGCAAGCGCTCGCGCAAGGACGGCCATTCCCCCGAGGTGAGACTGCCCGATATGCGCGCCAGAATCTCCGAGTGCAAACGCTCCGAGTCCATCGCCGCCCAGTCAACCGGGGACGATCCCAGCGCGGCCGAGGCGACCGCCCCATGCGCCACCGCGGGAGGCACAGACGGTTTTTGCAAACGCTGCAGCTTGGCAAGCGCGGTGGCCATGCCGTCCTCCGGCAAGCCGGCCCTCGAGACCGTTTCGACAAGTTTCTGGAATCCCAGATGCACGGGAATCGTTGCAAAATCGAAATCGTCGCGCTCTGAGAACCCCTCGCGCGGGGTGCGCGCGGCTGCGGAGCGGGCGATGCGGTTCCAGGCACCGTTCCTGAAAAAGCCGATTTCCAGCGTGTAGGCCGCCCCGGAGTGCTTCACCGGGATATACCAGTTGCGGGTTTCGAAGCCGACCTCGATGGTTTGTTCCACGGAGCCGTTTTCATCCTCCACGCGCAAGAAGCACGGGCCTCCCGGATGCCGCGAAATGTCGATGTCCCAGTAGGTGAAGAGCCAGTGCGGTTCCTGTGCGACCAGGAAAAGAATGTCTTGCCCGTAGCTGCGCGGCAAATCGCCGGTCAGGTCGTCCAGCCGCCGCGGGGCGCGGCGGGACCGTGGTGGAGCGGAGTCGCTGGAAGGGCCTCGGGAGCGCTTCGACGGAGCTTGGGTGGCGGATGGTTGGTTCATACGTGCACTTGGAACGACGCGAACAATGCGAGGGATTAGGCCGCTTACCAATGGGTTGCAAGCCCCATGTCAAGAAAAATTCGATCCAGCGTCTCAGCGCCCCGGCATGGCCTGCAGCAGCACACCTTTCAGATACTCGGTTTCGGGAAGCCCCAGCACCACGGGGTGGTCGAGCGGTTGGCCGATGCGCCGGACAAGCCGCATGTTGCGCCGGGCATCCACCAAGCCGTCGGCGATGGCCTGTTCGAACTCCGCGGAGGTGACATGGTGGGAGCATGAAAAGGTCGCGAGCAGGCCGTCTTTCGACAAGAGGCGCGCGGCGCGGGCATGCAGGTCGCGATAGCCCCGGAGGGCCTCGCCGACGCGGCCCCGCGATTTCGTGAACGAGGGGGGATCCAAAATGATCAGATCGTAGGAGGGCTGGTCGGGGCGTTTGAGAAAATCAAAAACATCGGCTTGCCGCACATTCACGGACACTTCGTTCCGCACGGCGTTCGCCCGCAGGCGCTCGATACTCTCGGTGCCCGATTCGACCGCGGTCACACTTGCCGCTCCCGCTTTGGCACACGCGAGGGCGAACCCGCCCTGGTTGCTGAAGCAGTCCAAAACCGAGAGCCCGCTCGCCCGGGAGGCGACAACCGCGTAGGATTCGATTTGGTCGAGATAAAGCCCTGTCTTGTGACCTTCCAGAGGACTCACGGAAAATTGGACTCCGGAGGCTTCGACATCCACCACCGGCGGCACCTCGCCCGCCAGGGGTCCTTTCACAAGTGGCAACCCCTCGCTGGCCCTCACCGGGGCATCGTTGCGCTCGACCACACCCTTCAATCCCTCCACTCCGGCCATCAAAACCTCCGCGATCACCGCCTTGTGACGATCCATCCCGAGAGTGAGGGTCTGCAAAACCGCAACACTTCCATAGCGGTCCGCCACCACGCCCGGAAGGCCGTCGCTCTCGCTCCAAACCAATCGCGCCAGATCGGGCCGGCATCCCGAGCGTGCGCGGTGGGCCAGCGCCTGGGCGATCCGGCGCTCGAAAAAGTCCCGGTCGAGTTCCTGGCGCTGCCGCGAAAAGCGCCGCACCGTGATTTGCGAGCGGGAATTGAAAATCCCCACCCCGAGCGCATGGTCGCGCCCATCCTTGATCGACACGACATCGCCATCGGCCGGTTGGCCGAAGGTTTTGAGAATTTCCCCCGCATACACCCAATCGTGCCCGTGGAGAATCCGCGAGCGCGGCTTGACAACAATCCCGCCCATCAAAACGCCTCCCGGTCGGGTAAAAGATCCCAGTCGGAAAATGTGGCAGCCACTCCAGCGGGTTCCCCGGCGGCTGTGAAAACACTCCACACCGTCGCCTGGCGGATGCGGAAGCGGCGTCCCCGGGCCGACACGCGGATGCCCGCATAGTCGTCCACGAAACCCGCCTCGCCCACCCTGGTCAAGAAAGCCGCCCGCTCCGCCTGGTGAACCGGCTCGGCGGTCAGGCGCGAGGGGGTGCTGGTCAGTTGGCTCCAGGACATTTCCCACAGCGAGAGGCCGCAGAGATTGGCGTAATTCAGCGTTTGGTCCGCGTCCGGGCCATACGACAGCACGGGAAAAGCCACCTCGAAAAGCCGCTTGGAGGCTTTGTCGCCGGGCACGATCAGATCATGCCCGGTCCAGTGCCGGTAGGTCGCCAGTAAAAGGCTCCCGTGGCTTTCGAGAAAGTCCCGGTGTTCGCTCCACAAGTCCATTCCAGGATGCTACCCGGAATCCGCCCGGCTTGGGAGCATTCGTTTCAGACCGGAGTGGCGGTTTGAACCGCATTATCGATCACTCCGGATGAAATGGCATAGCGGGTGAGGCTGGCGGTGTCGTGGATGCGAAGCTTGTCCATCAGGTTCTGGCGGTGCTTTTCCACCGTCTTGATGCTGATTTCGAGTTCGGCGGCGATCTGCTTGTTGGCCGCCCCCTCCGCGATCAGCTGGAGGACTTCGATCTCGCGAGTGGTCAGCCTGACCGGGGATTTGCCGCCATTGGGCTGCGTGTCCACGATCGAGCGCATGCGCTGCGAGATCGCGGGACTGTGAAATGTATGGCCTTTGGCCACCTCGCGGATCGCGCGCAGCAGAAGATCGCACGGAGCATCCTTCAGCAAATATCCGGGAATGCCGCTGTTCACGACCTCCTGAATGTAGTGGTCGGTGCCGAATGCCGTGAGCAGGATCACCTTCACCTCCGGCGCGACATGGCGGATGCGTTGTGCGGCGGCGAGTCCGTTCAGCCGCGGCATTCCGATATCCATCAGCAGCACCGATGGGTGGAGTTGCTCGGCGATTTCGATCGCCCGGCGGCCGTTGTCCGCTTCGGCCACGATCTCGACATCCTCTTCGCCGGAGAGCAGCGAGCGCAGGGCCTCGCGGACGAATGTGTGGTCGTCAGCAAGGGCCACGCGAATCGCGGAGGGCTTGGTTGAGCCCCCGGAAGGGCGTTTTTTGGCGATGGTGGAACGGGGTGGAACGGGCTTCATGGCACGGGTTACGGGTGTTTTTTTCATCGCTGCGAACCTCTCGCAAATCGACTCCCGCGCGCAATCGGCAGGCCTCGGGAAACATGCGCTGCGCTTTATGGAAGAGGCGGTCGGGAAAAACCCGAGCGGCAACGCCCGAAAATCACTTTTCAAACCAGTGGGCCGCGCACACCGAACTTCAATAAGGGCATACTCCCCGAGGATTCCGGATAGGGAGAAAAGCAAGGTCCAGTCACAACAAGCTTGCCCAAACCACCCTCCGACTTGCGGAGATCAGCCAGAAATACTGTGAGCAGTTATCGACGCTGCAGAGGGCGAACCGCTCAGCACCGCCCCACAAACGGGCATAGGCTCGAATCACGAATTGAACGAGCCGGTTGCCCAAGAGCAGCCTTCAGGCTAAGGACAGCTTCAACCATGCCATCAAAACGAAATTCTCCTGACACCGCCGAAACCGCCTTCGAGGCGATCCTTGAATTTTCCAAATCCTCTGGATTGGACCACATCGTCCGCTCCCAAGCGCAACGAGTCGATGTCTTGTGTCCCTCGCCCTACGGAGAAATACCGGTGCAGGTTGGGATATGCGTTGAGGGAAATTTTTTTGAAATTCGCGTGGAGGCTCCTTTTGCCATTCCTGACAATCCGAAACGATTCGAAATTCTGCAGCGCATTACGGGCGCCAACGCGTTGATTGCGATCGGCCATTTCGAGTTGAGCCTCGAATCACGAGCCCCCGTTTTTCGTATCACCCTGCCGCTTCACGCGACCATTCTGAGTTCGGAATACATCTCCAAACTTTTTGGCTCCGCCGTCGCCTTCGTTGCTGTGGAGTTTCAACGGATGCACGAACTACTGAACTCCCGTCCTGAAGAGCCCGTCCGCTCTTGGCTTCCCCACGCGGTCGATCAAAACTCGCTCCCGGAAGAAGAAATCACCGAGGAGGACGAGGAGTTGGTTTTAAAGTGCCTCGAAGTCATTCGGGCGGAAGACCGTGCTGCCACCTCACTGCTGCAGCGAAGGCTCAAGCTGGGGTATACCCGTGCCGCTCGAGTGATAGATATCCTTGAGTCTCGCGGCATCGTCGGGCCCAAAGACGGTGCCAAAGACCGCGAAATCCTTGTTGATCTGAATGAATCCAGGCAGGGATGACCGATTTTCAACCACATGAATATCCACAAAACGATGACCGCTTGGGCCAAGCAGACAAATCCCGAAATCGAGGTTTCCAGCAGTTTTCAAGCCCACAATTTTTACACTGAGCTATGCAAGTGCACACACGCCTCGGCGAGGATTGTGGACGATGTCATGCAAAAAAGTTTCGTTCTGAATATTTACATTCCACACGAACGAAGATCCGCCACCTACTCGATGGGCCCGGAGGATCAGGATGAAATAAACGACCCGATCGAGTTTTTTATTCCCGATTTTTTTACGGAGGAAGGACTCATTCATTCGCTTGATATTGTGTATAGTCGCTTCCTCACGGAATATGGTGGCCAAAGGTTGGAGGATCCCGCTCCAGAGTTGGCTCCTGACATTCCCGCTGCAGCAAAAGAATGGGCGGATTGGAAGGACGCGGGCATCACCGTCGAAGCGGACGAGGAGAACGAGCATGTCTTGCTTTTCATTCCCGATTCGGGCCCTGCTGGCATCGGTTCCGAATTGGCGATCTCTCGAAACCGGAGCACTTCACAGAATTTGCTCGAAACAAAAGCGGGAACCCTCAATGCCATCCCGGGCTATTTGCCGCCATTTTTCACAGCCCCGGAATTGCGCGGGGCGCTGGAAGCGGCCTTTGACGTTTTGAAGCAAGGCTGAATCGGCAGGCAAACAAACTGAGTTTGTCGGCGTATAGTGCCAAGCGGCGAAACCTCCAGATTCAAGCGAGGCATTGAGGCCTCTATCAATCAATTATTTCTAATCATGTTAATATGATTCTAAAAAAGGATATAGAACCATGAAAAGCACGAATTTTCACGAATAAAGACGTTTTTTTGGAAGGATGGTGGAGAAAATGCGAAGCTGCCGCTGTGGCGGGTGGCGGGGTTGGGAGCAAAAGCTGAAAGCTGGAGGGTGAAAAGCCGCTCGGCGATCCGCCCCTTGGAAAGCAAGGCTCGGTGTAAACATAAGATTCACTTGCCTAACGTTTTCAGGAATTTGAAAAATTTGTCGCCAAGGCTGGGTTCCACGGGTGGCGCGCCGGTGATTGGTTCGACGGAAAGGCGACGGATGCGACGGAGATCGGAGAGGTTGATTTTGAAAACGAGGGGGACGAGCACCTCGCTATCGGTTTGCCAATCGGGGATGGAAGTCATGAGGTGGCTGCGCTGGTTGGCGATGGCTTGCTTCCATTGCAACGCGGGAGCGCCATCGGCGCGGAGGATTCGGTGACCGCCGATGAGGAATGGCGCAAAGCCGGGGGTGGTTTGTTCGGGGCGCACGGGCCCGTGCCAATCGGGCCAGGCGGACTTTGATTCCCACCCGTCGGCAAAGAATTCCCCAAAAAAATACGGGCCGCAATACGACGCTTGGACATGGCCCGTCCAGGGCAGGGACATGCTGTGAAAGAGCGGGGATCGTTGGACAACAGCGAAGGTTTGGGAGGTGTCGTTGTCCAAGTGGATTTTTGCGCGCAGGCCGCTGCGAAGCGAGTTGAAGCGCTCGGGACGGGCCAAGACCTCTCCTTCAGCATTTTGAATCTCGGGAGGATGCATGACGCGCTCGTAAACCTCGGCGGTCAGGAAGTAGAGGGTCAAATCGAGGCACTCGGGGTGCGTGGTGCGGGTCTCGAGGGCTATGCAGTGGGGCGCATTCGCAGGGGCGGTGACAGGTTTGGCATTTTGCCAAGGCGGAGGCATGTTTTCCCGGATGCGCTGCCAGCGTTTCCAGGGAGCGCGTGAAATGTTTTCGCCGGTGGCCGCGGGGGCGGTGTCCATGTTGAGAAAAAGGCGGGCTTTTTTTTCGCAGAGGGCGTCCAGGCAGGCCGCGAGCAGGGGGGCGGCATGGGTTTCCCAAAACTCGAAGTCGGGCTTCAAGGCGGCGGCCCAGACGCACAGCACCTCGTCATCGAGATTTTCCTCGGTGAAGGGCTGGGGCACGCCTGCGGAGGGATCGATCTCGCGGCCTGTGGCCAGATCGACGAGCGCGGTTTTGTAAAGCCGGTCGCGGATTTGAGGGACCTTCTCGTGCAGCATGGCGAGCGCCTGCTTGCGGCTTTGGATGGATGTGGCAAGGCGTGCCCAAGTGTCGCTCAAATCCCCGCTGGCAGTCCATCCCGAGCGTTTCACCCAATCCGCCACCAGTCCACGCCGGACCCTTGCGCGAATTGTTTTCGATACAAGACCATCGGATTTTCCCGAGGAAATTTCATCGTAGGAATCGATGCAGCCGTTGGTAAGAAGCGTCTGCGCATCTTTCGTGATCGTGAAATTTGTCGACGTGGTCTCGGAGTGGATGATCGTGCCGACGGTGCGCTCGAGGGCAACAACAAAGGCGGCCCGCAAGGCCTCCTCGTCAGTCATTCCGCGGCCGGTCACCACCACCTCGTGAAGGCCGTTGGAGACTTGGCTTGCGACCGGGAGCGCAGGCAGGCTCCGCACCTCCGCGAGGGCCGAACCAGGCCATGTGTGGAGAATCAGAAAAGCCGGGAGGGCGGAGATCCATTTTTTCATTGCAGCCGGAATGATCGATAGACGGATGTGGTGTTTGCTGCAACAAGGCAGGGGGGTGAAAAATCAACCTTCGTTCCAAAGGAAAAACTCAAAGTATCGAAACACTTCCACCTCGACCTTGGCCTCTGGAGATTTGCCCGGAGCGGACGAGGGAATCCTTCACCGCAGTGTAGGTCATATCGTCCCAGCCCAGCGTGGTCTGCAGGCTGACATTGCCGGATTTTCCCCCCGCCTCCCGGAGAGTTGATAGGAATTGCTCCGCCCGATGGGGATCGACGGACACGGATGCCAAACCTTCCGCAGTCTCAGGTTCAATTGATGAACGGTCGATATCTCCGGATGGCATCTTGCCTGTGAATTGAGGTTTTTTCAAAGCGGTCGCTGTGGCTCCAAATCCGATGTAGTCGGCCGGCGTGCAGGAGAGGACGATCACCTGAAGGCCTCGGGAGGCGGCGAGGTCGAGCATGGATTGCAGTGACTGGATGCGATCCCGGTCGCTGTAGGCGAAGGAGTCATCGAAGAGAATCGGTAGACAGCCGTTGTGGGCGGCGGCGAGGATTTCGGCCGTTGCGAGGCGGACAGCGGCAGCAACCTGTTCCTTGGCGCCACCGCTGAGGCTTTTAAAGGCAAAACGGGGCATGCCGGGGTGCTGGAGGTGGATCGTTTGCTTGTCTTCGCTTTCCGACCAATCGACTTCGACGCGGACACCACGCCCGAAGAGGCACTCCAAGTATCCGGTGACACGGTCGGCAATCGGTTGGGTGACGCTGCGCGTGATAGATTCCCGGGACTCGGTGAAGAGGCGGTGCAACAAAGCGATGGCATCGGCGTGGCGCTTTTCACGGGCGTGTTCCTCGGAGGCTGTGGCGAGACGCGCCTTGGCTTTGAGGAGGTCGGCCCCGGGGTCGCAGGTGCCCTCCGAGGCGAGAACGGTCTTGGCAGCAGCAAGGCGTTCCCGTGCGTCTTGTTTGTTTTCCTCTTGTTGTTCAATTACCTTCGTGAGGCGGGAAAGCTCCCGCTCTTGGCGCTCGGGATCGAGGTCGGCCAGGGCGGATTCTACTTTTGCACGGGCCTCTTTGACCTTCTTCTCTTCTTCTTTGGCAACCTCTATGTCAGCCGCGCGTTTGCGGGCATCGCCGTGGATTTCTTCGAGGACGCTGGCTTTGCCTTTTTTTTCTTTGAGTTCATCCCGGCTTTTTTGGACTTCTTTGGATGCCGTTTGGTGGGCTGTGGCTTTTGTTTGCGAGTCCTTGAGGGCGGCGTTGGCTTCTGCCACCCACTTCTTATCCTGATCTTCTTGGGTTTGGAGGCTCAAGCGGGTGGCCTTTTCCCAAGCGCGGGAATCATCAAGGGTTAGGGGGAGGATGGCGGGGGATTGATCTGACGAGAGATCGCCCTGCCACCGGTTGACCTCGGCCATTGCGGCATCGTTGGCCTTTTCGGCTTCAGAGAGTTTTGCCGGAAGGGCATCGGCCCCGAGATCTTTGAGGCGGGACTGCGTGATTTCGATCTTGTTTTCAAGAGCCTGCCGTTTGGCAAAAATCTCCGCGGCGTGCGTGGAATCGGGGAGTGCCAGTCGGCTCAGGAGATCGGCAACTTTTTTGGCGCGTTCCTCGACCTTGCTGCGAGCTTCCGCCAGCGAAGTGCCGCCGCCGGGAAGAATTCGCAAACGAGTTCCATCAGGGAGTGAAATCTCGGAGGCCTCGGTTACAACTTGCCGCTCGGTTGGTTTCAGGGGTTGGCCATTGAGAGAGACGGATTGAGGCGATGCGACCAATTCGACTCCCGTGGCGATGGCGTCGAGTGCGCTTTGGGCTTGGCTGAGCTCGGACTCCGACTTGCGGAGGTCTTTAAGCTGTTTTTCGGAAACGGATGGCAGGTGCGCGAAGTCCTTCTCATGGACTTTGAGAGATTCCTTGACCTCATCGATTTCCTTTTTTTTCCGACGGAGGCCCTCGAGGGCTTCGGCTGTTTCAAACTTACGGACGCAAGCGGTGGCGAGATCATGCCGTCGACGGGTCTTTCGCAGATCCTCGGAGGAGGCGTTGGCAACTCTTCGTGCCGCATCGGCCTTTTCAGAGGCGGTCGTGGCTTGCCCAGCGAGATCAGCGAGTTTCTTTTCTTCTGGATCGAGAGACTTTTGGTCGGATTCGATTTCGGATTGGAGTCTAAGGATTTGCCCATCGGCATCGGTTCGATCCTTCAGGGTGTTTTCGGCCTGGGTGTGGAGGAGCGTTTGCTTGTCCACCTCCACGCGCAGGTCGCGGGCTTGAGTGAGGGTATTTTGATGAGTGGCGAGTTGTGTGCGGAGGTTGGGAAGCGCCGCCTCCGCGTCTTGAAGATCGTTGGCTGCGGCCTCTTGGTCTTTCACGGCGTCTTCGAGGCGGGCTTTTTGGGCGGTGGCTTCGGCGAGTTGGTCGTTGGCTATCTTGAGAGCCTTGGTGGCGAGATCGAGGCGGGAACCGGTTTTCACGCCGGTCTTGGTGAAAATCGCATCGTGGAGCGCGCAGACGGCTTCGCGGGTTTTCTCATCGGCGGCGGACTGCATGACAGAGGCAAGGCCGGACTCCTGGAGGCGTTGGGTGAGTTCACTGCGGTGCCCGGCGGCGTGTGTGGAGGCGTCCTCGCCGGACTTGCCTTGCCAAACCCAGAGGTGTGCCCAGCGGGTGTTGATTTCGGTTTCGCGGTTTGCAGGGCCGTCCGGATTGGAGGTGATTTCGGCCAGTTTTTCCTCGGCCTCGTCGCCTTGAAGGCTGATTCCTCTGGTTGAGGTGAGCCGGGCGGTGCTGCGAGCAGGACCGGCGAAGGTTTTTTCAATCGTCCAAGTCTCACCGGCGGCTTCAAAGACAAGTGCCACCTCGGGATGGCCGGAGTGGATGCCGGAAACCATGGATTTTTGGATTTCACCACCGGCTTTGTAGCGCATGAAAAGCACTCGGTGGATGGCCTCTGCAATTGTGCTCTTGCCGGTCTCGTTGATGCCGCCAATGAGGTGGCGTGAGGCATCGAAGTCGATACGGGTATCTTGATGAATGCGATAGTTGCGGACTACCAGTGAAATAAAGCGCATGGAAAGTATGGGGTGTGGAGGTGGGCTTTAGCGGAGGGCGGCGTGGAGTTCGCGCAAGGCCAGTCGCGCGGTGTCTCCTTGTTCGCCATTGGCAAGGGCGCTGAGTTTTTCCGCAACGGTCCGGATAAGCGGGTCGTCTGGACGGTTGGAGAGGGCGCGGATTTCGGATTCGGTCGGCGCGATGGCCACCCGATGGTCGAGTTTCACGCGAAGAAGGCGTGCTTCCAAAGAGGTGATAAGTTCCTCCAAGCGGCGCGAAATCTCGATGCCGAGGCTGCCTTCGAGAGAGAGTTGGAGCAAGCTGTCTTGCCCCCAACCTCCAATATGGCTCTCAAGAGCTGCTTGGAACGCCTCGAATTCCTGATCTTCGGAAAAGCGGTGTTCAAAGGTGTTCCAGCGAAAATTGGCGGTGCGTTTTTTT
>CAMCXK010000017.1 GCA_945883435.1 Chthoniobacter flavus | reverse complement strand
GGGGTCAAACAACTTTTGATCCAAAAAGCACAAATTCTGGCGGAAAAGTTTAACTCCACCGACGAACGGTTGGCCACCGTTCAATCGGATGTCGATGCGCAAATCGATACCGACCTCATTGCGGTCAATGATATCCTCAAAAATTTGGCGGAGTTGAACCAAGCCATCGGCAAGGCAGAAAATGTGAAGCCCTATTCGGCGGTGGATTTGCGAGATCAACGGCAGGCCAAATTGGAAGAGCTATCCAAGTATTTTGATGTGAGTTTTTCCAATATCCCCGATGGAAATGGGCAAATCAAAGTGACTGCCCGTGCAGCCGATGGATCATCAACGATTCTTGTGGCCGGCTCTGCCGTTCCTAACGAC
Organism: Chthoniobacter flavus; assembly: GCA_945883435.1. Taxonomy (GTDB): domain Bacteria; phylum Verrucomicrobiota; class Verrucomicrobiia; order Chthoniobacterales; family Terrimicrobiaceae; genus UBA967. Next base: position 46,371 of record CAMCXK010000017.1, on the reverse strand, counting down.
GCTACGGTCACGATTAACAATACGACCGGTAAATTTTCCTTCGGGGGCGTTGAGATGGACTTTTCCCGCGGGAGTCTGGGAGCCCAAATTCAAGCCCGCAATGGGGATGTGAAAGCCGTTCGTGATCAAATTGCTGACCTTGCGTCTCAACTGAAAACGTCGGTAAACTCGGCTTACGGTCGCGCGTTCTTTGCCGCATCCACAAATGACATTCCTGTAACGGTCGATCCCTCGGTTACGGTCTCCAGTCTTTCCGCAACCTTAACAACGAATCAAGGCGCGAATGAAGCAGCCCTTGCTGTCGCGCGACTGGCAAACCAAGTTTTTTCGACCCAAGCCGCCAATAAAATCGATGGCACTTTTATTGCCTCGTTTAATAGCACGGTCAGCCAGCTTGGCCAGACGCTGAATACGACAAACATCCGCTTGGAAGACCAAGAACTCAGCCAAGAAATGGCCATCAGCAATCGTGACCAATACAGCGGTGTTTCCCAAGACGAGGAAATGACCGACCTGATGAAGTTTCAGCGGAGTTTTCAAGCTTCGGCCCGGCATATCAACGTGCTCGATACTCTTCTTGAACAAGTCGTTAACCGCCTCGGAGTGGGCTAATAAATACTACAAGCCATGCGCGTCACCTTTAATTCCTTCCCCGATACTCTTCTGGGCCGTCTTCAATCGCTTGGCAGCGAGCAAAACAAGGCCTTGGTTCAACTGAGCACCGGCCAACGATTGGCGGCTCCCAGCGATGATGCGCCTGCCATGCAGCGTGTCCTTAATCTCAGGGCTGAAAAAAAACAAAACCAGCAATTTTATCGCAATGCGATTGATGGCTTGGAAATCAGCAAGACGTCGTTCTCCACCCTCGACCAAATGAGCGACCTGCTCACGCGCGCCACCGAGCTGTCCAGTAATGTCTCGGGCGTCACCAGCGAGCAGGATTTCAAAGCGAAATTCTCCGAAATCAACCAACTGATCGAACAAGGCTTGAATGTGGCAAATACCAAGTTGCGCGGTAGCTATCTCTTTGCCGGAGATGCTTCGGGCTCTGCCACTGCGCCATTCAAGGCGGATCGCGACGCCGATGGTTTCATTTCCAATTTCACCTATCAAGGCAGCGAAACCGTCGCGGAAATCAATATTTCCGAGACCAGCAGCATTTCGACTTTTACCGATCCGGCGGAAAACAAAGACATGGCGGCGATGCTCAACCAGCTTGTCACTCTTCGGGACTCCCTGAAAAATCAAGATGCCAATGCCGTTCTCGCCGCGCGCACCCGCTTAACCGACGGGGATGGAAATTTTGAAGATAAAATGCTCTCGACCATGTCTCGTGCGGGCAGTGTGCAATACCGGCTCGAGACAGCGATGAAAGACTTGGAAATCCGTTATGAGGGCACAGAGCAATTGATTTCCACGGATGCTGATATCGATTTTGCCGAGGCGACGGTTCGCCTCAACCGGGCTCAAATGGCCTATCAAGCGGCCATTCAAAGTGGTGCCATGATCCAGGGTAATTCTTTGCTGGACTACTTGCGCTGAGTCGGGTTAAATTTTCCACATGCTGGTAGAAGCATCGATCTCGGGACAGCAGGAATTCGTTCCCGACGAATCCAACAACAAATTTGTGATGCCCGAAGGTCTTATTGGCCTGCCGGACTTTCAGAAGTTTGAGCTTTTTGTCGATCCCGACACGCTTCCTTTCGTCGTCTTGCGCTCCATCGAAGGCGATGAAATTCAAATCCCAGCCGTAGAACCGGTGGGGCTTGTGGATGGATACAAACTTGATATCAGCGATCCGGATGCGGAGTTTCTGGGCTTGGTGGGAGAGGATGCGAATCCCTTGATTTTGAATGTTGCGACCATCAAGTCCTACGAGCCTCAAAAAGTGACATTAAATCTTGCGGCGCCCATCTTGATCAATCGCCGAACACGCATCGGCAAGCAGGTTGTGCTGCTCAACTACCAGGACTTTTCGACAGCCCATGTGCTGATCGATGAAACCGCCTGATTCGCCGCCATGCTCACCCTTTCCCGCAAAATCAACGAGACGATCCAGATCGGCGACAACGTCGTTCTGATTATCAAGCGGATCGATGGCGATGTGGTTCGGATCGGCATCGAGGCACCCAAAAGTATTCCCATTTACCGTGGCGAAATTTACGAGGAAATCAAGGCGCAAAACCTCGAAGCCATTCGCAATCCTCAAACCTCCCTTACCAAGCAAAATCTCGGGAAACTTCGCCTTGCCGCCCAAGCCGTTCGTGCCGGTGCCGCCAAACCAGTTGCCTCATCGAATCCTCCCGGGCAACCACCCGCCGAGCCATAATTGCCTCCGCTTGGCGCCTCGCTCAAAATTTCTTTTTCCGAATCGCGCAAATCTCCCCAGGCCTCTTCATGGCGTGCGCCTCCGGCCTAGCCCGCTTTGCAAAATTTCATGATTTTGGAACGGCATGAAAACTGCTCACTTTATTTCATGCTGAAACACGTTTTCTTTCTCTTGCTGCTTTTTTTTGTGGCTTCGTGCTCATCCCGGCAAGAAAAAGCCCTTAATGACAAAGCCTCCAAGGCAGCCCAGACCGGACGCATCCAGCAATTGCCCGCCCAAGACCTGACGGCCAACCCGGGGGTTGCCTGGCCCGCCGGCATGCGGCGTCTGGCGGTTTTGCCGATTTATTCCCAGCGTCCGATTGACGACACCCAGCGCGATATGGACGGAATTTTCCGGGCGGAACTCTCGAAGGTTGTGAAATATGAAATCGTGCAAGTGAGTCGCGCCGACATGCTCGCAGCCATCAATCGCGAAGCGGTGGGTTCCGCCGAAATTATTCCGGCAGCTGTGATCTCGATGCTGAAAAACAAATATGGAGCGGATGCGGTGCTCTTCACCGATTTTACTGTCTTCCGTCCCTATCGCCCGCTGGCGATTGGTGTGCGCACCAAAATTGTCGATGTCCGGTCGCTGAATGTGCTGTGGATGGCCGATGGCATCGTGGACTCCGCTGAACCGGAGGTTTCCCAAGCAGCAACGGATTTTTCCGACTCTGGCCTTCAAATGCGCTACATCAGTTCGACCATTAAAAAAGGTCGCGAGCGTGAAAATGGCAGTGGCAACCAAATCATTCTCCAGAGCCCGCGCCTTTATGCCGCCTTCGTCGCCCACGAGGCTTTTGCCTCGCTGGCTCCGCCTGTTCCAGTTCCCCAGCCGACTCGCTAGCGATGAACGGAGCTGCCCACCCGCCTGTGCCTGCCGATGGGGCTTTGGCTCTTCGCCGTTCTTCCCAGGAAATAAATGCCGAACTAACTCCCGGGCTCATCCATGATGTCAACAATGTTCTAACCGGAATTTTTTTTCATCTCGATGCCTCGCGCGAACTCGTTGACCGTGGGCATCCGCTTGCCGAAATGTTGGCCGAGATGCAAGCCGGCGTTGAACGCCTCCGGGACTTGGTTGACCGGGCCACGCGTATTCATCTCAATGCGGCCGAGCGTGAGGTCAGCTATCATGATTTGGAAAGCCTGGCCGCTTCTCAAGCTGATTTGCTTCGCATTCTGTTCCCCAAAACTGCCCGCCTTGAGATTCTGCCTTGCTCCGAGACCGTCTACATCAAATGTGCCGAGCACACGTTTCGCACCGCGCTTTTGGCGTTGGCAGTCTCTGTCCGCGGATTTTTTGGAGCTGTCAAGATGCGCATTCCGCTGGTTGTCTGGGGATCACTCGAGTTGCGCGGCCACTTTGATCAGGCGGGTTTTGGGGGATTGAGCGACCATGCCGCGGTGGGCTTCCAGCTCCCGGGCACGATGTCCGGCGCGGGTGAGGTGGATGAATACCTCGAGCGACGCGGCGCCTCCGACATCTCGATGGCAAAAGTGGAATTGCTGGCCGGCGAACTCCAAGGAGCCCTGCTTTTTATTCCCGGACCTGAACTCACCACCTTTTGCCTGATAAGTCTTCCCGTCGAGCACCTCACCCCTTAAACCCGAAATCTGTGAACACCACCTCCCATGCCATTCTCTGTGTTGATGACGATCCGATCATTCTCAAGGTTCTCGAAGATCTGATCACGCGCGCTGGCTACCAAGCCTATTGCACCACCACCGGTGAGGAGGCCCTTCATCTGGCTGTTGAGAAAAGAATCGCAGTTGTCATCGCCGACCACAACATGCCGGATATGATGGGGGCGGACTTGCTGAGCCGTCTGGCGCTCATGCAACCTGCCGCTTCGCGGATTCTGATCACCGGTATCAAATCCCTCGACGTCGTGACCTCGGCTGTGAACAGCGGGGAAATCTTCCGCTTCGTGACCAAGCCGTGGATTTCGGCCGAGATGATCGCGACACTTCACAATGCGGTCCAGCGCTTCGAGTTGATCCAGTCGAATCAGGCCCTCGAAAAAAAATCCCAGGAACTCAACGACCGTCTTTCCCAAGCCAATGCGCAACTCGAGCGCCAACTCCGCGAGCTCGAGGCTGGAAAAAAGGAAATCGACTTCTCCCACGAGGCGATGAAGACGAACTTCAGCCGCTCGCTCGAGCTCTGCCAGCGCATTCTCACGACATTCAATCCCCTCCTGGGCGAGCAGGCCAAGGCGGCTGCCAAAATCTGCCGCACCATGTCGGAGACGCAGTATTTCAACGACGAGCAGCGCCATGTGCTCGATGTGAGTGCGCGCCTTTATGACATCGGACTCACCGCCGTTCCCCACGGCTCCATGACGGCTGTTCAGAACAATTCATCGGATCTCAGTCCCGACCTTAAAACGGCATTTCTCAACCACACCATTCATGGCCAAACGCTGGCTTCTTTTGTTGATTTGCTCAAACCGGTCGGCGAAACAATCCGCTCCCACCACGAGTGCTACGACGGAACGGGGTTCCCGGACGGCTTGGCGGGCGAAATGATTCCTTGGACCGCGCGCTGCCTTGCCGTGGTCGTTTATTATGTGACCTGTGGCCTTCCTCAGGAGCAGGCTGTCGACCGCATTCTGGAGCAGTCTGGCACCGCCTTCGACCCCGATGCCACGCGCCTTTTCCTGCGCTGTGCCCAGGCGACTCCTTTGCCGCGCCTCGTGCGGGAGGTCATGGTCGATGAACTTCAGGTCGGAATGCAGCTTGCCACAGGCATTTACAATCCGGCCGGTGTCCTGCTCGTGTCCGACGGTTACCATTTGGACGAAGGCACGATCGCAAAAATCCGCAACTTCAACCGCTCTTCGTCCCTGCCCCGGCAGTTGCTCGTTTACTGCTGATCGCGGGTGGTTTCGAGGATGTTTCCGACGATCGAAATCAACTCGCCGACCGCGAATGGTTTTTTCAAAAATGCTGCTGCAGTGCGCTTCTTTTCCGCCAATGCCTGCTGATCGGGATAGCCAGAGATTAAAAGAAACCGGGCTTCCGGCAACAGGTCCTTGAGCTGAAGCACCAGTTCGAGCCCCCCCAACCTCGGCATCACCATGTCCGAAATGACCAGATCGGGCCGGAAGGCGGGGTTGCTGCGCAACGTCGCGAGGGCAGCCAGCCCGTCCTCCGCTTCTATGACGTGATGCCCTACGCGGGTGAGCACCGTCTTGGCAAACTGCCTCATGGAAGAGTCGTCCTCCACCAGCAGAATCGAGCAGGCGTGGGAAATCCGCTCGGGAATCCCGGCGGGCGTGGCGGCGCGTGGATCGGCCGCCGTGGGCAAATACAGATCCACCCGGGTCGAGGAATCATCCGCTGGATACACGGCAAGATGGCCCTCGTTCTCCGCAATGATCCCTGCGGAGGTGCCGATCGCCTTGTGTCTTTCCAGCGGCTTCCCTGCGCTTCGATGAGTCACCGGTGTGTGCGTGATCCGGGCCACCACGTAGGAACCGGGAGGAACGACCGTCTCACGTATCGTGAGTGCCTCGGAAACGACCTCGCAACGGGTCGCGACCACCAACCTCCCGCCATCGGGCATGGCTTCGCGCGAGGCGACCGCCAAGTTGATCAAAACCTGCTCGATCTGGCTTCGATCCGCCTGAACCGGAGGCAGCGCATCACCCGGCTCGATAACCAGTTCGATCTGCTCTCCCAAGAGACGCTTCAACATCTTCACGACTTCCACCAGAAGTTCGTTGAAAGCCAGATTGCCCCGCCTCACCGGGGCCGGGCGGCTGAAGGCCAAGAGTTGGTTGGTGAGCGAGGATGCGCGGAGGGCAGCCTTTTCGATTTCGCGCAAAAAGCCCTGCTCGCCGGGGTTCATGGCATTCTCCTCCAGCATCAACTGGGTGTAGCCGATGACCACGGAAAGCATGTTGTTGAAATCATGAGCCACCCCCCCCGTGAGTTGGCTGAAGGCCTCGACGCGCTGCGATTGCTTCAGTCGGGACTCCATCTCACGCAACTCGGTGACGTCATTGATGACCGAGGTCAGAACCGCACTGCCACCATGTCCAGGCGTAATAAAGTATCCGCGTTCCAGAATCTGCCGGTGGCGGCGGTTGTGCTTGCGAATGCGCACTTCAGCTTCAAAAGGTCCTCCTTCGACGAGGACGCGTTGGATTTCCTTGCGGTAGGCGGTCCGGTCGTCCGGGTGGATCAGTTCGAGCCACGTTTCAAAGCCGCCCCCCAGTTCGTGCGGCAGGATGCCAAGAATCTCCTCGGTCGCTCCCGAGTAGACCGATTCGTCGGAGGAGGTGTCCCACTCGCGGAGGATCTGCCCGGCTGCAAGCATGACCCCCTCGGCCCTCAGTTTCCATTGACGCAAAGCCCGCAAATCCCCGTCCACCGCGGACAATGGGCCTCCCTCCTTGGATGATGCAGGATTTTTCGATTTCAAGGCCGTTCTCCCGCAACCAACCTAACCGTCCCGTGATTTCGAAAAAGCAGATTTTTTCCGGATGAAATCTTGCCAACGGGCGGAGGATGTCGGATGCCTCGCAGCATGAAAATCGCCATTGCCACCGACCACGGGGGATTTCCCTTGAAAGAAGATCTTGTCGCCCGGTTAAAAAAACTCGGCCATGAGGTTGTGGACTTTGGTGCGCATGAACTCTCCCCCGGCGACGATTACCCGGACTTCGTTCTTCCCATGGCGCGCTGCGTGGCGGATGGAACCTGCGAGCGTGGAATCGCCATTTGCGGCAGCGGCGTCGGAGCATCGATTTGCGCCAATCGGGTGGGGGGAGTTCGTGCCTGCCTGATCCACGACCACTTCTCGGCGCGGCAGGGTGTCGAGGATGATCACATGAACATCCTTTGCATGGGCGGTCGAACCGTGGGCGTCGAGGTCGCATGGGATCTGGTGCGCACGTTTTTGGAGGCTTGCTTCAGCGGCGAGGAGCGCCATCTGCGGCGCCTGGCAAAAGTTGACGCCGCCCCGCGGAACGTCACCGTTTTGTGAGCGAGAGTTCCGCGAGCTTGAGGTATTTCAGAAACGCGTAAAACGCCTCCATTCCCGCCGCCACGAACCCGGGCCACCCCTCGCACCAGCCTTTTCGCAGGATGTAAAACCTGAAAAAACGGGCGGCCGGCCGTAAAATCCAATCTCCCGTCCGCGCTCTCCGTCCCTTCCGGTGGAGTGCCTCGGCGGCCTGGGTCGAGTGCGTGTTGAGGCGGCGCACGTGATCCGTGAGATCACGGTAGGTGAAGTGGCGGAGTTCACCCTGCAGCCGACCCGCCAGTCCCGGGATGCGGGCGTGTTCGTGCGGCTCCTCCCCGTGCCAGGTGACACGCTCCCGCCGTGCCAGGCGCAATCTCCATTCCGGATGCCAACCGCCTTTCCGCCACCACCGGCCGAGATAAAACACCACCCGGATCAACTCGAAGCCGTCCTCCCTCAGCGGGAATGCGGCATCGCGGCGAAGCAGGCTTTGGATTTCATCCCGCAGCTCCGGCGACACCTCCTCGTCCGCGTCGAGATTCAAAATCCAAGGCTCTGTGCACTGTGCGAGGGCAAACGCCTTTTGCTCAACATAGCCGTTCCAGGTCTTCTCAAAAACCCGGCACCCTCGCGCACGGCAGAATTCCAAGGTGCCATCGCTTGATCCCGAGTCGACCACCACGACCTCGTCGCACCAAGCCACGCTCTCCAGACACCGGGGCATCGCGGCGATTTCATTTTTGCAAACAATGAATGCGGAGATGCCAGTCATTGCTGCCGGGGGCGCCCGGCGAACCCGTTCAGGGCGCGGGTGGAGGCCTCGAATCCAAACCAATCGGTCGCGTTGCGGATCATCCCGCCGCCCGGGATTCCGGAGCGCCTGCCGCCGGTATTCAGAATCCGTAACTTCATGCCTTTTTGGCCTGCTCCCACAAGCCATCGAGTTCTTCCAAGGTGGATCCTGTCATTGTTTTTCCCGCCGCCTCAATGCTCCGCTCGACAAATTCGAACCGGCGAGTGAATCGACGCACGGTCGCTCCCAGCGCGGTTTCGGCATCCACTCCGGACTTGCGTGCCAGATTCACCACCGAGAAAAGCAAGTCGCCGATTTCGGCCTCGAGAGCCTTGTTATCGTCACCCGCCAAGGCCTCCCGGACCTCGAGCGTTTCCTCCTGGATTTTTTCAAAAACCGGCTCGATGTGCGGCCAGTCGAAGCCGACGCGGGCTGCTTTTTTTTGCACCGTCTGGGCTTTCAGAAGGGCGGGAAGACCGCCTGCGATGCCATCCAACGCACTTTTGCGGTGGGGCTTCTCGGCGCGCTTGATTTCATCCCATTGCTTCAAGACCGCCTCGGAATCGTCCATTTGCGTTCCGCCGAACACGTGGGGATGGCGGCGGATCATTTTCTCGCAAATGGTCCCGGCGACATCGGATAGCGCGAAGGCCCCGCGCTCGCTGGCGAGCTGCGCATGCATGACGATGTGCAGAAGAAGGTCGCCCAGTTCCTCGCGCAAGTTCGTGTCGTCGCGCGATTCGATGGCCTCGACCACCTCGTGGCATTCCTCGACCAGAAGTCCCCGCAGGCTCTCGTGCGTCTGTTCCCGGTCCCACGGGCATCCGTCGGGGGCGCGCAACCTTTGCACGATTTCTGCCAGGCGCTCCACGGGCTTTAGATTTTCCATAGCGAACTGTTCGACTGGCCGAACTCGGTGACCTCCTCGCTGCTGCTGCGCAAAATGAAGATCATTAAGAGCGCGATCGCCAGAATCGTGCCGGCATAAGCCGTGAAGGCCATCCACGAGGGCAGTTGCTGAACCGCGAGCGCCTCGTAAAACTCGCCAAAGGTGGAGATCGGCTTCGAGTGGTGGATGAAAATCTTCAGGGTCCAGGCGAGGAGCACGATTCCGAAGATAAAGGCGTAGTTCCGCTTCATCCGGCGGGCGACAGCCTCGAGCTTGGTGATTTTGAAAGACGGCAAGATGAGATCCTCGCACACGAGGCGGCGCCACTCGCCATCGAGGATTTTCGGGCTTTGCGAAATGATCGGCACCAAAAAATGCGACTCGAGCATGCGCACGCGCCCGCGAAAGGCGTCGTAGAACCGGTAGCGCCGGGCCTCGATCCAAAGCATGATCCACACTAGGGTCAGGTTGAAAAAAAAGATGATGTGGGGAACCCCGGGAATCGAAAATGCCACACCGATGATGGTGGTGCTGGTGGTGATCGCCCAAGTGGTGGTGACATCGAGGCGCTGGCGCCAGATCATGATCCGCCCGAGTTCCCCGCGGTAGAAATGCGACAGGGCGTTGACGTAGCAAGGATCCTTGAGGTTCGGATCGAGCTGTTTTTCGGCGGGCGGAGTGGCGGCGTGGGACATGGAATCAATCGCGGTCCTGGGCAAGCAGGCGGCTGCGTGCGCTTTCGAGGCGCTCCCGCTCGCGGGCCGTGAGGCTGCCCATTCCGTGGCGGGAGATTTTTTCCAGAATCGGATCGACGGCGTCGAGCGGATTGTCATCCACCGGCGTCCGCTTCTCCTGTCGCCGGGTCGACGACACCGGAGGGCGCTTCAGTGGTGCGCTGGGCCGGTCGAAGCGTCCCAACCGCCACCCGACAAAAAGGCAGGCGGTCACGCAATCCACCGCCAGCACGGCCAATGCGTCGTAGCTCGAGAGCGCCAGGCACTGGAGCGAGTTGATGGCGAGCAGGGCCAGCGCCACCCAACGCGCCTGAATCGAGAAAAAGACCTCGGCCGTGGGGTAAATCAAGGCGAACGCCACAAAAACCCCGAAGTGCAGGGCGCTGGATCCGCTTGTCACAGTGTTCCAACCAGCCCACCCAAGAGCGGTCAAAACGACCGTGGGGGCCAGCACCAGAGAGGCGTAGAGTTGGATAAACGCGGCCCGTCCGAGGTGGCTTTCCACCTCGCGACCGAAGACCACCAGCAGGTAAAGCTCAATGAGAAACATCCAATAGGGGGGTGTGTGGATGAAGGCATAGGTGAACAATTGCCACACGAATCCCTGTTGCCCAACGGCCATGCTCGAGAACCCCAATGTCTGCAAAAGCATCTCCGAACCGGCCGCCATGGCGAGGGCGCTGAGGATCAATGCCACCCCATGCACTCCGGCTATCACCGTGCTCACATAAACCGGAAACCCGCCCATCCATGTCAACGGCCCGTTGTGGTCTGTGTCTCGGATGAACATTATTTCCTTGAAATTAGAAAGCCGGGCGCCTCCGGGCAAGTGGCGATTTGCAAGGGGGTTTGCGGTTGCAGGCGGTTCACGGGCTGTGCAAAATGATACGGATGGGAACCGCTTTTGTATTCCTGCTCGTGGTGGCTGCCGCAGCCGGCCTTGTCCTGATGCTGGTTGTCGGTCAATACAACCGGCTCGTCATCCTGCGCAACCGCTTCCGGAACGCGTTCGCGCAAATCGATGTTCAACTCAAGCGCCGCCACGACCTGATCCCGAACCTTGTGGAAACGGCCAAAGGCGCCCTGGACCACGAGAAAAGCACGTTGGAATCGGTCGTTCAAGCCCGGGCCCTTGCCCGCGACGCGGGGGTGCGTGCCGCCTCGTCACCCGGAGATCCTGCGGCAATGAAGGAATTGGCGGCCGCCGAGGCCGGATTGACGGGTGCCCTGGTGCGGCTCTTCGCCGTGGCGGAGGCCTACCCTGTGCTGCAGGCGAACCAAAACATGCTTCAGCTCACCGAGGAACTCACATTCACCGAGAACAAAGTGTCCTTCGCCCGCCAAGCCTACAATGACGCCGTGATGGCTTACAACACGGCTTGCGAGATCTTCCCGGCAAACCTTCTTTCGGGTCTTTTCGGCTTCCGGGCGGCCGAACTGTTTGCCGTCACGGAAACCGCCGAGCGCCAAGCCCCCCGCGTGTCGTTTTCATGATCGCCGTCTCGCCGACCCTTGAGGAGTTTCTGTCCGGGAGTGCCCCGTTTGTTCCGGTGCAATGCGAGATTGTTGCGGACTCGGAAACGCCGGTTTCAGTTTTTGCCAAGCTTTGTGCCGAGGCCCCTTCGTTTCTCTTGGAATCGGCGGAGCAAAACGACCACGTCGGCCGGTTTTCATTTCTCGGGTTCGGTGCCAAGGCGACATTCTCGGCCCGGGGAAAAACCTTGACCATTTGCGAGGATGGAGTCGAACGCACCTTCCTTTCCGAGGCCGACCCCTTGGCGGAGTTGGAAAAATGGATGCAGCCCTACCGGGTGACCCCGGTCGCTGGATTGCCGAATTTCTCAGGCGGTGCGGTGGGCCACATCGGATACGATTGTGTCCGCTGGTTCGAACCCACCATTCCGGCACCTCCTCCGGACGAATTGGGCATTCCCGACCTGTTTTTCATGGTGCCGGAAACCGTTCTGGCCTTCGACCACCGCCAGCGCCGCCTGCGCATTCTCTGCCTCACATTTCCCGGGGAAGGGGACCGTGCCGGGTGTCACGCCCGTGCGGTGGCGGCTATCGAAAGGGTCCTGGACGCCTTGCGCCGCCCGCTGGCTCTGCCCCCCCTCCCGACGTCATTGCACGGCGTGTCGTCTCCTGCAACCTCGAACACCACCCGCGAGGATTACCACGCCATGGTTCATCGCGCCCAAGAGGACATCCGCGCGGGGGATATTTTCCAGATCGTGCTCGCCCAGCGCTTTGAAACGCCTTTTTCCGGAGATGCCCTCAGCCTCTACCGCGCGCTTCGATTCGTGAACCCGTCGCCCTACATGTTTTGTCTGCGCTGTCCCGGTGGCTATGCCCTCGTGGGAAGCTCTCCGGAGGTCCACGTGCGCCTGACTGGCGATCTCGTGGAAATCCGTCCGATCGCGGGAACTCGGCGTCGGGGACAATCGCCTGCCGAGGACCAGGCGAATGCGGACGACCTCCTCGCGGACCCCAAGGAACGGGCGGAACACCTCATGCTGGTCGACCTGGCCCGCAATGACGTGGGTCGCATCGCCCGGTATGGATCGGTGCGGGTTTCGGACTTTATGACCATCGAGCGCTACAGCCACGTCATGCATATCGTTTCCCATGTTTCCGGGCGCCTGGCAGATGGTCGCAGTGCTTTCGATGTGCTGCGGGCGACATTCCCGGCGGGAACCGTCTCGGGAGCTCCCAAGGTCCGTGCCATGCAAATTCTCAACAGCCTTGAAAAAAGCAAACGCTGCTCCTACTCCGGCGCGGTTGGTTATTTCGGCTTCGACGGCAATCACGATTCCTGCATCGCCCTTCGCACCATCGTTCTCAAGGACGGCAAAGCCTATGTTCAAGCCGGTGGCGGCGTGGTCGCGGACTCGACCGCCGAGGGCGAATACCAGGAAACTGTCAACAAAGCCATGGCCGGACTGCGCGCCATCGACCATGCCCGCATGATCCCATGATTCTTGTCATCGATAACTACGATTCGTTCACCTACAACCTGGTTCAATACTTGGGCGAACTCGGCGCGGAGCTTCTCATCCGCCGCAATGATGGGATCGGCATCGATGAGATCCGCACAATGGCTCCCGAGCGGATTCTGGTTTCGCCGGGGCCTTGCACGCCGAATGAAGCGGGGGTGAGTTGCGATGTGATCCGCGTTTTTGGCCCGACCACGCCTGTTCTGGGAGTTTGTCTCGGGCACCAAAGCATCGGTCAGGTCTATGGCGGCGAGGTGGTGCGGGCGGACCGTCTCATGCACGGCAAAACCTCTCCGATTTTGCATACCGGAGAAAACGTTTTTGCCGGTATTCCCAGCCCCTTTGAGGCCACCCGCTACCATTCGCTTCTCGTGCGTCGTGCTTCGCTGCCGGACTGCCTCCGCATCACGGCGGAAACCGCAGAGGGCGAAATCATGGGCCTCGCCCACAAGATCCATCCGGTCTTCGGTGTTCAATTCCACCCCGAGTCGATTCTGACCCAGCACGGAAAATCCCTGCTTTCGAATTTTCTCAGCGTGTGAGGCCCGGGATTGTTGTTTCCTGCCGCTGCCGGTCCGTGGAATACGACCGGTCTGCCTTGTCCAGGGGCTTGCTCGCCGCCCTTGAGCCCTGCCTCGAGTCCTCCATTTCCCGTCAGGCGGTGCTGCACACCCTTTCCGAGGTCCATTTCACCGTTCTCGGCAAGCCCGCCATGGCCCGGGTTCACCGGGATTTTTTAAATCTTCGAGGCCCGACCGATGTGATCACGTTTCCATACGGGGAAATTTTGCTGTGCGCGCCGGTGGCGCACGAACGGGCGGGAGAATTCGGTCACTCGACCACCGCCGAGCTCCTCCTCTATGGCATTCACGGTTTGCTGCACCTGTCCGGATACGACGACCTGACACCCGCGGGATTTGAGGAAATGGCCATTCGCCAATCCGGAATCGCCTCGACCGTCCGGTTTTGAACTGGTGATTTTGTCGGAATCGTTACCAACATCCGTTTGCTCCATGTGGGCGGTTCCCGCTAACCAATTCCACATGGAACTACTCGCGACCGCCTACTCGGATCCAACGTTTCTCACCTACTTTTTCCTCGTGCTCGCCATCGGCATGGCTCTGGGATTCGAGTTTGTGAATGGTTTTCACGACACGGCGAACGCCGTGGCCACCGTCATCTACACCCACACGCTCAAACCGACTCCCGCCGTCGTCTGGTCGGGAATCTGGAACCTGATCGGCGTTCTCACATCCTCGGGAGCGGTGGCATTTGGTGTGGTGGCCCTCCTGCCAGTGGAGTTGGTTCTCAACGTCGGCTCCTCGGCGGGGTTCGCCATGGTGTTTTCGCTGCTGGTTTCGGCGATCGTGTGGAATCTTGGAACCTGGTGGCTGGGCCTGCCGGCGTCGAGTTCGCACACGTTGATCGGATCGATCATCGGTGTCGGCGTGGCCAATGCCTTGATCGGTCCCAGCCACTCGGTCACCGATGGAGTCAACTGGGCCAAAGCGCAAGAGGTCGGTCTCGGATTGTTGATTTCTCCGCTGATCGGATTCGCGGCTGCCGCCCTTCTGCTGATCGTCCTCAAGGTCCTTGTGAAAAATCCCGAACTCTACAGGGCCCCCGAGGGGGAAAAGGCCCCCCCACTTTGGATTCGCGGCATCCTCATGCTCACATGCACCGGCGTCAGCTTCGCCCACGGCTCGAATGATGGCCAAAAGGGCATGGGGCTCATTGTTCTGATCCTTGTTGGCATCCTCCCGGGCACCTTTGCGCTGAAGATGTCCGCCGACAACCAAACGGTTCAGGGCATCGCCCGGGAGGCCGAGGCGCTCTCGGCGATTTTCGAAAAATCCGGCAGCGGCCGCATCCAAGGCACCGAGGCCAATAATATTCTTTCCTCCTTCATCAAGCCTTCCGGAAAGCCGGATGCCGACGTTTTCGCCGCTCTCGCCGGTATGTGCGACGACATAAGCGCGCGGCTCAAAAACGCCGAGACTTTCCAAAGCCTTCCCCCGAATGAGCGCGGAGACATCCGCACCGACCTTTACCTTGTTTCCAAGGCGATTCAGAAACTCGATAAATCAGGGAAGCTCGACAACGATCCTGCTGTTCGCACAAATCAAATGGCCTTGGCCAAGCACGCCGACGCACTTACCAACTACATCCCCGACTGGGTGAAATACGCGGTCGCCCTTGCCTTGGGACTCGGCACCATGATCGGCTACAAGCGCATCGTGCGCACCGTCGGTGAAAAAATCGGCAAGGACCACCTCACCTATGCGCAAGGCGCCTCGGCGGAGGCTGTGGCCATGTCAACCATCATGGTGGCCGACCACTTTGGTCTTCCCATCAGCACCACACATGTCTTGTCCTCCGGAATCGCCGGAACCATGGCTGCGAATGCCTCGGGACTTCAAATGGCCACCGTGCGCAATATCCTCCTCGCGTGGGTGCTGACCCTGCCGGTTTGCATTTTCCTCGGAGCCGCCCTCTTTGCCGCCGCCTTGAACTTGATCGCCCTCTTGGGGGTGTCGTAGGGAACGAGGGGGCTACTGATAGCTCACAACATCATCCACCCGCCCCTTGGCATCGGTCGATTTCGTGACATCTTGTTGTTCCTTGTTTTTCCCGAAACTCACTGCCAGCGCGGTGAGGCGAAGGTTGTTCACGGAACTTGTCCCGTAATACTCGAGGTTGTTGTCGTAGCTTGTGTCGAGCTTGATGGCATACGGGGTTCCCCACGGGTCGTAGAACTTGCCATCCGTGCCGACTCCGTCCTTGTTGCCTTTTGCCGGCCGCGCTTCCAGAAAGACAATCTTGCGGGGATTGAGATTGTTGTAATCCTCTCCAGTCAGCACGCGAACGATTTGGTCATTGTTGCTCTGAAACCACCCTTGGCTGGCTTCCGGTCCGTCTCCGCTGGAGACAACTTCGGTGGGCAGGCGCCCGTATTCGGTTTGATAGGCCTTCACTGCCATGACCAGTTGGACAACGTCATTTTTGGCTTTTGCTTTTTTAGCTGCGTCCAGTGTGCCATTAACGGCCGGAAAGGCCAGTGCGGCCAAGATGGCAATGATGGAGATGACGACCAACAACTCGATCAATGTAAATGCGGAATGGGTAGTTTTTCTCATAGGGGCTTTTCAAAAAAAGGACTCCGGGCATTCGAAGTCTCAGACGTTTTCTCTTTGAACAGTTGAACCTCCGGTCAGTGTTGAAAGGATTGCGAATTGCCGCCCACCCGGAACGTCAGGCCCGCCGCCAGCAGGAAGCAAAAGCCGCCCCCCATGACGATCATGGCCGAATCCACCGCCGGGAAAAATCGCAAGGCTTCGCCCAGTCCGAGGGAGATGGCGATTTGGGGCAGCACGATGAAGAAGTTGAAGACACCCATGTAGAAGCCTGTTTTGGCGGCCGGGATGCAGTTGGCCAGAAGGGCGTAGGGCATCGAGAGGATCGAGGCCCAGGCGATTCCGACTCCGGCCATCGAGAGAAAAAGAAAATCCTTGCCCGGCAGGAACGGCACGGCGGCAAGGCCCAGACCTCCCAGCGAGAGGCAGGCGATGTGAAGCGTCCGCGCCGGGACACGCCGGGCCAAGGCGACCAAGGCAAACGAAAAAACGAAGCACACCGCGTTGTAAACCGAGAAGCAAACCCCGGTCCACTGGCCGGCTTGAGCCACGAGTTCCTCGTATCCGGGTTGTCCCTTCACCGCTCCGAAAATGCGACTCGCAATCGCCGGTGAAAAATAAATCCACATGCAGAAAAGCCCGCTCCAAGTGAAAAACTGCACGGCGGCGAGTTGGCGCATCGTCCGGGGCATGGAGGCCAGGCCCTCGCCGAGTTCGCGCAAAAATCCAAGCGGCCCCGCCGATTCGGCCTTCATCCGCTCGAAGGCCTCCATGTCGGCCGGGGGATGCTCTCGCGTCGTGACCACCGTCCACAACACCGCCGCCAGAAAGACCCCGGCGCCGATGGTGAATGCCCAGTGCACCGCGGGCGGAATTTGTCCCGAGGGGGCGGTTCCCGCCACGCCGAACAATTCCGTGAGAACAAACGGCAGCGAGGATGCCAGCACCGACCCGAGGCCGATGAACAGGCTTTGCACCGCGAAGCCCTGGGTGCGCTGTTGCTCGGGAAGAAGATCGGAGACAAACGCCCGAAACGGCTCCATGCTGATATTCACCGATCCGTCCAGCAGCCACAGCAGACCGGCGGCCATCCAAAGCGTCGAGGAATGCGGCATGAACACCAGCGCGATCGAGGCCAGAACCGCGCCGATCAGGAAATACGGGCGTCGACGACCAAGACCGCACCACGTCCGGTCGCTCATGTGGCCAATGATGGGTTGCACCAGAAGGCCTGTGACCGGCGCCGCGAGCCACAGCAACGGCAGCGAAGCCTCGTCGGCCCCGAGCATTTGATAGATCGAGGACATGTTGGCCATCTGAAGGCCCCAGCCGAATTGGATTCCAAAAAATCCAAAGCTCATGTTGCACAGCGAAAGCAGATTCATCGGGGTGGGATTTTTCATCGTCATGGGTGGGGGATTTTAGAATTTTGAAAACACGGCACCGGTCAAGCTTGGCAGGGACAATGTCATCCGGCGGCCGACCAGATTGCATTCCACACCGCTGGAGTAGCCGATGGAATTGAAAACTTCCCTGGCCTCCGCGAGACGGGCCGCCTCGTCGGGCTCCAAATCAAACGAGACCGTTTGCGGCGACCCGCTGCGATTGAAGGCCACGACCAGCGCGGAATCGCTGTCCTTGCGGACAAAGGCCATGGTTTTCTGGTCGTCGAACGCGCCCAGAAGACGGTAGTCGCCACGACGGAGGGCCGGATATTGGCGCCGGAGTCCAATGGCCGTCCGGTAAAATGTGAACAATTCCTTGTCAAATCCGATATCATCGGGCGGGCGGGGATGCCCGCGGGGATCGATGGCCTGCGGTTCGTGATGCAGGTCTTCCCAAACCATGGGCATGCGGTCGTCGGGATCATTGCCGCCCCACATCCCGGCTTCGGTGCCGTAGTAAATCATGGGGGCGCCGACATAGGTCATTTGAAACAACGCGATCATTCTCTGGATCGCCCGCTCGCGCCCGTCGGGGCGGCGGATCTGGTAACCGGAGGACGCCCGCGCGTTGCTGGCATTGTTGAAATCCAAGTGGTCGGGATTTCCGTGGTTGTGGCCGTTCACCACCATCGAGGCGACCCGGTCGGTGTCATGGGAGTCCATGAGGTTTTGCATCACAGGGGCGGTGCCGGGCGGCAACGCGTTGCGTCGCTCATCCATCATCGCCGCGAAACGGGATGCGGTCAGGTTTTCATCAATGAAAAAGCCTGTGAGCGGCATGGCAAACCCGTAGTAGTTCATCGTCGCCGAGAAGCCACCGTGCGCAATCATCTCGAGAGGATTCCCCCACACCTCGCCGGTGGTGTAGGCCTCGGGATTGATGGATTGGACCAGGGCGTTCCAATCGGCCCAGAATTTTGCTGGCCGCTCGTCGGCGACATCCAGCCTCCATCCGTCGATGCCATCCGAGGGGTCTCCGTCCCCGTCGGGATCCATCCAGCGCCGTGTGATGTCAAAGACGTATTTTTTGGGGCCAGAAGCCATGTCTTTTCCATCCGGGGTCGCTGCAAAAATCGGAAGTGTTTTGTGGCCCCACCATCCCCGGTAGAAAAACTCGTTCCGGGTGGTGTCGCTCCGGTCGAACGACTCCACCTGATACCATTCGCGGTAGGGCGACTTCTCCTGGTTTTTGCGAAGGTCGGCAAAGGCAAAAAAGTCCCGGCCTGTGTGATTGAAGACGCCGTCGATGATCACCCGCATACCGCGCGTTTTTGCCTGCTGCAACAAATCCAGGAACAGCTTGTCCGCCGAGGTCCATTTCCATGTCGCCGGATCGGCGGTTTCGGTGTCCATGATCGCGAAGTCGCCCTTGGGGTTGGGGCCGAAATACGGATCGATGTGGTGAAAGCTGTTGCCGTCGTATTTGTGCATCGAACGGGCGTAGAAGACCGGGTTGAAGTAAATCGCGGTGACGCCCAGTTCCTTCAGATAGTCGAGCTTGTCGATCACTCCTTGCAAGTCGCCGCCGTAACGACGGTCGAAAACCCCGGCCTTGTAAAAGGCGGGCGAGGGGTCCAGGTCCGCCGCTTTGTCCAGTTCCGTCTCCCAGGCGTCGCGCGCATACCAGTCGGCAGTCCACGGGGAAATCCGCCACCGTTCGGTCGGCACAATCGGCCACTCCAAGGATCCCCGCCCCGGGTTGTTTGCAGGATCGCCGTCACGGAACCGCTCGGGGAAAATCTGATACCACACCACATCCCGCGCCCAATCGGGAGTGCGTCGCTCGCCGGCCGCGCAGGCCATCGCCACGGTCCATCCGAGGACCGCAGCAAAAAGACACCATTTGAAATTGGATTTTTGTGGTGACGGTGGGAGACTGTTCATGCGCCCGGCACTATCGAAACTCGCCCCGCACGCGTCAACGCATGCGGGGCGTTTCGGAGCGAGCGTTTTGTTGAATCGTTCAAATCGATTCGAGATGCGGCTTTTCGCCTCCCCGCCCCAGCCTCTTCCGCTGCAGGAGCATTCCCGCCCCGTTGACAGGAACGTTCAAATTGGGAATTTATATCCCCGTAACCCCAACCCACCCCATACACATGAAAAAAACCCTCCTTCTCGGTGTGCTGGCCACCTCGTTGGCCGCTTCCCAAGCCTTTGCCATCATCGCCTCGGACGATGCCAGCAATTATAATGGATCTGGCGAGCCGGCTTGGGCATCCAATGGCGCCAATGGCGGCACGGGCTTTGGAGGCTGGGGCTTTGCTGTAACGGCCGGCAGCGGTGCGGCGGGAACGTTTATCGGTGATCCCTCAGCGGCCGGAATCTCCGGCATGAGTTCGAATTCGTGGGGCTTCTATGCGAATCCGATTGGCTCGGGGGCGAACATCGATGCAAGCCGCGGTTTCAGCCAAGCTCTCCAAGACGGCGAGACGTTCAGCTTCCAGTGGGGCTTGAATTACGACAGCTTCAACGCCTCCTCCAATCGGGGATTCAACCTCAAAAGCGGTGGCTCCCAGCTGTTGAACATTAATATGGGTGACTCTGCCACGATCAAGATCAATGGCAGCAATATGTTCACCAACTATGGCTCCCAAGCCTTTGTTTTAAACTTCCAGCAAGTTTCCGAAACGAGCATCCGTGTCTACGGAACGGGTCGCAACGGTTCGGAAAGCTACGACAACACATTTACCGGTCTGGCCGGACGGGCAGATAACTTCCAGTTTTATTTCAACGCCACGGAATCTGGGGTTGACCAGCGCCAAATGTATTTTAACAACCTTTCGATCGTTCCTGAACCAGCCACCCTGGGTCTCCTGGGCATGGGGGTGGTCTTGATCATGTTCCGTCTGGCCCGCCGCAGGGCTTGAGGTCGGTTTGAAGAGCTCCAAGCGCAGATCCTCTCAAAACCGAAATTCCAACTTCGCTTGCATGAAGTCCGCTGATCGGCGAATCCCATAAGGATTCGCCGATTGGTTTTTATGTTTCGAGCCTTCAAACAAGCCCTGCGCAACGCCGGCGTGGCGTTTTTTCGGATGATTGGTTCCGAGATCCGGGACTGTCGCACCGGGCGCAAACTTGGCCGCGGCCTGGTCGTGGCGTGGGAAGGCCGTGTGTGGACCCTGGGTTTTGAGAGCCATGTGATCCCGGTTCCCTTGCCTCAGAAACGTCTCACCTACTGGTGCCAGGAGATTGGTTGGACGGTTCCGGACGAGCCAAGTGTTTATCCATCCTCTCCACTGGATGAAAAAGCACGGGTGTTGCTGGTTGTCATGGAGCACCGATCACCTGAAATTGCAGCCCGCATTCTCGAGTTGTGGAGGGCGGCAGGGTTTGCTGATGAGGATCTGCTTCTGATCTACGGAGGGCCCTCCGTCGAATTCAACCGGTTGACTGCCAAAAACAAAATTCTCCTCGCGGGCAAGGCGCACCGCACGCGCGACCATCAACGCGACCGTCAGAGCTACCGGGAGGTCTTCGATCGCGTTTCGGCTTGGCTGCGTGATGCGCCCCACACCCACGTTCTTTTTCACGAGGGCGACCACCTGCCGCTCTGCTCGGATCTTTCGCGCCGCGTGTTGGAGCGGTTGGCCCAACGCGGTGCGGATGTTCTTGGCTACCACTTGGGCCGCATCGATGGAAGCACCCACCCCCATTGGACAAGTTGCGTGTCGTGCACATACCCGTCTGAACCGGCCTATTCGATGCTCGGCACCGGCCACTTCTGGAAACGTGCCGCCTGGGAGGCGGTCAGCGCCGACGCCTCGCTGGCCAACTGGTATTTGGAAATGGATCTGCCCACGACTGCGGCCCGGCTTGGATTCCGGTTGGCGGATTTCGGTGATCAAAACCGTTTTGTTCAGTCTGTTGAATCCCGGCGCCCTTCGATTCAAAAGGCATTGGCGGAAGGCGCCTGGTCGCTTCATCCGGTGAAAAACGATGCCTCGGGCATTGAAACCACCGGTGTTTTCGGGTCCATTCCTCGGCATCCATGAGTGGTTATATCGAAAAAATCCGGTCGCATGCATCCCCGGCTTGGCTGGCGTTGGCGGTGGTGGCTTGGATGATACCCGCGCTGCTGTTTTTTTTCCTGCCCTATTCGGAGGGATACGGGGCGGTGCGCGTGCCTCTCTTCGAGCAATGGTCGAACATCTGCGGCCAGGGTGAGGACTGGCAACATTGCTTTTTGGTCCTGCCGCTGGCCTTGGGAATTTTTGTTTATTTGATTCAAGCCTCCCCGGTTCCCTCGGTGGGGACTTCTTTCGCCGGACTTGGAGTGGTGGTTTTTTCTGCTGTTCTCTTCTGGCTCGGCTACCGCATGTCGACCCATTACTTAGGCTTTTTTGCGTGTCAGGGACTGCTCATCGGAAGCGTCTGGTTCCTTCTCGGGGGGCGCACTCTTTTGGCATTTGCCTTTCCATTGTTGTTTCTCGTCTTTGCTTGGCCGCTGCCCTTTTTGGACAACTACATTGCGTTCCCTCTCCGGGTGCTCATGTCGCACGGGGCGGTTTTTGTGCTGGATACCCTTGGGTTGGAAGTGGTGCGAAACGGCACCGGCATTCTCTCCGCTCCTGTCCCCGGCTTGGGCATTCCGGCCGGGCACAAATTCGCCGTGGACGTGGCGGACCCCTGCTCGGGCATCCGCTCGCTTTTTGCTTTGATGATGGTGAGCGCTCTTTACGCCCAGTTCACCTTGAAATCGTGGTGGCAAAAACTCGTGCTGTTCGCGTTTTCGGCCCCTTTGGCGATCCTTGGCAATCTCGCCCGCATTCTGATGCTGACATTGGGAACGATCGTTTTCGGGTCGGAATTCGCGATTGGAAAAAACGCACTGACCGATCCCTCCTGGTTCCACATGGCGGCGGGCTACGTTGTGTTTGTGGTCGCCTTGGGGGGAATGGCGGGATTGGGAAGCTTGCTGGCAAACTTTTCCCGAAGCAGCGAACCTCCCGGGGCGCCCGGGGCGCCTGGGTCTGCCGCCAATCCACCCGCTCCTCCGCGCGACGATTACTGAGTTTCAAGGCTCCTCAAGAGGCCCCTGAGTGCCCCGGCGAGTTGATCCAGTGAAAACGGCTTTGCCAAAAAGCAGCAGGCATCGAGACCGGACGCCTCCAGCACGGCTCCATGGTCGGGTGATCCCGACAAGAGAAGCACCGGCGTGCGGCATCCATTCCCGCGCAATCCACGAATCCACTCGACTCCGCTCGCTCCTGGAAAGCGGTAATCGCAGACCACCAACCCGGCCTCCCGGGCATCCGCGCCGGCCTCGAATGGCGATTCGTGGCAAACAATCCTTGGGCATGGCCATGCCCGAAAGACTTCGCCCAGACTCGCCAGAACGTCCGGGTCGTCATCGATCAAAACAGTTGGCGGCAGGGGGCTGTTCATAACCAACCTTTCGATAAAACCGGGTCTCCCGCACCGCCGCCCAGATGCCGCTCGAGAACGCCGGCGATGCGGTCGGCGGCATGGCCGTCTCCGAAGACGCCAGATCCCCGGCTCATCGCACGGTAGGCATCCGCATCGTTAAGCAGGATTTCGGCTTCCCGTAAAATGCGTGGCGTGTCGGTGCCCACCAGGCGCAAGGTGCCGGCTTCCACTCCTTCGGGGCGCTCGGTTTCCTCCCTTAAAACCAGCACCGGTTTGCCCAGCGCGGTGGCCTCCTCCTGCACGCCTCCCGAATCCGACAACACAAAATAGGCCCTTTGCAGAAGAGCCAAAAAATCCTCGTGATCCAGAGGTTCGCAAACTGTGATCCGCGGGCTACCCTCCAGCACTGGCAGCACGGCTTCGCGAACCGCAGGATTCGGGTGCAGGGGCAAAACAATCCGCAAATCGCTGTGCCCATCCGCCAAATGCCGCACGGCCAGCGCCACCGATCGGAGGGGCTGTCCGTGGTTTTCGCGCCGGTGGCATGTCACCAGAATCATGCGCGAGCGCCCGTCCTCAACTCCTGCCGGAAGGGGACGGGAGGAACTCCTCTGAATCATCCACTCGAGCGCGTCGACCACGGTGTTGCCCGCGACATGAATGCTTTCGCGGTCGATATTCTCCCGCAGCAACTGGGTGGCCGAAAAGTCTGTCGGCGCGAAATGCCAGGTGGCCATCCGGCCTAGCAGTGAGCGGTTCATCTCCTCGGGAAAGGGCGAGTAGCGGTCGTGGGATCGCAATCCCGCCTCCACATGTCCCACGGGAATGCGATGATAAAACGCACACAGCCCGCCAACCATGGCGGTGGTGGTGTCGCCCTGAACCAGCACAGCGTCGATCTCCCGCTCCTGCAACGCCTCCCCGAGGCGCGAGGCCAGGACGGCGGTCAGTCCGTGGAGCGACTGACGGGGCTGCATCACTTGAAGGTCGAGATCGGGTTGCAGATCGAAGCGCCGAAGGGTCGAAGCAGCCATCTCGCCGTGCTGCGAGGTGCAGATGACATAAGGCTGGAGTGATTCCGAGGATTGAAGGCGGCGGGCGACCGGGGCCAGCTTGATGGCCTCCGGGCGTGTGCCCAGAACGACAGCGATGGTTTTTTTCATGGGATTTTAAAAATCAGTGGGGCATGTCCGCAGCGGCGGTGGATCTCACGCAGATCGTCCTCCGCAAGCAGGCGCTCGATGATCATCACCAGCCCGTCGCTTCGCGGATCAAGCACCCGCGCGCCGGTGCGCTCCGCGAAGCCGGGAGCGAGCAGTTCATTTGTGTCGCCGGGAGCCGGCCTGGCTGCCGGAAGTTTCGAGGAGCGCTTCAGCGCTCTCAAAGCCTGCTCTCTTCCGATCAGGCCGAGTTGCTCCAAAAGGGCATCAACCGGGGATGCGATGAGCCGCCGCATCTCGATCACTCGGCGGAATTGCTCGGGTGAAATCTCTCCACTCGCGGTCAGCGCCCTGGCGAACTCCTCTTCGCCGAGACGCAGGCGCAGAAGGGCGGACCACTCTCTTTGCAACTGCTCCGGCGTGTCGGTGACGAATTCCAAACCATCCCCGAGAATGTCTGCGATATGGGCCTTCAGCTCAGTCGGCAAGGGAGCAGCAATTGCGATGGTCCCGTCGCTGCGGGGAATGATCCGTTGCACTTCGCAAAACACCCCTCCCAGGGCTTTCGCAAGCGAGACGCTCAGGGTCGATCTTGTGAGATCCGCTGGCACCGCGCCGCACCAATCCGCCATTGCCTCTCTTAGTTCCGCCGCATCTGCTCCTCCCGCCATCGTGAGCGACTCGCCGACGCTCCGCAGTTGGCAGGCGGCATCCTCTTCAACACGGCGGCGCGTTTCCTCTGCCAGTGCGGCGAGAATTCCATCCCAAGCCTCCCGGGTCCGCATGGTTGCCTGCCGGCGCGGATAGATAAACTCCCGCACGCCCTGAAGATTGGACGGGCGCAACAAAACGGGCTCGACCGGGCAAGCCAGAATCTTTTCGCATTCCGCGATAACATTCTCCGCAGGAGGTTCCGAAAAGCCGCATATGGCCCGCCCGTCGATTTCCAGCGGCATGGCTCCGAGACGCAGAGCCGTTTTCTCCGGCCAGGTGTCCACAATTCCGGGATTGAGCCCGCAAAGTCGAGTGGTGCGGGCCGGGAGGCCGGAGTGACGCGCCCAGACTTGAAGAAACTCATCCTCGTCGAGGAGATGCATCTCCAAAAGGGTGCGAGGGGCGGATCGCCCATTGGCTTGTCTCAACGCATCGTCCAGCTTGTCGCGGTCTACATATCCTTGCTCGACGAGCAGGTCTTCGATGGATCCATGGAATTCGTCAAGCGCCTCCGCGCCTGGAAAGTCATGCCGGGTTTTGGACCATGCCAACGGACGGTTGAAGATCCGGTGCGCACCGTAAAGCCACGCCGCCCGCGCGGTGGCGCCCAGGTTCACGGCACTCGCCACCGGATATCTTGGAATCGCCATGATTCCTTGGCGGGGACCGTAAACATCCGTTACGCAGCCCACTTTTTGCGCCACCCGGTAGCCGAGCAGCACGGTATCGACCAAAACAATCCGCCACAGAAGGCTGCCTTGCTCAAAAAGAGGCCTTAGATAGACCGAATTTCGCAGGTTTGTGCTTTGAACAATCCACTCGAAGGCGGCGTATCCCAGCACGCAGTAACCGGCCGCGTTCAGCACATGCACGACCGGGGCCCGGCGGTCCCGCAGCAATGTGTAGCGAACCGTCGGGGAACCCCACCAACCGCCATGCTCCCAGCCTTGAAAGGCTGTTCCCATGATCCAGCGGGCTTTTTGACGGACGGCATCCCGGAATCGTGTCGGGAAATGCTCGCGCACGGCCACGCGCTCCAGGATTCGACGCGGCGAACCCTCGCCCTTGCGCGCCTCGCGCTCGACTGGATGATCGATGAATCCGGTGCGGTAGCCGGCGCGGCACAGTTCGAGACCAACCATGTAGTCCTCCGCGAGTTGGCCGTTGCGAAACGGGCCTCCATCATGCTTGAGAGCGAGAAACTCCAGTGCCCTCCGGGAAAAAGCGGTTCCGACGCCGGCCGATGGCACGACGCCGCCAATCGCCTCGCGGGAATGCATATCCTTGGCATGCCACTCCGCAAACTCGTCCGCATACGAGTTGCCGACCCAATATCTCAAGGGTGGCAATTCCAGGGGAAAGACCGGGATTTGCGCCATATCAAGGCGATCCGGCACATGGTGGTTGTAGACCTTCAAAGTCAGCGGGTGCAGGACATCCTCCGCGTCGTGCAAGGCAACAATCTCGTAGCGCATGCGCCCGGGAATCTCCTGTCGGCGCATCTCCTCAAAAATGGCGTTCAGGCAATCGGCCTTTGATGTCGGCCCCGGATGGGGGACTGTCGCCTTCTTGATGCGGCCAACCCGTGCGCACAGCGCATCCACACAGCCGTTCGTCTCTTCGTCGTTTGGATAGACGCCCACAAAGATGTCGAAGCGGTCGTAAATCAAAATCCGCCGCGCGTATTCCGCCATGCGATCCACCACGCCGCCTTCCATCCAAGCCGGCACAAAGATCGCGATCCGCTTCTCCGGTTCGTTTTTCAATGCTTCCAGCGTGACGGGTGTTTCTTTTTCCTTCCGGCGCAGTGCCCGCAGGAATTGAAGGTCGAAAAAGAGATCGTCCAAGCCAAAGACGAGAAATCCCACGGCGGCTGTGTAAGCCAGAAAAACAAAGACGGAATGCAAGGTGTCCATGGTGATTACCAGCGAAGCGAGAGTGCGACGGTGAAGCGAAAATCCGCATAGTTTGAAGCCGTGTCTCCCCGGGTGTCCCCGGCGTTTCGACCCAGATAGGTTCCCAGCACATAGTCGGTGCTGACCGTGACGGTTGTCGCGGGGGAGGGGCTGATCACAAAACGTGCCCCCGGTCCGATCTCGGCGGAGTTGTCGTAGTAGTTTCCCCGCGTGTCCATCGTGAGGTTTTCAACGGCGTAGCCATCCATCGCGGCGACCCGTCCCCAGTTGGCGATGCGAAGGCCCTGGCGGAGCTGGCCGTAGCCAATGGCGTTCGAGAGCCTCGAGTAGTAGGCTCCGTCGGCTCCGGCTTCGACAAACCAGTCGCCCCGCCACTGAAGGAAAACGGGATGTTCTCCGTTTGCGGTTCGCCCGTCCGGTCCCGTTCCGGCGGGAGAGGCACTTTCAAAAACCGGCGGCGCGAGGTTCCTTCCAGGCCCCCAGGAGTGAAACGTGTTGAAACCGGCAATCACTTCGGGAAACCAATTGCCTTGCCTCTGAATCGTTCCTCTCAGGTCTTTTTGAACTCCTCCCAGAACGTAAAGAACAAATGCGCTTTCCGCCCAGGGTCGAACCCGCGCCCCGGCATGAAAGCCGGCCAAATTTTCATTGTAGATGGTGGGAATACCCCCGCTGTCGGCTCCGGCCGTCGAGTCGAGACTGAAATCGGCCTGCACGAATGGCTCGATCCAGCGGAGGCCGGGCACAAACGTTCCCTGTCGCATTTTGCCGGTCGAAATTCCAATGTCGTAGCGTGAGAGAAATGTGCCGTAGAGATCGAGTTCCCCCCACGACCATTGATCGTTTCGGGCCGACGGTGGCAGGGAGCGCATCGCCCTGTGCGCCTCAAGGTCATCGGGGCCTCCGCGCAGGGATTCCCACATTTCGTAGGCCTCGCCCGGGCGGCCCAGCTTGGTCAAAAGATGGGCCAACTGCCGTCGCGGCCGGGTGTCGGGGTTTTCCGGATGCGCCAAATCCCGCAACACGACGATCGCAGCCAGTGGATCGCCGAGGCGCTCGAAGGCATGGGATTTCTCGAGCATCAGATCCGGAGTCGCCTCGCCCCGAACTTCCAGAGCATCGATGGCCCTCACGGCCTCCTCGTCCCGTCCTCTGTCGATGAGCCTGTAAACCGCCTGCCGCCTGTCAAGAAGGGCCTGCTTCTGGCGCTGGAGATCCCGCTCTGCCCGTGCGTTTGCCTCCACGGATTTGGCCGCCTGTTCCTTTTCCCGCGCGGATTCGAGCGCGCGCAGGCTGGTTTCAGCGATTCGCACGGTCTCGGGATTCCACGATTTCCGCAATCCTTCCAAGAGTGGCCGGGCTTCGTTTTGGCGATCGGAGAAAACCAGTGCGGCGGCAAGGCCCATGGCCAGTTCCTCGCTGCCGGGTTCTTGGGAGCGGGCCGATTCCCAGTATTCCACCGCCTCGGCGTGGCGTCCCTGATTCGACAGACTCTCGGCCGTGGAGCGGGCATCCTCCCCGGCAAACAACGCGAGGGGTGTAACAAAAACGATCAAAGTCCGCTTCATTGGATTTCCCCCTTGCTGAAAGGAAATGCCTGCACCGGATCGAGTGCCTCCAGTCCGCTGGCGAGCGCGGTGTCGATCGTTTCACGCTGGGCCCTGAAGGGAAGCCAGGCGGGAATCAACAGCACCACGACCGCTCCGCGCAGGCTTCCCAGTTGTTTCAAGTCCCCGGCAAGGTGTTGGTTCATTTCGCCGTCCAGTCCTCCCCGGGCGCCGACCGGCAGGTGCCAGCCTCCCGAAGTTCCACGCCGGGGAAGAACCATGCGGAACTCCCTCGCATCGCGTCGATCAAGGCCCGGAATGGATTCGAGACCGATTTCCCTTTCTCCCTCGTCGCCGGGCGGCGACGTCATGGTGCCGTCGATGGCAAGCCCCGCCTCCTCGAACTTGGACCGGGTCGATACGCCTCCGGTCAGAAACATTCTTCCACCGCGGTTTTGAAGATATCGAAGCGAGTCCAAAAACTCCTCCTTCGGCATCGGGAGCTCTCCTGCGGGGAGATCGCTCATCTGGGTCGCCACTACAAAGGGTGTTTTTCGGTGCGCCAGATAGTCCGCGACCCGTTGGACATCTCCGGCCGCGCAGCCGGGATGAAAGTTTTCCAACACCAAAACCAATCCGGAGGGCCAGGCGGGACGCCATTGGAAAAAGTCTTGCAGAAGATCGGCGAAAATCAGGGACAATGGCCCCGAACCGGGCAGTGTGGCCATGCCAAACCTCTCTCCGATTCTCCATGCCAGAGGGGTCGCTTGTCCGCTGGCTCTGGCCAGGACGATCGCCGCAGGCGAACGCACCGGGTAAAAGGGGTCCAATGACGTGTGCCACGTTGCGCCGCGATATCCCACGTCGACCGGTCCTGTGGGCTTCGACGGGACCGGCATTCCGTCTCCTGCCAGTGGGCAAGCCGCTCCAAGGGCAAAGATCGGCTTTTTCGCCTCTTTCAAAATCCGCGCGGCTTCAGGCGGAGGAAATTCCGCCACTCCCATCACCACGATGTAATCGGCTGCCGCCAGATCGTCCGCAGTAAGGTCGGTGGTCGAGCACGATTTCAACCGCATGCCGAATCTTGCCAGGGCGAGTTCCACCGGAGTGATCTCGTTCAAGGTCGAAAACGGCTTTGCGGGCGCGTCGCTCACCATGAGCACCTCGGGAGACGCCTGCACCGGCAGCACACAGGCCAGACCGGCCGCAACGAGTGCCCGGATCATTTCAAGACCTCCCGCTGTTTCCGGCGCTGAACAGCCCAGCGTTGCCATGCAAACAGGCCTCCCAAGAAAAGGGCTCCCGCGATCAACAGCGATGTGTCGACGACACCGGCTTGGATTTCCGCTTCGCCTATCCTAGCCCGTTCGGTCTCGATGGCTCCGGGGGCCTGTTGGCCCTCGTGCGCGAGCTTTTCTGACAGGGAAAATGGCTGCGCGGTTCGCGTGTCGTAGCAGACGACGCGTCCATCGACATCCACCGCCGCGACCGAACCTGCGACGCGCTCGATGGTTTCAGGTATCGTGAGGGTGCGCACCAGCGCGTCTCCTCCGAAATCCCGGGCTCCTCCGAATACCGCAAAAGCCTCTCCCGCGGTCCACGGGGAGGGGACCCATTGCACAAAGCACCATTCGGC
Organism: Chthoniobacter flavus; assembly: GCA_945883435.1. Lineage (GTDB taxonomy): Bacteria > Verrucomicrobiota > Verrucomicrobiia > Chthoniobacterales > Terrimicrobiaceae > UBA967. The sequence goes on along the minus strand of CAMCXK010000017.1, from coordinate 16,698 downwards.
GTCTGTTGTGCTGCCGACCATCCGTTCGTTGCGCAATCGAAGTTGCCCTTGGGAGTCCGCATCGATTGCCAGCAAACCATCTTTCTCGAAGGCGTCCACCCACTGGGACGCGGACCCGAAAACATATCCCGACCGGTCCTTCACGCGCTCCAATGCAGGCGGGTTGCCGTTTCCGTAGGTCGCCAACTCCGGCCAGAGCATCGGAGATTCGCTCCAACGCCGACCCCACTCGAGGCCCAGAATTTTCAGAATTTCCTGCCGCGCCGGCGTGTTCTCTTCGGGAACAAGAACGACGGACTTTTTCAAGAGGGCGTCTCTTGCTCCGATCGCCCGGAGGTCGGAAAGATCATTCAACCCGATTGAACCACCCGCCCTCGCCGCCTGGCTGGAGGCGGTTGCCGCATCGGCCACTGGATCACCCGGATTGTTTTGAACGATCCACTGGTTTGAGGGTGCATTTTTGATCGAGCGGCTGCTGCCAAGAGCCTGGGCTGCCTTGTCCATGCCCGCGGGATCAGCCCCGCTTGCCAGAATCCACCGCGAGCAACTGTCCTCACCCGCCAAGTCGGCCAGAAGTCCCTCTCCTTCCTGAAGTCGTTTCAAGGCGTCGCCGGTGATCTTTGGCAAACCCAGGCCTCGCAATTCGCCACTTCGTCCGATGAGCAGCCCAAATCCATGGCTTTTCAATTCCGGCCAATCCGCGAGCGAGCCGATCCGGATGTTGCCGGCCCGGATCCAGCTGGACTGTCCCAAGCGCGCACAGGCAATGAGCAGCGTTCTCAATTCGGACTGGTCCGGATGCTCCGGCAAGAGAATCGTGAGGGTTTCCCCTTCAGGTGCGTCCTGTCGGAGCAGATGCTCTTCCACAAGGGTGGCTGGAAATCGCGCCAACTCGGGGAATTCCTCCCCGCGGGCCCATGGAACCTCGATGCACGTGCCGTTTTCAAATTGCAGCCAGGCCGCCGGATTGTCGCTTCCGGACGGTTCCTCCAAACTCGAAACCAGTGCCGCCCGCGCCCGCACCCTGTTCCATCCGGGCTGCAACACTCCCTCGATCAACGGAAGCGCAACCTCCTGAGCTTGCCCGGGTGGCGGATTTTCCCAGGGAAATGCCGTCACGGTGCGGTCGTTGAGCTCGATGGTGACAATCGAGCCGCTTTTCAGCAGGGGCGAGCCGGTTAGACGAAGCCGCAATTCCGCACCGGGCATCAATTCGACATGGTGGGGCAGCAAAAACGCGCTTTCGCTGTTTGCCCCGGGACCTTTCAGTTGATGACCCGGCGGCGAAAAAAGCGGGACTTTCATTCGAAGCGCCACCTCCGGGGAGGAGACGGCCAGTCCGCTGCCGGCCACCAGGGCCATGATGATCAAGCGCCAAATCAAGGGTGTGGTTTTCACGGCGCGCAACATGGGCGGTTCCCGGGGGCGTCGAAATGGGGAGTTCGCCCCCAATCGCCAAAAATCGAACTTGCCCGCGCGGCCCTTGGCCATTACACCAGCGCACGACCTCCAACCTCCTCATGGGAAAAATCCTCGTTATTGTATCCATCGTTCTGTCGCTTGCCGCCGCAGGCCTTGGCTTCTTCAACCGCTCTCAATTCGTCCTTACCAAATCGAATCTCGCGCAAACGGAATCCGACCTGGCCGCCTCCAAGAAGGATGCCCAAGACAAACAAGCCAGCCTCGAGGAGACAAAAAAATCGCTCGCCGACACCGAATCCCAACTCCAAGTCTCGAAGTCCGAGGTGGACAAACTCAAGTCCGAGGTGGCTCAGAAATCCTCCCAAATCACTGATCTCACCACCAAACTCAGCGCCAAGGATGCTGAACTCGCCGCAGCCAAGGCCGAGGCACAGCAAAAGTCCGAAGAGGTCGCCCGCTTGAACGAGCAAATCGCCGCCGCATCCCAAGTCGCCGCCACGGACGAATCCAAAACGCGCATCACCGAGCTCGAAACTTTGAACTCCAAGCTCCAATCCGATCTGGAAAGCGCCCAAACCAAGGCCAACAACCTCGAAAAAGCGGCCCGCGAGCGCGAGACCAAACAGGCCCTCACCCGCATCACCGGCCGCATCCTGGCCGTGAATCAAGCATGGAATTTTGTTGTTTTGAGTCTCGGCGACAAACAAGGAGTCGAATCGAACATGGAGCTCGTCGTCCGCCGGGGCACCACCTTGGTGGGCAAGGTGCGGGTGACCACCGTTGAACCCGCCTCCTCGATTGCCGACATTTTGCCCACCGCCCTCGGTCGCGGCATGAGCATCCAACCCGGAGATGAAGTCACTTATCAAGCCCCTGGCGCTTAATCTCGCCGCACTCGTTGCCCTCTCCATCCTGACCGGTTGTGCCGGTCTGGAGTCTGAATCCGCTCACAAAACCGGCGGTTCGATCCCTTGGAACCGTCCCGCCTCTTGGGAGGGAGCCGGGGCTCTGGGCGCTGCCATGCAAGGCACCCGGTGAGCGCCGTCCCTGATTCCGCCTCCTCTGATTCCATCTCCTGTCTGACCCGGCGGATTTGTGCTTTTCGCGATGCCCGCGACTGGATGGAGTTCCACAATCCCAAGGAAATGGCCGTGGCTCTTAGCGCGGAGGCGGGCGAGTTGCTCCAGCATTTCGTTTGGCAATCGCCGGAGCAATCCCTGGAGCGCTTGTCCGCGCGCCGGGAGGCCATTGCCTCCGAGATGGCAGACATCGCAATCCTACTCTTTGAAATGGCCGAAAATTCCGGGATTTCCCTGCCCGATGCCATCGATGCCAAACTCCGATTGAATGAGTCCCGATACCCAGCCGACAAGGCCCGAGGCTCGAATAAAAAATATTCGGAATTGTGAGCGGCGGGCCGGTCCGCAAACGCCGTCCCCGCTACTCCGGGAAATTCCCGCGGCGCTTTGAACAGCGTTACAAGGAACATCAGGGCGATCCGGAAACGCTGGGGAAAGTCCTCTCCGCAGGAAAAACGCCAGCCGGTTCCCACGTGCCTGTGCTTTTGCGGGAAACACTCGAGGTCTTGAGTCCGAAGCCGGGCGATTTGGTGGTGGATTGCACGCTCGGCCGGGGAGGCCACACCCGGGCCCTGCTGAAGGCCATTCAACCCGGTGGCCGTCTTCTTGCCTTGGATGCCGACCCGCTGGAGCTTCCCCGGACGGAGGCGGTCCTTCGGGCCGAAGGCTGGGGTCCTGAATGTTTCCATGCCGCCCGTTCGAATTTCGCGGGCCTCAGCACCGCTCTGCTGGATTGGGGATGCCCCAGAGTGGACGTTCTGCTTGCCGATCTGGGAGTTTCCTCGATGCAACTCGACGACCCCGCCCGTGGCTTTACGTCGAAGTTCGAAGGCCCGCTCGACATGCGGCTCAACCCCTCGCGCGGAGTCACGGCGGCCGAGTGGATCGCCCGCACCTCGGCTCAAAGCATGGCACTTTGTTTGCAGGAAAATGCCGACGAGCCTCACGCTTCCGGGTTGGCTCTCGCCATCGCTGGAAAGTCGTTTGCGACCACAGGGGATTTGGCCCGGGCGGTTCGCTTGGCGCTTGGAAACCGCCCTGCCGGGGAGGTTGATAAATCGATCCGCCGGGTGTTCCAGTCCGTCCGCATCGCGGTGAACGGGGAATTTTCGGCTCTGGACGCTCTGTTGCGTCAGATTCCCGGCTGCTTGAAGCCCGGCGGGCGGGCCGCGTTGATCAGTTTTCACTCCGGCGAGGACCGAAGGGTGAAGTTGTCATTTCAAGCCGGTTGGCGCACGGGCCAATATGCGGACATCGCGGGAGATATTCTCCGGGCTTCCCCCGCCGAGCGCCGGGCCAATCCCCGCTCGACGCCAGCCAAACTTCGCTGGGCAATCGCGGCACCCCGGGCTGCGGGTGATTCCTGCTCTGCTTCCGGCAACGGTGTTTGACGGGTTTTTAAAAAAGCCGGACCCGCCGCGCATTGGCCCTTTGAAGCGGTGATTCAAGTTGCAACGTCCCGGCGAGTCCGTTATGCGTTAGGTTGCGTAGCCGGCGTGGCGGAATTGGCAGACGCGCGCGACTCAAAATCGCGTTTCTTACGAAGTGTCGGTTCGACCCCGACCGCCGGTAATCCCTCCTCTTTCAATCCCTGCTGCCAGCAGGCTTGTCCATACCTCAATAGAGGACGTTTCCCGAAGCACATCCAGATGGGTTTCTGCCGGGAGGGAGTGAATTTTCAACCGCCTGCAAGTTGCGCCAAAAAGCGCTGCGGAATCTTCAAGGTGAGCCCTGCAGCAGAATAGGGTTGTCTCGATGTCTGAAGGTGTGGGCCGGTATTTCCGCATCCAATCGCGGCGGCGTTCACGATGCAGCAAACGGAATTCCCGGGACAATCGCTTTTGAAGAATCGCAGGAGCCACCCCGCGCCATGGTGTCAGAACCGCGATCCAGATCCACGGTTTCCAGCGGCTCCAGCGCCAGGGGGTGCGGATGGCGCGGGCAGCCAAGTCGGGGGGATCAACAAGAAAAACGCCCGCCACCGGCACATTGCGCCTCTGAAAAATGATCCCGGCCTCATGGGCAAGCAATGATCCAAAGGAAAACCCGCCAATCACTACGGGGTGGTCTCCGATCAAGCTGGATTTCGCCTCAAGGAGTATCCCGGCGAACCGGTGGAGATCATCCACCCCCGCGATTTCGTATCCCGTTGTGGCGCGTTCATAGTCCACTCCCTCCAGTCGCACAGTCCGGGGCAAGCGACCGTGCAGCGCAACCAGACCGTCGCCAAACCATAGCAACAGCGGTCGTCCGGCGGCGGCTTCCGAACCCCGGAGTGCCGCCTTGGCATTTGTCCGAAGATGGGCAGCCAGTGCCGCGATCGGCACATCCGCTAAAAGAGTGGCTGGCGATACAGGGTGCCCGGTGCGCTCCGAGAGGCGTGCCGCAAGCTCATGCATCGACAGGGAGTCGAAGCCGAACGAAGCCAATGATCGGACTCCACGGAAAATCAAGGCCGCAGAGTCACTCCGCTCCAGAGCGTCCGCCACAAGCTGAATGCGGCCGGGAATCTCGAGTTTGGCGAAATCAACTTTTTCACCGGTCCGGGAGCCGCTCAATGCAGTCAGGTCGATTTTTCCATGCCGGTTTCTTGGAAATTGGCCGATGCCGCGGAGTTCCACCGGCACCAATTGTTCGGGCATGTCACTGGCCAAAATACGGCTGGAAATCGACTCCAACCCGCAAGTCGATGGTTTTTCGATGACGCACCAGACCAAGGGACGAAGCGAACCAGCGGGCCAATCGATGAGAAAATCGCGGATACCTTCGCAGGACTCCAAAATCCGACGGAGTGGCGTGGTGTCGATCCAGCGCCCCCCGCGCTTTTGCATTTTGCCGGCCCGGCCCGCATGATGAAAATGCCCGTCTCGGTCGATCCATCCCACGTCTCCCGTGGAAAAGAAACGATGGCCCGCCCGCTCTGGAAAAGGCTCCAGTCGCGCCCCGTCGCCACAGGGCACCAGATAGCCTTCAGCCAGATTTTTGGACGCCACCCGGAGCAGGCCGGCTTCGCCGGATGCGAGGGGTGATCCGGCTTCGTCGGTGACCTCAAGCGTCTTGCCGCGTATTGGCACTCCACAAAACGATGTGGGCCGTTCGGAGTGGGCACTCAAAACCTGGTTTGCGGCAACCCCGAACTCCGATCCTCCGAGCGCATTCAGGATTTTGCCGTTTGAAGTGGTTGCTCCGGCAGATGCTTGCCAAGCCTGCAGGGAGCAGGCCTCGCCGGTGAGGCTGACCCACTCGAAACTCGCAGACCCTGCTTTTGCAAAGGCCACCACTTGGGCGGGCGTGCCATAAAGAACATGTCCCGCCCGCGTGGAGCGGGAACCGAACGACTGAAGGCATCCTGACAAAAGGCATCCCAAAAAGTGCTTGGTGGATGCCCCGAAAACCGGGTCGATCAGCATCGCCGTTCGCATTCCCGGCGCGAGCCCGAGCAATTCGGCATAGCACCGGGCTTCGTGATAAGCCTGTCGCCATCCCCGCACGACGGCCTTGGGCTCACCGGTTGAACCGGAAGTGAAGAAAATGGCATGCCAAGACTCCTCGCCGGGGAGGGGTGGCTTGCAGGATAGTTCGGCGGTTTCCACCCGCCCCTCTAAAATTGAATCGATCAGACGCTGCAGCGCGGGTTCCTTGGCCAGCACCGCCTCTCGAAGTGGCACGGGCACCCCACCTGCGAGCCATACGCCGATCAGTTCACCAAAAAAACCGGGCTTCGAAACTTCAAGGCCGATCCGGGCTCCGGCCCGCCATGTTGCCTTTTTGACCAGTCCTTTTGCCACAGCCCTTGCCGAAGCGTCCAACTCTTCATAGCTCAAGCGCTGGTCAACGGTTTCAAGAGCCGTGATTTGGCCGTGTGCTGCCACGATTTTCGCCCACAGCTCCGCGAATGGCTGTGCCTCCTGTGCTTCCATCTGATCGAGTGCCACGATCAATTTTTCTTCTGATTTTGCCCCGAGGGTCTGATCCCCATGTGGATTTTTTCCACCGCCTTCTGAAGCTGGTGGCAGGCCATCTTGCGGTCACGACCGGGCGCGAGCGGATCGCCAAATGCCAAGACCGCTTCGAACGACCGGATCCCAAGAAGATTCCAAAGGTGGAATGGCAATTTCATGTCGCCCCACAGTGCGATATCCCGTTCGACCGAGAACGGTGGATCCACCCGGTAATGAATCGCCGCGGGAATCATTTTGACATCTTCTGCAATCGCGGCTTGGAACAGCGAACTGCGGAATGGAAGCACGCTTTCGCCCCCCGAACTCGTCCCTTCGGGAAAAAGAACCAACGGATGCCCCCCGCGCAATACCGGTCCAAGCGCATCCACCTGCCGGGCGGCATCGGCGGGAGCTTTTCTCCGGACAAAGACCGTGCCGGCCAACCGCGCCAGAAGACCGAACACCGGCCAAGCGTGCACATCGCTTTTTGCCACGAACACACAGGGGCAAACCGAGCCGATGACCAGAATGTCCACATACCCGAGGTGGTTCGAAGCCACGAGACCACGGACGGGAATCCGCCCGGTCACAAGAACCTTGCAACCCAGCATCCGCAGCAATCTCCGGCTCATCCATTGCATCCATGCCGCCCGGCGATCCCGATTCCCGCCGGGTAGAAACGAGGGACAAACCGCGACGATCCCGCTGGCGACGATCCAAACGAACCACAAAAACCTTCCGAGCGCCCTGACGTTTTTCATGCCGTCGGCCCGGGCATTCGATCCAGAAAGCGACCCGTTGCGCCGGGCGATCCGTTGAGACAATCGAGCATCGTTAAAAAAACGATGGTTTTGAATTCACGGTCCAGTGCCGGAGGGGAACAAATCCGGGCTCCCACACCCAGGTAAGCCGCGAGCAACCTCGGAGGAGCCGGGGACTCCGCAAGCGGCTCGGCATGGGGAAGAACGAAGCCGTCCTTCGGCGAGGTCATCCATTCTTCGCTCGCGAGTTGGCCCTCGCGTTCAAAACGCCGATACATGGCCCAACCCAGCGCAGGATCCTGCGAGGACACGGAGCTGCACCCCAGAAGATACCGGCAATGGTGTGCCAAGGCGTAGTCCACGATCCCCCGCCAGAGGAGCCCGATCACGGTAAAGTTCCGGTGGTCCTTGCGCACACACGCCCGGCCGAGCTCGAGGATCGAGGTCCTCCGATCCCCATATGCCGTGAGGTCGAACTGCCGCTCGCTGTAGTATCCCAGCTCCCCGCCGGCCCGCTGGCCGGTTTGCATCCGGTAGGTGCCGACGATGCATTCCTGATGGTTGTCATAGGCCACGAGGTGGTCGCAGATTCCGTCGAAAGGGTCCTGATCAATCCCGGAGAGCACTGACGATGCGAGTCCGATTCCCATTTCCACATTGAAAACATCGAACCTCAATCGGCATGCCTCCTCGACCTCCTTCCGGGATTGGGCGATCCGGGCTTCATATCGAGGCGTGATTGACATCCAGCCTTATTCTGTGGGTCGGTGTGTGCAATCTGTCGAACCAAATTGCCCTTTTCCAAGCAGCTATGGCCCACAATCCTCCACTTTCCCGGGACCCGTTTGAACACAGCGCACGTTTGTTTTTAGACCATTTTTGCATGTCCCCGGAACGCCGGTGAAATTCTTGCCATCCGCTTCCACAGCTGATTACTGGCAATCGTGCGTCTGTTTCATTTTCTCATCGGATTGTGGGCCGCTTTGGCGTGGCCTTTGAAAGCGAGCGGCGATGCCCGTCCGGCACGTCCGCTTGTGGAAATGACCTTTGAAATCCATTCCCTCAGGGTTGAGCGCGAGGATCCCCAGGTGTTTCGTGCGAATGCGGTTTTTGTTTTTACTTGGAACTCCGCTGATCTCCCCGGATTTGAAATTGAAAAGCTGAATTTTCTCAACCGCGCCTCGGAATTGGACCAGCGGGCGGTGTTATTAACCCCCACCAATTCCGATGGGATGCGGGGTGTTTTGATCGCGGTCAGGGGACTCTTTGATGCCACCAACAATTTTTCGGCCTATCCATTCAACCGGGTTCGACTGCCGATCATCTTCGAATTGCCAAAACATCAGGGAATCGCGGTAAACGTCATCGATGCCGAAGTCGCCCATCGGCATTCCCCGCCGGCCGTGACGGAGTCGGACTCCTACTCGATCAAGCAGATTGATTTGCAAACCGGGCCCTACTTCGAGGTCTGGTCGATGGATAAAAATCTTTTGGGATTTTCCGATGTCGAGGCGCTGGGTGTCTTCGTCGATGCCAACCATCGTCCTTCCCGGTCGCTGATCATGGTGTTTATTCCCCTCGGCCTGATCTTTGCCGTGATTTACTCGTCCCTCTGGTGGAAGGAGGAAAGCGCCTCCTCCCGGGCCGTCATGGCCTCGCTCTTTGCCGCCACAGCGTTGGCATTTTCCTCCATCAACCTCCAGCCGAATGTTTCCTATCCCACAGGAAACACTCTCGCATTCACCCTTCTTTATCTGAACCTCGCCATTATCGGCCTTTGTTCGGTGCTGGCCTTCCGGGCGGCCAAGCGTGGCGAGGCGGAGAAGTTTCGAAGACTTCGCCTCGCCGGACGTTGGGCGGGGCTGCTTCTGGCTGTGATCGGCGGGGCTTCCCTGGCCATCTGGATTTTCATTCAACGAAACCAACCACTGCACGACTGGTTTGAAGATTCGCGTCGTCCTCCGGTGCTCGGTGCGGAACCGGGTGCCACCGCCCCGCCAAACCAATGAAAAATCTTCTTCTGGCCGCACTTGTCTTGAGCGGATTCAGCGGGTGCACGGCCCTCCAATCCCATCGCGGGGTGAAGTCCGAACCGCCGACCGGGGATCTCGCGGCCGCCTATCGGACGCTCGCCTCGAAAAAATTTGTCGATTTGACCCACCGCTTTAGTCCCGACACACCCGTCTGGGCGGGCTTTGGCCAAGCCAGGATGTCCCCGGCAACCAATCCTGAAACCGGTATTCCCTACACCCTCGCAAAGGACGGATTCCGTGCGACGTTTTATCAAATGGTCGGCCAATACGGCACCCATGTCGATCCGCCGGCCCATTTCTCATCGACGGGAGCCACGATGGATCAAATTCCCCTCAAACAGATGATCCTTCCGCTCGTTGTTCTCGATGCCACTCCGTATCTGAAAGCCGATCCGAACCATGCGTTTTCCGTGGATAATCTGCTGGCCTGGGAACGCACGCATGGCAGGGTTCCGCCCGGTTCCTTCGTCGCGTTGCGCACCGATCTTTCCAAAGACTGGAACACCCCTGAAAAATTCAAACGCAGTCCGTTTCCCGCCTGGGATTTTCAAACGATCAAATTTCTTTACACGCAGCGCGGCGTCACGGCCACGGGACACGAATCCCTCGACACCGATACCAGCGAGAAGTTGCTTTCCGAAACTTGGCTCCTGAAGCACGGCCACTATCAAATCGAGGCTATGGCGAATCTGGATGAACCGCCGCCGACGGGCGCATTGATTGTCGTCACATGGCCGAAGGTCAAAGCGGGACTCGGCTTTCCGGCCCGCGCGTTTGCCATTCTGCCGTGACCCGTCGGTTTCGGAGTCGCCTGCTCGAACCGGAGAAACCTTGCCATTGTAGGGATCAAGCTGTGTGATGCTTGACTGATGAACAAACTCCTCCTTGCCGCGTTGGCTTGTGTCTTTCTTTCGGGATCGATCGAAGCCAAGGAATTGTTGAACACCACTTGGACCGGAGCCGCTGTGAAGGGTTACGACCCCGTGGCCTACTTCACCGACAACAAGGCGGTGGAGGGCTCTTCCGACTTCAAATCCGAACTCAACGGCGCGGCCTATTATTTCGCCTCCAAGGAGCACAAGGAGCTCTTCGACGCCGACCCGGCGAAGTATCTCCCACAATTCGGCGGCTACTGCGCGTATGGGGTTTCGATCAACAAAGCCGTGAACATCGACCCCACGGCATTCCAGGTCATCGACGGGAAGCTCTACCTCCAATACAGCAAGGACATCCTCGCCAAATTCAATCAGGATCAAGCAGGCAACCTCCAAAAGGCCCAATCGAACTGGCCCGCGCTGGTCGAGAGCCAAGGAAAGTAAATTCCATGACCGGACTTTCCAAACCTGCCGCAGTGGCCCTCTGGGTTTGCCGCCTCGCGGCCGCCGCCATCATGCTCCAGACTCTGTTTTTCAAGTTCACGGCCGCGCCCGAGTCGGTGTTCATCTTCTCCGAGGTCGGCAAGTTCGCGCATCTTCCATTCATGGAGCCATGGGGCCGCATCGGCACCGGGGTGGGGGAGTTGATCGCTTCGATTCTGCTTCTGGTGCCGGTCGCCAGTTGGCTCGGTGCGCTCCTGGCGCTGGGCATCATGGGAGGTGCGATCGCGAGCCACGCGTTTATCTTGGGGATCAATGTCCAGGGTGACAACGGTTCGCTGTTTGCTTTGGCGGTGGTTGTTTCGATCTGCTCCGTGGCGGTGCTTTTTCTTGGTCGGCGAAACATTCCTGTTTTGGGGAAAATCCTCTCGTGACCGGAGATTTTGAGACATTGGCCGCTGCGCGGGAGATTTTGGAAAAAAGCGGCCACCTCCTCGACGGGATGGCGGTGGCGGACTACACGCGCAAGGTTCCCCAGGCCTTTGACGCCTCGATTGGAGCCCACACCCGCCATTTGCTGGACCATTTCCGCAATCTGGTGGAGGCAGCGGAATCCGGAAGGGTCGATTACGATGCCCGGCGCCGCGATCCTTTGATCGAGTCGTCCCCCGGTGCCGCGCTTCAGGAAATTCGCAATCTGCTCGACCGTCTGGAGGGTTTGCGTGCGCTCGGCAGCCAACATCCGCTGAACGTCCGCTGCAAGGTTTCCTACACCGGCGAGGCTCCGCTGGTGTCCTCGACGCTCGGAAGGGAGCTCATGTTTTGCGTCTCCCATGCGATTCACCATCACGCCATGGTCGGAATGATGACCGTGATCGCGGGACGGATGCCTCCGGGCGATGTAGGCCTCGCCCCCTCGACTGTGGAATACCGGCGCGAGCAGTGACGGTTCAAATCCCCGCCGGTTGCCCTCGCAAATCACGCCTGCGCCAGTGGGAATTCTGGCCGGCTTGGATTTTCTACCTTCCCGTGGCGCTTCACTACGCGCGCCTTGCGATCCGTCACGGCAGTGCAACCGTCCCCACGTGCGCCAACCCGGGCTTTTTTACAGGCGGCCTCATCGGCGAGTCGAAGTTTTCGATTCTCGACACCCTTCAACGCACCAGTCCGGAGTTCACCGCCGCCAGCCACCGTGTTCTGCCCGGTGGCGACCGCCTGCGACAGATCGACTGCCTGCTGGACTCGGGCGCGTTGGTGTTTCCATTTGTCCTCAAACCCGACATCGGCCAGCGTGGAAGCGGGTTCAAGGTCATTCGCGAACGCTCCGCCGCAGAGGCCTACCTTGCGGCGATGCCGTCCGCCATTGTGGCCCAGACCTTCATTGAGGGGCCCCTTGAGGCCGGGCTTTTCTACTATCGAATGCCGGGTTCCGACAGGGGTCGGCTCCTCGCGATTACCGACAAGGTTTTTCCCGCGCTGGTCGGCGACGGCGTGCGCACATTGCGTGAATTGATCACCGCCGATCCCCGGGCCTCTCTCATTGCGGAAACCTATCTGCGGCGCTTTGCGGGCCGGTCCGGTCTTGTGCCGACAAGTGGCGAGACGATCCGGCTCGTCGAGGCTGGCAACCACGCGCAAGGCTGCCTTTTTCAGGACGGCATGCACCTGTGGAGCGAGGCCTTGGAGGACCGGATCGACCGCATCTCGCGCCAGGTGCCGGGATTTTTTATCGGCCGCTACGATGTCCGCTACTCCTGCCCGGAAAAGCTACGGCGCGGGGAGGAGTTTTACATTCTGGAACTCAACGGGGCCTCCTCCGAGGCCACGAGCGCCTACGACGCCTCGAAACCCCTCCGTTCCGCCTATGCTCTTCTTTTCAAACAGTGGGATCTCGTGTTTGAAATCGGCGCGGCGAACCGTCGGGCGGGTCACAAGCCCTCCCCGGCCCGCTTGATTCTGCGAGAACTCCGCCGCTACCGTCGCCTGAGCGAATCCCACCCGTCTGCGGATTGAACCGTGTGCTCCCTTTCTTTTCTTCCTCGATCCAATGGGGTCTTTTTGGCGATGAACCGCGACGAGCTGTTCACCAGGCCGCGGGCCCGCCCTCCTGCCTTGGCTTTGTGTGGGAACCTCGCCGCGATCCACCCTTCCGAACCGGGTGGCGGCACATGGATGGGTGTCAATGAGCGCGGCCTCGCCTTTGCCCTGTTGAATTGGAATTCCTGTCCGGATCCCCACGTGCCGATTCTTGAAAGCCGGGGCCGCCTGATCCCTCTGCTTCTGAAGGGGAGTGACCCTTGCGAGGCGGCCGCGATCCTTGAGGGGTGCGACCTCACGCGCACCAAGCCGTTCCGTCTGATCATGACATTTCCCCGGGAACGGCACCTGAGCGAGTGGATGTGGGATGGCGTCGGCTTGGGTTCCCGCTCCCACGCATGGGTCCGCAGGCATTGGTTTTCGTCGGGTCTTGACGAGGCGGGGGCGGAGCGGTTGCGAGGATCCGCTGCGCGCGGGGCGATGTCGGATTCCGATGCAGGAACGCGGGAGTGGATTCTCCGGCTTCACCGCTCGCATATCCCGGAGCCTTCCGCCTATTCGATTTGCATGCACCGCCCGGATGCCTCCACGGTCAGCCTCACAACGATGGATTTCACGGAATCCCGCGTTTTCATGGGCTACCATGATGGCCCCCCCTGTCTTGATCAAACGCCGGTGGATTTGGAATTATCAATCAAGACCAGTTTCAAGAATCCTTCATGATCCAACGTTCCATCCGCCATTTGTTGCCCGGGATTTTTTTGATTCTGCTGGCATCTGCCGCGCTGCTCCTTGGCGACCTGGGGTCCCGGCGATCGGCGCGGATGCTCATGGGAATGGAGCCCGAGCGGATTTTTCGGATCGCTCTGGTCCAGCAGGGATCGATTCCCGCCTTGGATCAGGGGGCAGAGGGAGTTCTTCTGCAGTTGGCCGAACGCGGCTACGCCGATGGAGCCCGCGCAACGATCCGGCGCTTCAATGCCCAAGGCGACCAGGCCACCGCAACGGCCATCGCCAAACAGGTGACTTCGGGTGGCTACGATCTCATCGTGACCATGAGCACCCCGTCGCTTCAAACCGTGGCCGCTGCGAACAAAAATGGCACCGCCCATGTTTTCGGTCTCGTCACCGATCCATTTTCGGCGGGCGTTGGCATCGATCCCTCCGACCACTCGATCCATCCGCCATACATGACCGGTTCCGGGTGTCTCCAACCCGTGCGGGAATGCTTCGAGACGGCCCGTGCGCTCTACCCGGCCCTCCATTCGGTGGGACTCGTTTGGAACCCCTCCGAATCCAATTCGCTGGCCCAAACCAAGCTGGCCCGCGAGGTCTGCAAGGATCTCGGCATCGATCTGGTCGAGTCCCCGGTCGACTCGGCGCCAAACGCCTTGGAGGCTGCCGCCGCGTTGTGTGCGCGGGGAGTCCAAGCCATTTGGATCAGCGGCGATATCACGGTTTCGCAAGCCTCCTCCGGAATTATCGCCGTTGCCCGAAGGGCAGGGATTCCAGTTTTCACGTCGCTGCCTTCGGAGGTGAAGGCCGGCTCGCTTTTCGACTTGGGCGCCGATTACATCCAGGTCGGAAGAGTTACCGGGCGTATTGCCGCGGATGTTCTGGATGGCAAAAGTCCCGCCTTGATCCCGGTCGAAAACATCGTTCCCAAAGTTCTGCTCTACAACGAAACCGTGCTGGCCGGCCTGCGCGATCCCTGGCGGATTCCCGCATCGATCCGTGCGGAGGCAAGCGGGTGGATTACAGCGGATGAAACGAAGCTTTCCGATGGCCGTGCCGGACCTCCCATGCCCACTCCAGTCCCCAGTCGCACGTATCGCATCGGAATTGCTTATTTCGCCCCGGAGGAGCAGGCAGACCTTTGCATGAAGGGACTTCTCGATGGCCTCCGGGCCCAGGGCCTGGAGGAGGGAAAAAACCTCTTTGTCAGGCGTGTGCATGCCCAAGGCGACATTTCCAATATTCCATCCATGGTCCAGGCTCTGGCTTCGTCGGATGTCGATCTTATCGTGCCCATGAGCACGCCAGTGATTTCAGCAGCCTGCAGCCTCGTTCGTAACAAACCCGTGGTGCTCACGTATTGCTCGGACCCCATTGCGGCAGGCGCCGGCAAGTCGTTCGTGGACCACCTCCCCAATGTGACCGGCATCGGATCCTTTCCTCCGGTCATGGCCATGGTTGATTTGATCCGCACCCTGATGCCGAAGGCAAAAACAGTGGGAACCATCTACAACGCTTCCGAAGCAAATTCCGTCAAAGTCATCGGTGTGGCACGGGAGCTTTTTCCTCAAGCCGGGCTCAATTTGCAGGAGATCACCGTGGGATCCAGCGCCGATGTGCTTCAAGCCGCGCAGGCGCTGGCGAGCCGTGTGGTGGATGCCATCTACGTCCAAGGCGACAATACCGTTTCCCAAGCCTATCCGGCGCTTGTGAAAGCCGCTGCCGATGCGCGCATCCCCCTCTTTACCGATGATCCGACCGGTGCGCAGGGGGGGGCGGTGGCTTGTGCGGGCACCGGTTTTTATGAACCCGGTTTGGAAGCCTCCGGCATGGTGGTCCGCGTGCTTCATGGAACCGCACCTTCCGAATTGCCTATCCGGAATGTCAGTGAAAAAATCGAGTGGGTCGACCGTCCATTGGCCGCGTCTTTCGGCCTGGTCATTCCCGAAGGCCTGCCCGAAAAACCCTCAATCCCTTCAAACCCATGAGTCTTCTTGTCGGCGCTCTCACCATGGGACTGATCCTCTCCCTGCTCGCGCTGGGTGTTTATCTGAGTTTCCGGGTATTCAACTTTCCGGATATCACAGCCGATGGTTCCCTCACGCTCGGGGCGGCGGTTTCCGCCACGCTTATCGTGGGCGGCTTTTCTCCCTTGCCGGCAACGATTGCGGGCTTTGGTGCGGGTCTGGTCGCCGGCGCCTGCACGGGGCTTCTGGCCACGAAGTTCCGGATCAATGGCCTTCTCAGCGGGATCCTCGTGATGACCGCCCTTTACTCCGTGAATCTCCGCGTGATGGGAAAAAGTAATATGCCCCTGCTCAACCAACCCACGCTGGCCAGCGAGGCGGAGCGATTGGCGGGGCTTTTTTTTGGCCTTCATGGCGACCTGCATATCGTCGGCTGGACATTGGGGCTGCGCGATGTGCTGGTCCTTCTCGGCATGGCAGTCATCACTTTGCTGGCGGCCCTGACCCTCTACCTTTTCTTCCGCACCCGGCTTGGCACGGCGATGCGGGCCTCAGGGAACAATCCCCAAATGACACGGGCTCTCGGTGTCGACGTGGATGTCCTTCTTGTTCTCGGCCTGGCTCTTTCGAACGGGCTTATCGCCCTCTCGGGATCGCTTTTGGCCCAATACAGCGGCTTCGCGGATGTGCAAATGGGGATCGGCATGGTGGTCTGGGGACTGGCCAGCGTGATCATCGGCGAATCGCTGGTTGGTTCCAGTCGCTTGGGTCTCGTCATTGCCGGTGCGGTCATGGGTTCGGTTCTTTTCCGGCTTCTGGTCGCGATCGCCCTGCGCTGGGGTCTTGATCCGAACGACCTGAAAATCGTCACTGCAGCCTTCGTTTTCATCGCTCTTGTCGCTCCCGGAATGTTGAAAAAATGGAAAGTCCCCCGCCATGCTTGAGATTTTCTGTCTTCACAAAACCTTCAACCCCGGGACACCGAATGAGGTGGCGGCCTTGCGGGGCGTCTCGCTCACGATCGAGTCCGGTAGTTTCGTGATTGTCATCGGCACCAATGGTTCGGGGAAAACCACTCTCCTCAATGCCGTGGCAGGAACATTTCCGCCGGATGAGGGAACAATCCGCCTGTCAGGTCGCGAGATCACCTGTTGGCCGGAGCATCGAAGAGCCCCGTTGATCGGCCGCGTTTTTCAAAACCCCTTCATTGGCACCGCTCCCGACATGTCGATCGAGGAAAATCTGGCCATGGCGGCGCGCCGCGGGCTTTCACGGGGGCTTGCCTGGGCCTTGGACCGTCGCCTGCGCCGGGAAATCCGTGATCGCGTGGCCACGTTGGGAATGGGATTTGAGAACCGCCTCGACAATGCGATCGGCTCGCTTTCCGGTGGCCAACGCCAGGCATTG
>CAMCXK010000016.1 GCA_945883435.1 Chthoniobacter flavus | reverse complement strand
ATGTGGGTGACAGCGTCTTCGAGGGAATCGACCAACCGGACACCCAAAACGAGGTCGAGCCATTCCGTTTTCCACGTGGAGCCATCGGCCGCGCGGAGCAGGGGGTAGCCGGAGAGGATTTTTTGCGCCGCCTCATCCGCCACCAGGGTCACATTGTGGGCGGCAAGCCGGGTCGAGGCCGCCTCAAAAAACTCGACTGCAATGTCGCGGTGGACCAGTAGCGTTTCCACGGCGTTGCAGACTCCGGGGCGCTGGCATTTTGCGTTCAGGAGGATGTCCACGGCCATGTCGATGGGGGCCGCGCGGTCCACGTAAATGTGGCAGATGCCATCGTAGTGCTTGATCACAGGAACCCGTGCCGCTTCGACAACGGCCTCGATGAGGGAGTGCCCGCCCCGGGGGATGATCACGTCCAGAAACTGGTTCATCCGGGCCAGAAGGCGCACCGCCTCGCGGTCTTTCACCGGCACCAGTTGGACGGAATGGTCGGGAAGGCCCGCCTCAAATCCCCCGGCCTGGAGGGCGTGGGCGATGGCGAGATTCGAGTGCAGGGCCTCGGAGCCGCCGCGAAGGATGACCGCATTGCCGGTTTTGAGGCAGAGCACAGCGGCATCGGCGGTGACGTTGGGACGGGATTCGTAGACAATTCCAACCACGCCGATGGGAGTTCGAACCTTGCGAATGTGCAATCCATTCGGCCGCGTCCAATCCCGCAAAATCCCGCCTACGGGATCCGGCAGGGCGGCGACTTGGCGGATGCCATCGGCCATGGAAGAAATGCGGGCGGGTGTGAGTTGAAGGCGGTCGATGGCCGCTTTGGAAAGACCGTTTTGTGTGGCGGCGTCCACGTCCCGGGCGTTGGCCCCGAGGATTTCCCCCGAGCGGACCACGAGTTCGTCGGCCATCGCGACGAGAACGGTGTTTTTTTGCCGGGGTGTCAACCTGGCAAGCCGGCGGGCGGCGGTGCGGGCCTTGCGTCCGATGTCGAGGATTTGTTCTTCGAGATTCATGGATTCGATTGGCACTATGCCTGCGCGGCCGGCCTTTCAAAAGGCGATTGTTGTCCTCAAAAATCTTGAACCGAGAGGAAGGCGGGTTCAGTGTTTGTGTCCGCCTTTGAAACCGCTTCCCGTCCACTCGCACAAGCCGACCCACGAATGCGGGGTCTTCGCAGTTTTCAACCATCCCGACGCGGCCATGCTGACCTACTACGGCCTGTTCGCGCTTCAACATCGCGGGCAGGAGAGTGCCGGGATCACCTCGTCGAAGCCCGGTTCCACGGTGTTCGCCTCCCACAAGGGGATGGGACTCGTGTCGCAGGTTTTTCAGCCGACCGATTTGGAGCGCCTCGGGGGCAGCCGCGCCATCGGGCATGTTCGCTACTCCACGACAGGCTCCAGCAACCTCAAAAATGCCCAGCCTTTCGTGGTGGACACGGCGCGGGGCCGCTTGGCGATCGCGCACAACGGCAACCTCGTGAATGCCGCCGCCCTGCGGGCCGAACTCGAGGAGCGGGGGTCCATTTTTCAAACCACCGTGGACAGTGAAATCGTCCTCCACCTTTTGGCCCAGCCCTCTTCGACCGGCGGCGGCCTGCCTTCGCTCCGCCGCCTTCAAGGGGCGTTTTCAATCGTCCTGATGAGCGAGCGCGAGGTCATCGGCTTCAGGGATCCGCATGGGTTCCGCCCGCTTTGCCTCGGCCGCCTTGACGGGGCTTATGTGCTGGCCTCCGAAACGTGCGCCTTCGATCTCATCCATGCGGAGTTCATCCGTGAGATCGAGCCGGGCGAGGTGGTCATCATCGATGAAAACGGACTGCGCAGCGAGTGGCCGTTTCCAAAGGAGCGGGAGGCCTTTTGTATTTTCGAGCAGGTGTATTTCGCCCGGCCGGACAGCAATATCCGGGGAGCCAATGTCAGCATGGTCCGCACCCGCATGGGTCAGGAGCTGGCGAGGTTGCACCCCGTCGAGGCCGATCTGGTCGTGCCGGTTCCCGACTCCGGTATTTTTGCGGCCCTGGGATATTCCGAGGAGTCGGGCATTCCTTATTTCCCGGCCTTCGTGAGAAACCACTATATCGGCCGCACATTCATCCAGCCCACGCAGATGATCCGGGATTTCAACGTCCGTGTGAAATTGAACCTCATCCGCTCGGCGGTGGAGGGCAAGCGGGTGGTGGTGGTGGACGACTCGATCGTGAGGGGGACGACTGCGCGATCGAGGGTGGTCAACCTCCGCGAGAACGGGGCCAAGGAGGTGCATTTGCGCATCAGTTGCCCGCCGCACAAGCATGCCTGCTTTTACGGGATTGATTTTCCCGACCCCGAAAAGCTTCTGGCCAACCAGTGCACGACGGAGGAGATCCGGACCTATCTGGGCGCCGACTCGATCGGCTATCTCGACCTTGATGGAATGGTGCGTTCGACCGGTCAACCGGCGAACGAGTTTTGCATGGCATGCTTCAACGGCGATTACCCGGTGCCTTTCGACCGGGGCTTTGACAAATTGATCATGGAAAAACGCCGTTCGCGCGCACGCCTCTTGGACGCATCCTCGGGGAGGCTCCTGTGACTTCTGTGAAAACCAAAGCCTACACCGCAGCCGGAGTCGATGTGGACCTCGGCAATACCGTCAAAAAGGGCATTCACGCCCTGGTCAGCTCCACCCACGGGCCCGGGGTTCTCGGAAAAATCGGAGGATTCGGAGGCCTCTTCCGTCCGGATTTCCGCGGAATGAAGGATCCTGTGCTTGTCTCCAGCGTCGATGGCGTTGGCACCAAATTGAAAATCGCTTTTGCCACCGGGCGCCACGACACCATCGGTCAGGATCTGGTGAACCACTGCATCAATGACATCGCGGTCATCGGGGCGAGGCCATTGTTTTTTCTCGATTACATCGGCGCCGCCCGCCTCGACCCGCCGGTTTTCCGACAGATCTTGAAGGGATTCGCCAAAGCTTGCAAAGCCGGTGGATGTGCCCTTGTCGGAGGCGAGACGGCCCAGATGCCGGGCATGTATCAGGAGGGGGAATATGATGTCGCGGGCACCATTGTGGGGGTGGTCGACCGGCCGAAGATGCTCGATGGATCGAAGGTGCGGGCGGGGGATGTTCTGATCGGACTCAAGGGCGACGGGCTTCACACCAATGGCTATTCGCTGGCGCGCAAAGTTCTTTTGGAGACAATGGGCCTTCCGCTCGACAAGCCCGCGCCAGGCATGAAAACCCCGCTTGGACGGGAACTGCTCCGCATCCACCCCAACTACCAGCCTCTCATGGCGTCGTTGCCGGCGGGCTCGATTCATGGGGCTGCGCACATCACAGGCGGGGGCCTGCTGGACAACCTGCCGCGCGTCCTGCCCGACGGGTGCCGTGCCGAGATTGATGGCGCCTCCTGGAAGGTGCCGCCCCTCTTCGCTCTGATCGAAAAGCACGGCCGGGTCCCGCGCGAGGAGATGTATCAAGTTTTCAACATGGGCATCGGCATGGTCCTCATCGTTCCAGCCAAAAGAGCCGACGAGATCCAGAAACTCACCAAGGGCCTGCGCATTGGAAAAATCGGTTCCGGTCCGCGGGATGTCCGCATTGCCTGAGAAGGTCCGGTTTCCAGCATGAAAATACTGGTCACCGGAGGCTGTGGATTTGCGGGATCGGAGGTCATCCGCGCCCTGCTGGAGCGCCGCAAGGGCCTTGAAATCCTTGTGGTGGACAATTTCTCACGCCATGGCAGCGAGGGGAATATCGATCCGTTGCGAGCTCTGGGTTGCGACGTCCGGGCGGGGGATGTGCGCGATCGGGCCTTTCTTGAAAGCCTGCCGCGCATGGACTGGATTTTGGATGCGGCGGCGAATCCCAGCGTGCTGGCGGGAATCGACGCGGGATCGACCTCCCGCGATCTGGTGGATCAAAACCTCTACGCCACGGTGAATCTGCTGGAGCTTTGCAAGACTTGGAGCGCCTCGTTCACCCTGCTTTCCACCAGCCGGGTGTATTCGATTCCCGCCTTGTGCGCCTTGCCCGCAGTGAAGGCGGAGAGCCGCTTTGAATTGCCCGCCGGGGCCCGGGGGACCGGTTGGAGTGCGGCGGGTGTCACCGAGGATTTTTCAACCGCGCCTCCGCTGAGCCTCTATGGCAGCACCAAACGCTGCTCGGAGCTGCTTGCGCTGGAGTATGGCCAGGCGTTCGGATTTCCGGTCTGGATCAACCGTTGCGGGGTGCTGGCCGGGGCTGGTCAGTTTGGCAAGGCCGACCAGGGTATTTTCTCCTACTGGATTCATTCCTGGCGGGCCGGGCGGCCGCTTCGCTACATCGGATTTGGCGCTTCGGGATGTCAGGTTCGCGATTGCCTGCACCCCCGCGATCTGGTTGATGTGCTGCTGGCGCAGGTCGATTGGGGAACGCGTCCCGTCGAGCGGGTGTTGAATCTCGCCGGTGGAGCCGCCCACGCGATGTCGCTGAGGGAACTTTCTGCATGGTGCGCGGGGCACATCTTCCCGGCGCGGCTGGATGCCGACCCGCAGCATCTTTCCGACCCCTCGGTCGAGCGTCCGTTTGACATTCCGTGGGCGGTGCTGGACTGCCAGCGGGCGCGGGAAATCTGGGGATGGAGGCCCTCCACGCCGATTTCCCGGATTCTTGAGGAAATTGCCGCCCATGCCGCATCCCATCCCGACTGGCTCGACCGCGTGGCCGGTTAGGCGGTGCGGGGTCAGCGCACAATCCCGCGTTGGCTCGCTTCGATAAAGGCCAGCAGTTGGTCTTTGGCCGGGTCATCGGGCAGGCCGGAGGCGATCTTTTCGCACGCTTGTTTCACGTTCAGGTTCGACCGGTAGAGAATGCGGTAGGCTTCCCGGAGGATACGAACGGTTTCCTGGCCGAACTGGTGGCGCTCCAGGCCGATTTGATTCACTCCACGCACTTCGGCCGGGTTCCCGTCGGCGATCAGGAAGGGCGGCACGTCCTGGACGATTTTCGTGCAACCGCCGATGATTGCATGCCGCCCGATCCGGCAGAACTGGTGCACTCCCGAAAGGCCGCCGATGATCGCATGGTCTTCCACGGTGACATGGCCGGCGATGGTGCCGTTGTTCGAAAAAATCACATGGTCTCCCACAAGGCAGTCGTGGGCGATGTGGGAGTAGGCGAGAAAATTGCCATGATGGCCCACCCGGGTGGTGGTGCCGGGGAGCGTGCCGCGGTTGACGGTGCAAAATTCCCGGAACGTGTTGTGGTCCCCGATTTCGAGGCGGGTTGGCTCTCCGTTGTATTTCAGGTCCTGGCTGCGCTGGCCGATCGAGCAATACGGATAGAACAAATTCCCCGCACCGATACGCGTCGGGCCCGCAAGGCTCACGTGCCCGACAAGGCGGGTGCCCGTGCCGATGTGAACATCCGCTCCGATGTGGCAGAAGGGCCCTATTTCGACATCGTCCGCCAGGTGCGCTCCCGGATCGATGACCGCGCTGGAATGGATTTTGGAACTCATTTGTCAATCAGGCCGAACAGAAGCGTGCCTTCGGAGACGACCTCGCCGTTCACAAGGCAGCGGCATTGCGCCTTGCCCAGCCGCTTCTTCGCGCTGGTGAGTTCGCACTCGATGAAAAGCGTGTCGCCGGGGAAAACCGGCTTGCGGAATTTCACCTCGTCGGCGCTCATGAAATAGCCGATGCGGCCGTCGTTGTCGGTGCGGCGCATCATCACGATGCTCGAGACCTGGGCCATCGCCTCCAATTGCAAAACGCCCGGCATCACGGGGTGCGATGGGAAATGGCCTTGGAAGAACGGTTCGTTGATCGTGACCGCCTTGACGCCGGTGGCCTTGAGGTCGCCGTCGAACGCGATGATCCGGTCCACCATGAGAAACGGGTAGCGGTGGGGTAGGATTTGCATGACCTGGTTGATGTCGAGCGCACCGGGGGTGGCGGCATGGGGACGGGCGGCGGCGGGCGGGGGGGGGATGCGCTGGGCCAGTTGGCGGGCGGCCTCGGTGTTGATGCCGTGGCCTGGTTTGACCGCGATCACATGGCCCTTGATGCGTCGGCCGCAGAGGGCGAGGTCGCCGACGATGTCGAGGATTTTGTGGCGCACAAACTCATCGGAAAAACGCAGCGGCTCCTTGCTGAGAACGCTCTCGCCGCGTGCCACGATCGCGTTTTCCAGACTGCCTCCCTTAATGAGGCCCTTGTCCATAAGGGGCTTCACGTCCTCGTAAAAAACAAACGTCCGGGCGGTGGCGATGCCTTGCTTGTAGGTGTCCGGCGTGATCTCGGTCGAGAGATACTGGGTGAAGCGGCCCTCGGGGCCGACTTGCGTGCAGGAGACCCGGAAGGAACTGTCCGGCAGGATCACCAGCGACGATCCATTCAGCTCCACGCAGAGCGGTTCCTTGATTTCCAGAAAACGGCGCGGCGCCTCCTGTTCAACAATGCCCGCGTCCTCGATCATGCGCACATAAGCCGAAGCGCTTCCGTCCCCGATGGGGGGCTCGTTCGCATTCATTTGAACCAGGGCGTTGTCCACGCCCAGGCCTGTCAGGGCCGACAAAACGTGTTCGACGGTGTGGATTTTAACGCTGCCTTGCACAAGCGTGGTGGCCCGCTCGACGGTTTTGACGTGGGCGGCGGCGGCATCGACCAGCGGTTCGTCGGGCAGGTCGGTGCGTTGAAATTTGAATCCGTGGTCGGGCGGTGCCGGAAGGATCGTCAAAGTGACGTTTTCTCCGGTGTGAAGGGCTCCACCTGTGAGAGTGGCGGATGAGGCGAGAGTGCGTTGTTTTTCCAAGGCTTTTCGGTGGTTGGGATTCAGTGGATGGACGGTTCGCGGGGGGCGGCGTGGAGAAGATCGAGATACTTGCGGTTCCCGGCGCGGAGGCGGGCGACAAGGCCTTTGCCGATCGCACTCAGGATTTGAACCGCGGCCATCGGCTCGAGTCCGGCAAGAACGCCGAGCGTGACGCGGGTGAGACGGAGCAGGTTGCACGGAGTGTCAGCCAGAACGGTGGCCGAGCGGCATCCCTCGTCCACCAGACTGACTTCGCCGAAAAAGTCTCCCGCCCGTAGCGTGGCCAGTTCCATGCCCTCGGCTTGCACGGTGGCTGTGCCTTCGAGGAGGACATAAAGGCAATACCCCTCTTCTCCCTCGCGGATGATCGAGGTTCCGGACGGGCAGACAACGGTGTCGGCGAGTTTGAGGAGAATTTCCAACTCTTTCGTTTTCAATCCTGAAAACGAGAGAAAACCGTTCAGGCGGGGGTCATTGGCTTGAAGATCAAGCGGCGGTGCGGGAGAGAATTTTTCCATCAAGCATTCGAATGCGCACGGGGGCCAGTTCCGCCACTGCGTCGCTATGGGTGACGATAACCAAGGTCGTGATTTTTTGGGAAGCAATCTTTGAGAAGCAGTCGCAGACCAGGGCGGCATTGGTGGTGTCCAGATTGCCAGTGGGCTCATCGGCCAGAAGCAGCGCGGGACCGCCGGCCAGGGAGCGGGCGATGGCGGTGCGCTGCATTTCCCCGCCGCTCAATTGATGGGGAAAGTGATCCGCCCGGCGTTCCATGTCCACAAGGGCCAGCATGTCGTCGACGCGCGCTCCGGCTTCGCGGGACGGCGTGCCGCGGAGGAGCAGGGGCAGCTCCACGTTTTCCCGGACCGTCATCGTCGGCAGGAGATTGAAAAATTGAAACACGATCCCGAGAGTGTGACGGCGGTAGCGGGTGAGCGAGCGCTCGTCCGCGGAATGCAAGGCCAGTCCGTCCACGTGGATTTCCCCGGAGGTGGGGTGGTCGAGTCCGCCCAGGAGGTGGAGAAGCGTGCTTTTGCCGCAACCACTCGGGCCGGTGATTGTGGCGAAGTCCCCCTTGTCAAGATGCAACGAGACGCCGTCCAAAGCCCTGACCTCGCCGGAGCCCGAGGCATAAACCCGCGTCACGTTTTGCACATCGACCATGATCGTGAAATCATCCTCTTCCGATGGCGCGCCGACAAGAAGAGTTCCGGGTGGTGGACGAGTGCGGGGATTTGCTTGTGGTCGACAAGCCGGCGGGATTGCTAGTCCACCCGACCCGCCCCGGAGGACCACGCACACTCTGGGACGGGCTGTGCGGGCTTTTGGGCTACGAGTTGGCAAACGGAGGGCAGGTTTCCCTCATCAACCGGCTGGACCGTGAAACAAGCGGATTGGTCCTGGTGGCAAAAACCCGCGCTGCGGCTCGCCAAGCCGCCATGGCCATGCAGGAGGGGCGCATCGCCAAACGCTATCACGCGATCCTCTGTGGACATCCTGCGCCGGAGCGGTGGAGCGTGGACGAACCGATCGCACGGCAGGGCGAGGTGATGGTCTCGCGCATCCACCTCAAGCGCATTTGCCATCCACAGGGCGCCCCGGCGAGGACGGCGTTCCAACTGGTGTGGTCTTTCCGGCACCGGGGACGGGATCTGGCGCTGGTCGAGGCGGTGCCGTTGACCGGGAGGACGCATCAGATTCGCGTGCACGCCCGCCAAAGCGGGCACCCTGTTCTGGGAGACAAAATCTACGGTCCGTCGGAGGACCTTTATATCCGCTTCATCGGCGAGGGGTGGAGCGCCGCCTTGGAAGAGAGTCTTGTCCTGCCGCGCCATGCGTTGCACAGCTCACGGTTGGAAATCCACTGGAACGGCACAATCCGCACCTGGGAATCGCCCTTGCCGGACGACTTCAAGCAGCTCATGGCCTCGGCCGGCTGACTACTTGGCTTTGCCCTGGTTGGCGACCGCGTTCATGGCGGCGGCAATCGCCGACTGGTCGCCGAGATAGTAATGGTTCAGTGGACGGAGATTCTCGTCGAGTTCGTAAACCAGAGGAATGCCGGTCGGGATGTTCAACTTGAGCACTTCCTCCTCGGTCAGGTTGTCGAGGTATTTCACAAGCGCGCGGAGGCTGTTGCCATGGGCCGCGATGATCACCCGCTGGCCGGCGCGCACCCTTGGAGCGATTTGCTCGTGCCACAGGGGAAGAAAGCGGTCCACGGTGTCCTTGAGGCACTCGGTGAGCGGAAGCCGGGCTTCGGGAACCCCTGCGTAACGGGGATCGTGGCCGGGCCAGCGCTCGTCGGATTTTTCAAGCGCCGGAGGCGGGATGTCGTAGCTGCGGCGCCAGACAAGGACCTGCTCGTCCCCGAATTTTGAAGCAGTCTCGGCTTTGTTGAGCCCCTGAAGAGCACCGTAGTGGCGTTCGTTGAGGCGCCAGTCCTTGACCATGGGAATCCAGAGTTGGTCGAGTTCGGTCAAAACGCTCCAGAGGGTGTTGAGGGCGCGCTTGAGCACCGAGACGTAGGCGATGTCGAAGGAGAAGCCTTCTTGTTTGAGAAGCTGGCCTGCGGCTTTGGCTTCGGCCCGGCCTTTGTCGCTGAGTTCGACGTCGTGCCAGCCGGTGAAGCGGTTTTCCTGATTCCATGTGCTTTCGCCGTGGCGGATGAGAACGAGTTTGTGGGTGGCCATAATTCGGGCGGAGTTATTACGGGGACGATGGGCTTCTGGCAAGGCGGGAAGCCGCAGGGCTTGACCCGGAGAGGCGATTTTGAGTGATTGGACCCTATGAAGAAAATCCTCTGTTTGGCGATCGTGGTTTTGGGAGTGGCCGGGACTGCGTGTGCCGATTCCGCGCTGGTGCTGAAGGAAAAAGCCGAGTTGGCCTTGCGTCAGCTTTACCGCAGCAATCCTGGAGCAAAGGCGATCGGTGAGAATGCACTGGCCGTGCTGGTTTTTCCCGAGGTTTACAAGGCGGGGTTTGTGTTCGGCGCACAGCGCGGCGACGGGGTGCTTTTCAAGCGGGGAAAAGTGGACGGATATTTCAACACCACGGCCGCCTCCTACGGGTTGCAGGCGGGTATTCAAAAGTTCGCCTACGCCCTCTTCTTCATGGATGCGGAGTCCTTGGGCTACTTGAGAAATTCCGACGGTTTCGAGCTGGGGGCCGCGCCGAGTCTCGTGGTTGCGGATGCGGGGTTTGCCAGCAGCATTTCCACCACCACCCTTCAGAAAGGCATCTACGCGTTCTTTTTCAGCCAGCAGGGACTCATGGCCGGTATCGGAGTCCAAGGAACGAAAATCACCGAATACACACCCAGCCGCTGACTCGCAAAGCCGCTTGCCATCGGCCCGGTGGCAAACGAGGTTTTTTGCCATGAACGAACGACAAGGATCCGCCGGAAACGTGATCGCCGCGCTGGCGAGTTTTTTCATCCCGGGCCTCGGGCAGTTGATTCAAGGGCGTCCGTTGCCCGCGCTTCTGTTCTTTGTGGGATCGGGAGTGGTTTGGTTTATCAGCTTCGGGCTGCTCGGTTGGGTCGTCCACCTTTGGGCATGCATCAATGCCGCGCTCTGGCGTCCCTGAACCGTTTTGCTTTTCAGTAAGAGCCCTCGACCCGGGCGGCCACGTCGCGATAGCCGTAGTCGATCTCGTAGATCTGCTTGAAGCACTCGAGCGCCTTGGCAGAGTCTCCGGTTTGCTCAAGCACCAGGCCGAGATTGTAGATGATGTCTTTTTTGACGGAGTCCATGGCCACCAGTTCGGAGGCCGCATCGGTGAGGGTCTTGGCGGCAAGGTCGAACATCGAGCGGGCGGTGAAGCACTGGCCGAGCAGGCTCATGGCCCGAATACGCACATTGGGGTTTTGACGGGCTTTTTGCAGCTCAGGAATGGCTTCTTGCCAACGCTCCGCCTTCACAAGGGTTTCTCCAAGTTCGAACCGCAACTGGAGATCGGTCGGGTTTTGCTCCACGCGTGAGCGGGCGGCGGCAAGGACGATGTCGTCGCGCTGGGACTTGAGGGCCTCGATTTCCTCCGCCCAGCCGGAGGCCTCGGGGGAGTCGGGGTGGGTGGCGAGAAGTTGCTCGCGGGCTTCGATGGCGAGGTCAAACTGGCGCACTTGCAAATCCGAGGCTTTTCGCAGCAGGGCGGAGTCGGAGTTGTTGGAAAGCGCGGCGGCGTAGTTGAACCAGTTGACGGCATTTTCGATGTCGTTTTTCTGCTCGTAAAGCTCGGCGATGCGGCGCGCGGTGTCGACATGGCCCGGCTCCGCCTCGGCTTTGGCATGGAGTTCGGCGAGGAGGTTGTCGATCATCTCTTCGCTTCGCACAACGCGGGATTGTTGCTCGAGGGCGATGGCCTGGTCCTTGTCTTTGATCAGGTCGCGATAGGTGGTTTCCTCTTTTTCCCAGCCGCCGCTTTGCATCGAGGCGGCGGCCGAGGCGTCCTTCACTCCTTTGATCGCGGCCAAGTCGTTCGGCGCGAAATTCAGGATGCGCTGGTAGACGCCCACGGCTTTTTCGGGTTCGGCGAATTGCAAATAATGGCGGGCGAGATCGTGAAGCGCCTTGGGATCCTTTGGCGCGAGTTCCACGATGGTTTCCAAAGCAAAAGCCGCTGTTTCGGGCAGCTTGGCCGCGAGGGAGGCCTCTTTCAAAAGCTGGTTGAGAGCCACGCTGCGCGGGTCGGTATCGAGCGACTTTTCAATCGCCTCCATCGCGGCCAACGGTTCCTTTTTGATCTGGCCTTGGATTTTCAGTGTCGCGAGCGAAGCTCCCGAGAGTCCCGAGAAGAGGGTCTTTTTACCACCGCTTTTGGCGGTTTGTGCGGCCCGGAGCAATTTGCGGCCGTCAAGGAATTCGGGACAGCCTTTGAGAATCGTGTGCAAAAGCTGAATCGCGTAGGCGGGGTTTTTGAGCTGCATGGCGCTCATGGCCTTGAGCCAATTGGCGCGATGGAACTCGGGGAGGTCTTTTTCGGTCTTTACCGGCATGGCGATTGTCTAAACCTTGAATGCATGACCATCAAGCCCGCTCCGTCAATTAAGCGTTTCGCCGTTGTGCTGGCCCTGCTGGCGGGGTCGTGCGGAACCGGTCGCGTTCAGGCCGGCGGGGATTGGAAGGTGGCGCTGCCGGGTTGGCGCTACGAGTTTCCGCGGGACCACGGATCGCATCGGGATTTCAAGACCGAGTGGTGGTATTTCACCGGCAATCTGCGGGCAGCGGGGGGGGAGGAATTCGGCTACCAGTTGACCTTTTTCCGTCAGGGGGTGGTGCCGCCGGGTCGCAGCCTGCCGGAGTCCGCCTTCCTCGTGCGCGATGTCCCGTTTGCACATTTTGCCGTTTCCAATCTCACGGGCGGTGCATTTCATCATTTTCAAAAACTCTCGCGCGGGGCTTTTGGAGAGGCGGGGTTTGACGATGGCCGACGGGTGGCTTGGAACGGCCCGTGGTCGTGCGAACGCCGCGAAGGCGAGGGATTCTTTCTCCGCGCCAAATCGGAGGGCGTGGAAATTGACTTGGAGTTGGAAAGCCTCAAGCCGGCGGTTGTCCACGGAGCGGCGGGGGTCAGCCAGAAGGCGCAGGGAGAAGGGCGGGCGTCGCATTACTACTCGCTCACCCGTTTGGCCACCCGCGGATCCGTGCGCTTGAATGGACGCGACCACGAGGTCTCGGGATACTCGTGGTTCGATCACGAATGGGCCACGAATCAGCTGGCGGCCGATCAAACCGGCTGGGATTGGTTCAGCCTGCACTTCGAGGATGGCTGTGATTTCATGCTTTTCCAAATCCGCACCCGGGATGGTGGTCGCGACTCCCACTCTTCAGGCACATGGGTTGGGGTCGATGGAAGCGTTGTCAAAATAGACCGTTTCGAACTGAAGCCGGTGGAGTGGTGGGTGAGTCCCCACTCCGGGGGACGATACCCGGTGGAGTGGGAGATCAAGATTCCGGATCAGGAAATCAGCCTTCGGGTGCGGGCCAGGATGTCCGACCAGGAACTCTCCGAAGAGCCTTTTGCCTATTGGGAGGGGGCTGTCACGGCCAGAGGCACTCGTCAAGGCCGCTTGATCAACGGCAAGGGCTACCTCGAAATGACGGGATATGCGGGCCGCATTGTCGGTATGCAGGCCGCTGAGTGAGCCCGCCTCAGCGAACCGGCTGCTGCTGGGCCGAGTAACCAGCTGTGTAGGCACCCGCCGCCTCGTTCATCTGGTAAGGTGCCGGAGGCAAGGGTGATCGCGCCATCTCGGTCAATGCCGCAGTGTAGCCGTGGTCGCGGAGGAAAATCATCAATGCGCGACGCATCAAGGTGCTCACCTTGCGGTCTCCCTCGTGAATCGCCGCGCGCTCGACGGCTTTCAATTCATCCTCAGTCAAACGGACGGTGATGCGCTGGTCCATTTTTTGGTCAATATCCATCATTTCAAATTCGTCGGACATTATTGCGAATACAACAAGATTCTTCGGGCGTCTGGAAAATTCAAAAGCAAGCCGTGTTTTGCAACAAAAGTGAAATCTGGCGGTGGAGGCAGGTTTCGTCCCCGTCGTTCCAAAGAACCTGGTCGCATGCGGAAATTTTCGCACTCCATGGAAGTTGGGCTTCCAGAAGGGCGCGGGCCTCGCGGGGGGGGAGTCCCCGGATGGCAAGGCGTCGGAGTTGGATAGCCGGTGAGGCGAAGACTCCGATGACCTTGTCGAAATGATCCGGGCAACGGACTTCGAAAAACAGCGGGATTTCGGCAACCAGGGCCCGATTTTCCGCGAGAGCGGTTTGACGGGCGGTTTGACGGGCGGTGCGCACGCCTGGGTGGAGAAGGAGTTCGAGTTGTTGGCGGGCGGCGGGATCAGCCAGAACGAGGGAGCGGAGGGCGGGCTTGGAAATCGATTGGTCCGCAGTGCAGGCCGCGGGAAAGGCTTTGCAAACGGCTTGGCGAATGGAGTTATTGTGCAGAAGCAGATCGCGCACCACCGAGTCTGAATCGTGATAGACAGCCCCGAGGGCAGTGGCGAGGGCGGCGGCAACGGTCGACTTCCCGCACGCGGCGCCGCCGGTGACAACAAGAGCGGGGGGAGGGGATTTCATCGCATGGTCAGCCAATCCTCGAGACCGTAGCGGTCGGCCAATCGTTGATGGGCGATGTTCAACAGGACCTGGCGGCTGCGCATCGGAGCTGTGGTGGAAGCCAGTGCACGGGCAAAAGCCGCACCCTCGGTTTTCACCCGCAATGATCCTTGATATAGAAAGCCGTTCGCCGTGCGCCTCAGGGCCCCGCCGCCGATTTTTTCCCCGTTGACCAGAATGTCATCGGCCACCGGCTCTTCGAAGCATCGGCTGTCCCGGCGGTGGGGCCCCGGTCCAGCCAGTCCGGTGGAGGCGGCATCGGATGCGATGACACCCAGCCAAGCCAGATGCAGAAGGCGGTAAAGTTCCTTGGAGGGAACCCGGGCCAACTCGTGGGAGGACGGCACCGCCAGCGAAAGGGTCAGATCCCCGCCGTGTTCGACAAAGCCGCCCCCTGTCCAGCGGCGGGCGCACGGTCGGCCATCCAGCATCCCGCGCACACGCTCCCAGCGCTGGGAAAAGCCGAAGGTGACAGCCCGGCTCCGCCACCGGTAGGCGCGTAAAACCGGGGACTCCATCGAGAGGAAAAGTGCCTCGTCGCGAGCCATGTGCATCGCCGGGGGGAGGATGTCTCCATCATCCCAGAACAGGAGGTTTTCAATGAGCGGGAGGGAATCGGTGTCCACTTTCGAGAGTCTTGTCCTTGTCGCCGCAAAAAGCGAAGCTTAAGATCGGCCTCCCATGGCAAAGCAAGCACTCGGCAAAGGCCTCGGCGCACTGATCAGCAAGCGGGTGGCAACCCCCGCCCCCCTCGCCGAGGAGGGGGAACGCATTCAAAGCCTCCCGCTCGGGCGCATTTCGCCGAGTCCGCTGCAGCCGCGTGTTCATTTTCCCGCCGACCAGTTGAGGGAGTTGGTCGAGAGCATCCGCGAACGCGGAATCATCCAGCCGCTGATCGTGCGCGAAGGGGCGGAAGGCTATGAGTTGATCGCCGGGGAGCGCCGCTGGAGGGCGGCCAAGGAGCTGGGCCTGAAAGAAGCGCCGGTGATCGTGCGAAAAGCCAGCGACCGGGAGGTTTTGGAATTGGCGCTGATCGAAAACCTCCAGCGCGAGGGGCTGAATCCTATTGAAGAGGCCTCGGCATATCAGCGGCTTCACAAGGAATTCCGGCTCACCCAGGATGAAATTTCGCGCCAGGTTGGAAAAAGCCGCGCTTCGGTGGCCAATGCGATGCGTTTGCTGGACCTCACCGAAGAGGTGCAGGGACTTTTGAAGCACGGCCAGCTCTCCGTGGGCCACGCGAAGGTTTTGTTGTCCCTCAAATCGGCGGACGAACAGGCATGGCTGGCATCGCAAATCGTGCGGGGGGCCTTGTCGGTGCGGGTGGCCGAGAAAATGGCCGCCACCAAGCTCTCCCGGTCCTCCGGCAAAGCCCGGCCCGACTCCCGCAGGGCCACGGCCCGCGATGCGGCGCCCTCCATTCAGCGGGTTCAAAATCTCCTCACCCACCATCTCGCCACGCGCGTGGTTGTTCAACACACCCCGAAAAAAGGCACCATTCAAATCGATTATTACGGCAATGACGATTTGAGCCGGTTGCTGGAATTGCTCGGGGTTCAAACCGACTGAAAATCCTCATGAGATTTCTTGCCCGTTTCACGACCCCGCTGATTCAAATGATCGACTCCGACCACTTTCCCGGCGGGGCCGAGTCGGTGCGTGCCCGACCCGAGAAATTCGAATTCGCCCGTGCGATTCCGTTTCTGGTTCTTCACCTCGGATGCCTGGGCGCGATCTGGACCGGCTGGAGTTGGACCGCGGTGGCGGTGGCGGTTTTCTTGTATGTGGCGCGGATGTTCGCGGTCACGGCGTTTTACCACCGTTATTTTTGCCACCGCGCCTACAAAACGTCGCGGGCCGGGCAGTTTCTCTTCGCGCTGGCGGGTTTGACTGCGATGCAGCGGGGACCATTGTGGTGGGCGGCTGTGCACCGCCACCACCATGCGCACTCGGACGACGAGCACGATGTCCACTCGCCGGGGGTGAAGGGATTCCTCTGGTCGCATGTCGGCTGGCTGACCAGCAGCCGGAATTTCCCCACCGATTACCGGCTGGTGAAGGATTTGGCTAAATTCCCGGAGTTGGTTTTTCTGAACCGCTTCGACGTGATCGGTCCGCTTCTTTTGCTGGCGGGACTTTATGGTTTGGGATCCGCTTTGGGAACGTGGGTCCCCTCCTCAGGCACTTCGGGAGCACAAATGGTTGTCTGGGGATTTTTTCTGAGCACAACCGTGCTTTTTCACGCCACTTGCGCGGTCAATTCCCTCGCCCACACCATGGGAAACAAGCGTTTCGACAATGGCGATGACAGCCGCAATAGCCTTTTACTCGCGATTTTCACGCTGGGCGAAGGGTGGCACAACAACCACCACCACTATCAAGCTTCCGCCCGCCAAGGATTTTACTGGTGGGAAATCGACATCTCCTACTATCTCATCCGGCTGATGGGGTTCTGCCGGCTCGTGTGGGACATCAAGGCGGTGCCTCCCTCGGTTTACCGGAAGGCTTCGTGAAAGAACGTGTCGCCGTCGTCGGCAGCGGCATCGCCGGCATGGGAGCCGCCTGGAACCTTCGCGACCGGGCCGAACTGACGATTTTTGAAAAGCAGTCCCGTCCCGGCGGCCACACCAACACGGTTGTGGTCCGCGAGGAGGGTCGCGAGGTGCCGATCGACACCGGATTCATTGTCTTCAATCATGCGACCTATCCCCACTTGGTGCGGCTGTTTAAGGAACTGGGAGTGCCGGTTCAGCCCGCCGAGATGTCCTTCAGCGTCCATGACGGGGTGACTGGCCTTGAATACAACGGCATGGGCCTGGACAAACTATTTGCCCAGCGCTCCAACCTCTGGAATCCCCGTTTTTACCGGATGGTGGCCGATATTCTGCGGTTTTTCAGCGTGGCAAATGCGGCATTGAACAACCCGTCCACGGCGCGTTGCACAATTTTGGAATTTGCCCGCCTCCATGGCTTGGGCAGCGATTTTTTAAACTTCTACCTGATCCCGATGGGGTCGGCGGTGTGGTCCACCGAGCCGGGACGAATGTTGGATTTTCCCGCATTGAGCCTGATCCGCTTTTTCAAGAACCATGGATTCCTGGGTGTTTCCACACATCACCCGTGGTTCACGGTCTCGGGCGGGTCGCGCTGCTACCGCGACCGGCTGCTGGCCGCGTTGGCGCCGGTGCGTCTTCCCGCGGAGGTCGTGGAGGTTCGCCAAGAGGCTTCTCGCGCTTCCGTCCGCACCGCCTGCGGGGAGTTGCTGCATTTCGACCGAGTGGTCCTCGCCACCCACGCGGACGAGGCTCTGGCCATGCTGCCGGACGCCGATGCCGACCAGCGGCGTCTCCTGGGGGCTTTCCGCTACCAGAAAAACACGGCTACATTGCACACGCACGCGGCTGTGATGCCAGAGCGGCGCAGGGCCTGGGCCTCCTGGAATTACCGCCTCCACCGCACCACGCAAGGGGACCGCGTGGCCACCACGCATTACTGGATGAATGCCCTCCAGCGGGTTTCCCGGGTGCGGGATTACTTCGTGTCCATCAACGGTCGCGCACTCGTTCCCGACGATTGCGTTCTTTACGAGACGACCTACGACCATCCCGTCTTCACCCTCGAAGCCATGGACGCACAAGCCGGGCTTTCCACGCTGAACCAAAGGGGCGGCGATCAAAGGGTGTTTTTTTGTGGCAGCTACTTCCGCCACGGATTCCACGAGGATGCCTACTGGTCGGCGGTTGAACTCGCCGCGATCCTGCGGCCGATTCTGCGGGGATGATCGAGCCGGGACTTTACGAATGCACGGTGCTTCACCGCCGGCTTGCACCGAAGCGCCATGAATTCGTCTACCGCATTTTTCTTTTTCTTCTGGATCTGGACGCCCTTCCTGAAACCTCCGCCCGTGTTCCGATTTTCAGTGCGGACGAGCCCAATGTTTATTCCCTGCAGAGGGACGACTATTTTCGATTCCAGTCGGGCACGATCCGCTCGAATGTGGAATTGTTCCTCCGGTCCCGCGGGATCGACGCGAAACCGCAGCGCATGTGGCTGCTCACTTCGCCTCGCTTCTTGGGCTATACATTCAATCCCATTAGCATTTTCTTTTGTGTGGGCGGCGATGGCTTGCCCCAAGCGGCGGTTTTACAGGTGGGAAACACTTTCGGAGAGTTCAAGCCCTATCTCGTGCCGGTCTGTGCGGAGGGCGGCGGGTGGGCGGTGCGGGTTCCGAAGGATTTTTATGTCTCGCCGTTCTCGGATCTTGATGAGTCGTTCGATATCCGCATTGCGATGCCCGGGGAGCACCTCTCCTTGGGGATCGATCAATACAAAGGCGGTGGAAAAATTCTTCTGAGTGCGCTGTCGGGCCGTCGCCGTCCGCTTTCTGCGGGATGGTTGCTGTGGATGAGTGCCAAGTATCCACTGGTGACGGCGCGCATCATTTTCCTGATTCACTGGGAGGCGCTGCGACTTTGGTGGAAGGGGTTGCCCTTCCGCCTCAAGGAAAGCGATCCTTCGCGGCAGGTCAACGCGTTCCGGAACACGCCGCGCTAGCGAGGATCAACCCAGGGCGATGGGTTGCGAGGCCGGCTTGTAAACGGCTCTTTTGCGGATGTGGGCCGCCTGCACCTCCGCGATGGCCGGCTCGTCCCAGTGGCGGATTTTGACAGGGGCCGTCCCGGTCGGGATAAACTGGCGTAGATCGGCAACTGCGGGAAGTGGAACGGGCTTTTCCGGAGCCTCCGGCGCCCGGCGGGTTTCCACCCGCTGCGGCGCATCGGCACGGCTGATCCGGCTCATGGAGGCCCGTTCGTCCTGCTCTGCGGCGGACTGGATCAATTTGGTGCTCAGCGCTCGGTAGTAGGCGGCGGAGTTGTAATCGGCGGAAACATTCATGAGTGCGGGGAATTGCTGGAAACCTTACGGCACAATCGGTGCGCTTGCAACCTGCGCGGCGGCGCTCAGCGCATGAGAAGGGAGGTGGCACCGAAGTAGGTGGCAATCGTGCAGATATCGGCCAGCGCGAGAGTCAGCGGGCCGGCGGCGATTTTCGGATCCAAACGAAGGGAGCGCAGCACGGTTGGAATCAGCACGCCGAGGAGGCACGCCACAACCATCGAAAGACAGACGCTGAGGGAAATACAAGTGGCGGACAGGGGATCCCTCTGCCATACGAGCACGATTCCGCCCACCAGAGTGGCACTGGCCGCCCCCAGAAGCAGGGCGGTGAGAAACTCCTTGTGCAACGCCTTGGCAAGGCCTGCCAGAGTGGGATTTTTTTCATGCATGGACTGCAATGTCACGGCGAGCGATTGAGCGGCGACGCTTTCTCCGAGGCCCAGAACAAGTGTCAGGAAAAATGCGAGCACGATGCGTCCCTCGAGGGTGTCCGCGAAAAAACCAGAGAGAATCGCGCAGGCTGTGCCGCCGGCAATGGTCGCCAGAAGCCACGGAAAGCGGAAGCGGAAGGCTCCGAGCGGCGATGCGGCCCCGATCTCAGCCACCCGGAAGCCCAAGGATTGGAACAAGTCCTCCGTGCTGTTCCTCTCCGCAAGGTCCAGAACCTCGCCGGTGAAAACATTCACATCCACCACGCCGATGATCCGCCGCTGCCGATCCACGACCGGAAAGGCGAGGAGTTTGTGCAGAACAAACAGTTCACACACCTCCAGGAGGGTGGCGGTGTCGGGAATCGCCAGGACCCGCTGGATCATGCACTCCGCGACTGGCCGATCCAGTGGTTCCGTCAGAAGGCGGCGTGTCGGAAGCACCCCGCGCAAAACCCCCTCGCGGTCGGTGACATAGAAATAGATGATCCGGTCGCCGAACCCCCGGGTGCGGATCGTTTCCAGAGCCGTGCCGATTGTGCCGCCCAAGTCCAGCACGGGAAATTCGCGCGAGCAAAAATCGGTGACTGGAAGGTGGAGTTGGCTGGTGGAAACCATGCGCTCATTTCTTTAACGCGGCACAGACCAGGCTGCAATTCAGGCATTGCCCCGAAAGAGCCGCTAAGAGCCGGGGGGATTTCTAAGGAACGGCTTCCCGGAGCGAGACCGCATCCAAATAGAGAATGGCCTCGTCTGGGTTGGGATTGTTCCCAGCCCCACCTTCCAGATCGAAGAAAACCCTCGCCCGGTCCGCGCCCGGCGGGCCGGTTAATTCCACCGTGACCTCCTCGTAGGCGCCATCAAGGCCCACCCGATCGCCAAAGCCTTGAAAAATCGTCGGCCCAAGGCTCTGACCGGCGGGATCAATCCACTCGACCAGATATCGCGGGGCCACACCGGGTGGAAATTGCGTGGGCGTGGAAGCGTGAAACGTCAGGCGGTAGGATTTGCCCTCGGAGACCGAACCGCCAAAGGACTCCTGCTGAATCGCGGCGCGCGCCGGACCCAGGCCGGGGCCTCCATTTGCCGATTCCGAGTCGTCGGATGTGATTGAAAGCACCACATGGCGACTGCCATCGTGCGGTGCCGTTTCGGAAATGAGCGCGGATTGCTGTCCGAAGCCGATGGATGATTTCCAACGATCAATCTCCGCGCCGTCACCCTCCTCGAATCCTCCGTTTTCCAAGAGGTTCTCCGAGGCTTGGCTTGTAATCCCCGCCACCCCGAGGGTCCCCACAAGACAAAATGTCGAGGCGGCTTTGGGAAGCCATGCCAAGGCGGCTTGCGCCTTGGATCGATTAGAACGGGATGTCGTCGTCCTCATCCTGCGACGGGGCGGGAGCGGCGGGGCGCGATGGGGCCGGCGCACTCCGGCGGGGAGCGGGCTGTTCGGACATATCCGGATCACCGCCATGACCAGCACCTCCTCCGGAGCCGGGACGGCCCCCGAGCAGTTGCAGGCTCTCGCCCACGACCTTGAGCCGGCTGCGTTTTTGACCGCTGGCCTTGTCTTCCCAGCTATCCAGGCGCAGGCGGCCTTCGATGTAGACTGGACGCCCTTTCTTCGCATATTCGCCGGCGATTTCAGCCAAACGGCCCCAGAGTTCGACGTCCACGTAGGTCACTTCCTCGCGTTTTTCGCCGTTGTCGAGGGTGTAATTGCGGTTGATGGCCAGCGACACGTCGGTGACGGCGCTGCCTTTGGAGGTGAATTTGACCTCGGGATCGCGGGTGACGTTGCCGATCAGAATGACTTTGTTGACGTTGGCCATGGTCGGGAGGCTTGAGGGCTTGATCAGGCGGCCGCTGAGAGTTTGGCAGGCAACTTGAGGTAGTTTTGAAGAACCACGTCGTTGTCGAGTTTGAGCTTGGCACGCAGTTTCTCGATGGTGGCCGGCTCGGCCTCGAAAACGAAGTTGACGAAATAGGCGCTGGTGAGGTGGTTGACCTCGTAGGCGAGTTCGCGTTTTTCGAGGCGCTGGGTTTGTTCGAGGCGGGCACCTTCTGTGGCGAGGAGTTTTTCCAGGCGTTCGATGGTGTCCTTGATGGTTTCTTCTTTGCCGCGCGTGTTGAGTGCGAGGAGTGCTTCGTATCGGTTCATGGTTCCTGTGGTTTTTGGTTGAATTGGTTCATTGCCGCTTCGATGCCGTGGGCGTTGGCGAACTCGAAGGCATCCGAGGCGCGTGAAATCGAAGCCTGCAGGGCAGGCAGTTCTTCCGGGGCGAAAGTGCCGAGGACATGGTCGTGAAGGGATCGAGAGCCGGGTTGGCCGATTCCCACGCGCAAGCGCGGGACCGCCGAGGTGCCGAGATGAACAAGCACGGATTCCAGGCCGTTGTGCCCGCCGGCTGTGCCGGATTTTCTCAACCGGAGGTTTCCGAGCGGGATCGAGACGTCGTCCAGAACAACCATGATTTCGCCCGCGGGAATCTTGAAATACCGGGCGAATCCGGCCACGGCCTCGCCGCTCAGGTTCATGAACGTCTGGGGTTTCATGAGTGTGCGTCCGCCCGTGCGCGCGGTGTCGGCATTCCATTTCGGATCGAATGTGAATGTGGTGGCGCTCCGCCGCGCCAATTCGTCGCCGACCAGAAAACCCACATTGTGGCGGGTCTCGCGGTAGGAGGGGCCTGGGTTGCCCAGGCAGGCGACAAGTCGGTAAGCGGCGGATTCCACGGGGGCCGGTTACTTCTTGGCCTCGGCCTTCTTTTCTTTCAGCACTTCGGGCGAGGTGGCGCCGGTCGCAGGTGTCTCGTCGCCCACTTTGGGTTCGGCGACGATGAAAACAGTCAGATCGCCGTCAGCATTCGCTTCAACGCCCTCGGGGAGCTGCAGGTCCCGGATGTGGATCGCTTCGCCAACTTTCAGGGCGGTGACATCCACGCGAATGATTTCCGGAAGGTTTTGCGGCAGGCAGCGAATGCTCAACGAACGAATATTGTGTTCGAGAAGACCACCGTAGTTTTTGACTCCGTCGGACTCGCCGAACGGTTCGATGGCGACTTCCGCCGTGATTTTCTCGGTGGCCGAAACCGCATGGAAATCCACGTGGAGGATTTGGGGTTTCAAGGTGTGATGCTGGACCTCTTGGATGAGAGAAAGCTGTGAAGCTGTCTTGCCGCCATTGTCGATTTGGAGATTGACCAGGATGTTTTCACCCACGGCGTGGGAAAGGATGATCTCCAGATCGCGGTGCGAGACCTCCAGGTTGGCGGGTTCGGTGTGATGCCCGTAGATGACGGCGGGAACGGCGCCGCGGGAGCGGACGCGTTTCACGGCGTTGCGACCGCTTTCAACGCGGGGACGGGCTGTGAGTGTGACTTGCTTGGCCATAATTACGATTTGGGTTTGACTTCGAAAAGCGAACTGACCGACTCATCGTCGTGGATGCGTCGGATTCCCTCGCCCAGCAATCCGGCCACCGAGAGTGAGGTCACCCTGTCGCCGATCGAGAGGCGGGCCGGAACACTGTTCGTCGAGATCAGCTCCTTCAATTCGGAGCCTTTCAGTCGCTCAACGGCCAAATCTGTGAGAATCGTGTGGGAAATGCCAGCATAAATATCGCGGGCTCCATTTTTCCGCAGCATGCGGGCCGCGCTGGTGATTGTGCCGGCCGTCTCAGTGAGGTCGTCGACGATCAAGACGTTTTTTCCCTCCACCTCGCCGATGATGTGGGAGGCCTCGGTTTCGGTGGCGCTTTTGCGCTGTTTCACAACGATCGCCAGGCGCGTTCCCAGCGCGGTGGCGTAGGCGGATGCCATTTTCACCCCGCCGACATCGGGAGAGACCACGATGAGGTCGGGAATGTCCAGCTGGCGGATGTGCTCGACCATGACCGGAAGGGCGTGAAGGTGGTCGACCGGGATGTCAAAAAAACCCTGCAATTGCTGGGCATGGAGATCCATGGTGAGCACGCGGTTGACGCCTGCGGCCACGAGCAGGTTGGCCACCAGCTTGGCTGTGATCGGCACGCGGGGCTGGTCCTTGCGGTCCTGCCGGGCATAGCCAAAGAACGGGATCACCGCCGTGATGCGGGCGGCACTGGCCCGCCGCGCGGCATCGACCATGATCAAAAGCTCCATCAGATTCTGGTTCGTCGGGGGACAGGTCGGTTGGATGATGAAGACGTCGCGGCCGCGGATGTTGTCGTCGATTTTGACAAACGTTTCGCCGTCCGGAAACGAACTGACTTTCGCGTTGCCGAGTTCCACCCCGAGGTATCCGCAAATGTCGCTGGCAAGCGATGGATGCGCGTTGCCGGTAAAAATTTTCATCTCGGGGTTGCTGGACAGGATCATGAAGCGGAGTGGGTCAGTTGGAGAGTGCGGAGGCCTTCGGCGGGGCCTCGAGCGGGATGGTCGGCTCGATGCGGGATTGGGAGAGGCGGGCGAGGTAGGCTTTTTCCATCGTGTCGCAACGCTTTGAGATCGACGGGTCGATTTTTCGCATGGTGCGGAAAAGAGCGCGGTAGTAGGCGCGGTAGGCGGCGCGTTCGGCCTCGAAGGTGCGCGCGGATTTGGCTTTTTCAAGTAGCGCTGCCACCTCGGTGTCTGCCAGGGCCTTGGTGCGCGCGGTGGTGTAGCGCACTTTCATTTTGCGCTCCAGTTCCCCGCCGGCAGCGGCGGCGCGTCGCGGATCGAGAGGGGCCTCCTCGGAACCGATGTCGGGGATCGCGGCGGCGGAGTCGATGAAGTCGCGATCCGTCTCCGGGAGCGCGGGAACCTCTCCGCTCAGCGGGGCGGCCTCCCCGCCGGTGGATGTTTGAGCCTCGCTCGGGAGCGTGAGAAAATCGGCATCGGAAGGGGTCACCGGGGCGGCCTCCAGCGTGGGAGCGGGTCCGAGAAGCGGGGAGCCTGCGGTTTCGGGAGCGGCCGGCTCCTGGGCGCGCAGGCTGGATCCGAGGAATACGAGGAGGGCTGCGGTGAAAACGTGCGGTCGGGACATGGATTGCGGCGGGCTTGAAAGTCCACCAACTTTGCTGTGACTTGGCAAGCGCATGAATCCGAATCCCAGCGGTGCCGCGCGCCGCGAGGCGTTGGCGGAGGCCCGGCTCCGCCGCCACGAGCCGGGATTTGTCTTCCTCGACTCCTCGCTTCCGCGGCCGGGGGCAGTTTCCCTCGTGGGGTCGTCTCCGGTGGATGTGGTGGAGGGGGATGGCTGGGAGAAGTTGCAAGACTGGTTCCAAGGCGTCTCCCGGTCTTTTGGAGAGGAGTTCGCCCGGGGAGCTGCGGTCGGCTGGGTGGGTTTCGATGGTCGATGGAGGTTCGGGCTTTATGATCAGCTGGCGGTTTTTCCGGCTGATGCGCCGCCTCCGTGCGGTTTGGACAAGCTGGACTCCGGTGCGCCATCCATCGACTTCCAGCCGCAAGTCGACAGGGATACGTTCAAACGCATGGTGGCCAAGGCGAAGGATTACATTGCCGCCGGTGATATCTACCAGGTGTGTCTGAGCCATCCCTTCCACGCCCGCACAACGGTCGATCCTTGGATTTTTTATGAACGGCTGCGCCGCATCTCGCCGGCTCCGCAAAGTGCGTTTTTATGTCTCGGGGGGACGACGGTCGCGTCGAGTTCGCCCGAGCTTTTTCTCGATTTCAACGGACGGCTTGTTGAAACGCGGCCGATCAAGGGCACCCGGCCCCGGCGGGCCGCTCCGGACAGGGATTGGAATGAAATCCGCGAATTGGCCACCTCCCCCAAGGAAATTGCCGAGCTGGTCATGATCACCGACATGGAGCGCAACGATCTGGGGTCGGTCTGTGAATACGGAAGTGTGAAAGTGCCGGAGTTGCTGGCCCTCGAGCGCTACAATCAGGTCTTCCACCTCGTTTCTTGCGTGCGGGGACGCCTGAGGGAGGATGTGGGGCCGGTTGAAGCCCTGCGCGCTTGCTTTCCGGGGGGCTCGATTTCCGGGGCTCCGAAAAAGCGGGCTCTGGAAATCATCGCGGAGCTGGAGCCGCACCGGAGGGGCATTTACACCGGTGCCATCGGCTTTTTCGGCTTCGACGGGCGGAGCAGTTTTTCGATCGCCATTCGCACGGCGGTCTTCGAGGGGGGAATGGCATCCTTCCATGTCGGAGCAGGTATTGTGGCGGACTCGGATCCCCAGCGCGAGTGGCTGGAGACCTGGGACAAGGCGGCCGGACTGCTGGAGGCGGCCGGGGGGCGATGCGGGGCGGCGGGTGCCTAGCGGACCGATCCCATGGCGAGCGCGAGATTGGCCAGCACGATCGAGTAGTCGGCCACCGCTTCCGCCCGTGCAAAGCGCGCCACCGCCAGTTGACCCGCGGCATCGGCCAGCTCGGCCACCGGAATGAGTCCGGCCTGGTAGGCGCTTTCGGCGGCGGCGAAATTCTCGGTGGCCGAAACCACAAATCCCTCGGCGAACTCCACACGGCCTGCGGCGCTGAAGGAATCCTGGTAGGCGATCCAGACATCCCGGGTCGCTTCCAACTGTGCCGCGGCAAGGTCCTCACGGGCCGCTTTCTCCTCGTCACGGCGGTTTTTCAGGCGCTCGACCCGCTCGAATCCGTCGAACAAATCCCATGACACGGTGAGAAAAGCCCCGTAGCCGTT
This sequence comes from Chthoniobacter flavus, assembly GCA_945883435.1. Lineage (GTDB taxonomy): Bacteria > Verrucomicrobiota > Verrucomicrobiia > Chthoniobacterales > Terrimicrobiaceae > UBA967. The sequence goes on along the minus strand of CAMCXK010000016.1, from coordinate 21,371 downwards.
AACGCCGTCGGCATTCGATTTTTTGGCTTTTCCGGTTTGAGAATCGTATTGAAACGCCGAGTAGGCATAGTTGCCCTCCAGGCGGACTTCGGGAAGAAAATCGGCTTCCGCACGCCGCACCGCTTCGTTGCCCGCCCGCACCTCGGCGGCCCGGGCGGCCAGGTCCGGTCTTGAGGCCAGTGCCGCTTCGACAAGGCGGGACGCTGATTCGCGCAGGACGGCGGAGTCGGGCGGGAGTTCGGTCCCGGAGAGTTTCAACGGCGTATCGGCCGGCAATCCCGAAGCGACGCAGAGTTCGCCCAGGGTGTTGCGCGCCAGGGCGCGGGCCTTGTCGACCTTGTATTCGGCATCCAAAAGATTTTTTTGGGCTTGGAGGAATTCCGGCCTGGCGGCCAGTCCGGTGTTGGATTCGAGGCGGATGGTTTCAAAGGCCGTGAGCGCAAAGTCCCTCATGGCTTGGGCCGCTCGTTCCTGCCAGAGGGCGGATTCATGCGCGAAGTAGCGCGACTGGATCGAAAAAACCACCACTTGGATTTTGCGTTCGTAAACAAGCCCGGCCGCCTCGCAAAAAGCCACGGCGCGCGCGACGTCGGCCGCGCGCCTGCCGAAATCCAAAAGAAGATATTCGAGGGAAAGGATGGTGGTCGCCTGCCGGCGGTGAAAAATATCCGGAGCCGCTGTGGCAGGGGTATACCAGCGGTCCAGCCCTCCCTCGAATGCCGCATTTACCACGGGCAGGTAGGCGGCCTTCGCCTCGCCGATTTTTGACGAGGCGGCCCGGGCCCTGAAAAAAGCGGCTCTGGTGGCGGGGTTCGTCGCCATCCCGAGTTCGACAAGCGATCCCAGATCATAGGATTTCGACGCGTCGAAGACAGGTAGGGGGGCCTCCGAGGATTGCGCGGAGGCGGACAGGCAGGCGAACAGGATTGACGTTGTCAAACAAACCGTGACGGGCCATTTTACGCGACGAGCCATGAGTTCTCTCAAACTGCCCGTATTGCTCGCCTGGTTCAAGATTTCGGGCGACCCGTTGATCAACATCGCGGGGGCCTATTTCCCGGCATGGCTTGCCTGCATGATTGCCGCGTTGATTGGAACGTGGGGGCTTGCGGAAGTGGCGGCAAGAATGCGTTGCGGACCTCTTTTGAGGCCTGCGGTTCTGATGGTTCCGGTGGTTTTTGCAGGCTTGGCAGGAGGTTTTTGGCTGCTGTTTTTCTCTGCCCGATGACTGTCGCCCGTTCGATGTTTCTTTGGTGGACCGGCCGCGTCGCGGTGCTTGCCGTCGTGGGGGCCGTTTTGCTGGCGGTCGCGAGGAATCTGTCGGATTTTCCGCGCACCGAGGATGCAGAGGTGCGTGCAAACGTCGTTGGGGTGGCCCCGCAAGTCGGCGGGTCGATTGTGCGCTTGCACGTCACCGACAACCAGCCGGTGCGCAAGGGGGACTTGTTGTTCGAGCTGGATGCCCGGCCCTACGAGGCCGAGGCGGACCGGGCAAGGGCGCGGCTGGAATTGGTGCGTCTCGAAGTGGCCGCCTTGAGAGACCGCATTGCGGCGGCCCGGGCGACGCTGGCGGAGCGCAAGGCGCTCGCCGATTACGCCGGGGCCCACTTTCAGAGGCTTCAGCCCCTGCTGGCCGGGAACTTCACCTCGGCCGACCGTGTTCAAAAAGCCCAGTCCGGGGCGGAAGGCGCTCAGGCCCTCGTGCGGGAGGCGGAGGCGGAGGTTGAACGGGCCTGCAACGAGCTGGGGGAGTTTGAAGGCCGCAATTCGCGCATCGAGGAGGCGGCTGCCGCGTTGCGCGATGCCGAATTGCGGGCATCCTATTGCCGCGTTTATGCCCCCTGTGACGGCCACGTCACCAACCTTCAAATCGCGCCCGGCACCTTCGCTGCGGCCGGCGAGCAGATTTTTTCGCTGGTGGATTCCTCGATCTGGTTCGTTTTGGCGAATTTCCGCGAGACCGACTTGCGCCGCATCCGGCCGGGTCAGAAGGCGCGGGTTTTTCTCATGTCGAAGCCCGGCGAGTCGTTCGAGGGCATCGTGCAGGGCATCCCGAAAGCCGTTTATCCCCTTGGCACCGCCTCGCAGGCGACCCCCGGCGGAGAAGGGGTTTTTTCGCGGGTGAGCCCGACCTTCGACTTTGTGCAACTGGCCCAGCGGTTCCCGGTTCGCATCGTTCTGGAAGGGGGGGGGGATTTCCGCATGGGGGGCCGCTCGGCGGTGATCGTGGACACGCGCAGTGCGGACGGGGAGTCTCGCTTGCGGACCCTGCAGTCGGTCGAGGAAAAGGGCTTTATTCCCCCTCTCGGCCGATGATTGAGGGCAACCGGGCTCCACTGCGGGCGTTGGTGGCGGTGCTTTTGGCCGCATTGGTGGTGGGCCCGCTGAAGGTTCCCCAGCCGTTTTTGGCGATTCTTCTCACACAAATGCTCATTGCCTTTCCCGCCTGCGATGGGTTTTCCGTTGCGAGGCGACTGGCGGGCGCGGCCGGCGGTTCGATCACCGGCCTGCTGATTTTGGCGCTGGCACCAAACGAGCAGTGGATCTCATTGCCGCTCTTCTTCGCCGCGATGGGGATCGGAACCAGGTTGCTTGGCGATCGCTGGGGAAAAGCCTGCGCGATTCTTTTTGGCATGGGCCTCGCGTCGATGTTTGCCGAGGCGTTCGTGTATCCCGCCCGCGACCTCCCGTTCGGTCTTGCCCACGGGGTCTCTGTTTGCACAGCCGTCATTGCCACAGCGATTGCCAGCGCATTGGTCGGGTTTGCGCCGGGTCCACCTGCTCCGCCTGCCGGCGCGGAGTCGATACTTCCGATCGGGCTGGCTACTTGCGGGGCGTTGGTGGCGGCCTGCGTGCTGCTGCCGACCGAGTTGACGGTCACGGTTGGATCATCCTGCGCCACGGCATTGACGATTGCCGGCAAGCCGTCGCTCATCCGTCCGAAATTCCTTGGCGGCCTGCTCGGCATCGGTGCGGCATTTTTGTTTTTGGCGGCCATCATGGATTTTGGAAATGCTTTCGGGCTTTATCTGGCGGGATTGTGCGGCGGGGTGGCCTTGTTTGAATGGCTGGCGGAAAAAAACGGAGGATACGCGCCGGTGTTGCGTCAGGCCGGAGCCATGTTTGCTGTTGTGGCGACGATCCTGCCCGAGCCCCGCATCGAGATCACCGGATCGATCGAGCGAATGGTGGCCGTGCTTCTGGGCCTCACCTGCGGCGCGGCGGCTTGCTTTTTTCAAAGTTCTTCCAAGGAACCGATCGCACCCGCAACAATCGATCTTCGCCAGTGAATCCGGACGGAAAAACCGGTTTCCGGGTCGTTGATTTTCCCGTTTGCAATTCCCGCGCCTGGTTTACAGACTGAACCGCTCTTTTTAATCAAACCATGAACTCACTTGATCAACTCAAACAATTCACCACCGTGGTCGCCGACACCGGTGATTTCGAAAGCATCCGCGCCTACACCCCGCAGGACGCCACGACCAATCCCACTTTGATTTTCAAGGCGGTTCAGCATCCTGAATACCGGCCGCTCCTCGAGAAAGCGGTTGCCGACAATCGCGGATCGTCGCTTTCCGGCGCCGCCCTCCACCGCAAAGTGATCGACGACTTGTTGATCGCGTTCGGACGGCAAATCCTATCGATCGTTCCCGGCCGGGTTTCCACCGAGGTGGACGCCCGTTTGTCCTTTGATGTCGAGGCCACTGTGGACAAGGCCCGTTATCTGATCGGTCTTTACGAAAAAGCTGGTATTTCCCGCGACCGGATCCTGATCAAGATCGCATCCACCTGGGAAGGCGCCCAAGCCGCCGGCGTCTGCCAGAAGGAGGGTATCAATTGCAATCTCACGTTGCTCTTTTCGCTGCCACAAGCCATCGCCTGTGCCGAGGCTGGTGTGCGCCTCATCTCCCCGTTTGTGGGCCGGATTTACGACTACTACAAAGCACAAACCGGCAAATCCTACGCCGGCGCCGAGGACCCGGGTGTCCAATCGGTGAACCGTATTTTCAACTACTACAAAAAATTCGGCTACCATACCCAGGTCATGGGAGCCAGTTTCCGCAACACCGGACAAATCCATGAACTCGCGGGCTGCGACCTCCTGACCATCAGCCCCGATCTCTTGAAGGAGCTTCAGGATTCCACCGAACCAGTCGTTCGCAAACTCGATCCGGCCTTGGCTGCGCAAGATCCCGTGGAAAAAATCGCACTGTGCGAGAAAAGTTTCCGCTGGATGCTCAACGAGGATGCCATGGCCACCGACAAGCTGGCCGAGGGAATCCGCAAATTCGCAGCGGATATCGAAGAACTCGAACGCATCGTCGCAGCGGCATTTTGAGACGGCTTTGGATCGCGTTGGCCGTCACCCTCGCGGCGGTCTTTCCCGCTGAGGCCATGACCCGGGCGACCGATTATCCAGGATCGGTCTCCCTGTTGCTGGAGGCGCGTTCCGTGCGGCGGGAGCTGGATTTGAGCCGCTCTCAAATCGAGCGCCTCCAAGGCTTGCGCCGCCGTCTGAAATCGGAATGCCAGTCCATTCTGGATTCCCCGGCTGGGACTGCGGGGTTAACGGTCGATCAACGGCTTTTTGGACTGATCGACCGCAACAACGCGGCGGCCTTGGCGTGTTTGAATCCCGATCAGTTCCAGCAATTTCATCGGATTCAAAACCGCCTCCTGGGCTGCCTCATGCTCGTTTCGCCGCAGGTTCAAAAGCAACTCCGCCTGACTCCCCGCCAAGTCGCCGGGGTTGAGAAAATCCGCCTGCGCGGGCTGGAGTTTGTGGCCGAAGTGAACCGCTCGTTCGACCACGGCGATTTATCCCGCTCGCGTCGTGCAACCATCCTCCGGGATTACCGCATGGCCCAGGCGCGGGAGTTCGAACAAATCCTGACGGCGCGCCAAAAAGCGGTTTTCAACCAACTGGCCGGCCTTCCTTGATTCCACCCTCCGAGACCCCGTCCTGAAGGGGGTTGGTTGAACCGGGTCGGACCGGTCGCATGGCTTGCTAGGGTTGATAATCCGGCCCGAAGTAGCCGGTCAGAATTTTTGCCAAGCCACCGTTTTCCTCAAGACGCGCCAAGGCCTCGTTGAACGGAATTCGATGCGGGCTGCCGGCCGGAAACGCAAATCCAAGGTTCACCTTGGCAAAGACAGGGCCCACGGTGGAAACGGGGATCTGCGGCTTTTTAAAGTCGATTGTTTGAACGATGGCGGCATCGTCCACCACGGCGTCGGCGTCGCCGGCGAGCATCGCTGCAACGGCCTCCTCGAGGCCGGGAGTTTCGTGGATCGAAACGGCGTGCGATGCAAGCCAAGCCGACGCCTCTGAGCCGGCGGGCGTTGCCACAATATGCCCTGGCAGGTCCTTTGGCCCCGCGATTTTACCCTTTAATTTCTCAACCGTCATTGCGCTCGTGATGCTCGATGTGACATAGGCCACAGTTACGATACCGAGGATGATCCAGACGATCATCACCACCCGTCCCAAGACCCCAGGGAAGCCCTTGTAGGTGGATTTTCCAGTAAGCGCCAAGGTCACCACGTAGTAAAAAGCCTCGGCCAACCCCTCTTTGCCTTCCTTGGGAAAGTCGGGATTGTGCCGCCGCTCGAACCAAAACACGAACGTGGTCAATAAAACCACGCAGCCTGCGACAAACCAAAAAATTTCGAGCCGCAGCATTTCCGCGAGGTCGCTGAAAAACCGGAAGGCGCTTGATCCCGGGCGGTCGGGCACGAGGATTTGCAGCCCGGAGTGGAAATAAGGCTGGGAAAAATCCGCCCGACGCAAGTTCTCGCGGGTGATCGGCGTCTCTGCGGCCAGCACGTCCAGACATCCGGAGGAGAGGGCTTGCATTCCGGATTCGGCACTCTCGACAGGCACGAATTCAAAGGTCCATGCGTTCAGGGCGGCGATCTCCTCCCAGAGATCCACCACGATCCCCCGGGGCGGGTGGTTTCCGCTGGCAAAGGGTTCGCGCCCGGCGACACCCACCCGCAACGGTTCGGCCACCGCGAGACCCGTGAGGGCGAAGCCCGTCAAGGCCCATGCGAGCAAGCTCCTCGCCCGGTGAGCCGTGCAGCCCGCCCATCCAGGGAATATCAATCCAACAGCACGCAGAAACATCGTCCGTTGACAGATCCTTCTCAGATCTGCCGGTAGTGCAAACTCAGCACCCGGTGGGTTTCGGCATCCTTTTCCGCCACGAAAAGAAACAGGCGCAGGGCCATGCTGTTCTGCGTCCATTGGTAGCCGGAGAGCGTTTGCATCACATCCTGCTCACGGGTGCGCGTGCGGGTTAGCAGTCGACCCATGCCATACTTGGAGTCCACATTCCGCCGCACTTCGTCGAACGAGCGCTCATACTGGATCGTATCCCACGAGGAATCTCCGAATTGCAGTTCGATCTCTTCCAGCATGTCGTCCCGAAAGTGAAAAACCGTTCGTCGAAGCTGCTTTTGCGGGATGCCCTCGACCACCAGTTTCGTGCGGGTCCCGTTGGTTTGACGATCGACGATCCGCGCTTTGATGCCATCCAGACTCTTCTCCACGCGGGCCTGCGACTCGCCCCATTGGAAGTTGAACGGCACCTTCATCTGCGCCGCCTGCGTGGATGAAAAGCCTGCTGCCGCTGTTATGAAAATCGCCGCCAGAGCGCCACGCCACGTTGCCATGGCCAAAAGACTCCAACCTTGTCGGTCCGGCGTCAACTGTTCGTCGGCAGGTTTTCAACCCGGAGGCGCAAAATGCCCTTAAGGAGTTGGCCCGGTCGCGGCTTCGTTTTTGATTTCCTCCAGCACCCGGCGCGTGGGATCGGGTGTTGCGGGCTCGCCTGTCTCCGCCGCTTTGCGCGCCTCCTCGATGGCCCGGCGCGTGGCATCGGGTGTCGAGTCGGGCAAAGGTTCATAAACCGGCACCTGCGGCGGAGTGGGAGAGGAAGAGGCTGGGGTGGCCACGAATTGCGAAGCGACAAGGGGACGTGCCACCTGAAAAAACTCCAGCACCTGCCGCCGCTGCTCTCCGCCCAGCCCCCCGCGCGCGGCTGCGAGAAGTTGAATCCGATAATTCAGCGCATCGTCATACGACTCGTTCGCATACGGCACGCGGCGCAGTCGATGCAGAAGCCGTGAGGCCAGATTGCCCTCCTCCAGGGGCTTCCCTTGCTCATCATAGGGCGAGCGCGTCCCGGGTTCCTCGAGCCAGACGCCCGCTTCGTCCACTGTGCTGTAAAAAAGCTCGGCTTTCAGTCCGCCATCCCGGGTCATTTCGACCTCCATGCAGGGGATGTGGGCATTTTCCGGAGTGGCCCGCTGGAGCCGCGAACCTTGGATCGTCCACCCCGCATTGCGGTAGCACACGGTCACGTCATGGTATCCGAAAAACGGGTAGTCGAGCGAGAGCGTGGCGAGCAACGGCCCGCGTTGGTATTGCCACAGGTGGGAGTAAACGCCGTCTTCGAAAGCGGCCCGCTTGGGCACCGGGGCAGCTTCGCCTACCAACTTCCACCCGTTGATCTCCGCCGGCATTTTGAAGCGTGCGGAGCCGTCCATTCCCGCCGGATTCACGCGCCGCCCCATTTCCTTTCGGAAATGGAAATCCCAGCCCCGCACGCCTTGAATCAACCCCAGAAAGACCAGAACAATCGCCAGGATTTTAAAACCCCCTTCAAAAAACAGATCCTGTAAAACCGACTCTCCCTCCCTGTGCGGCGGGCGTTCCGCCACACGGGAAACTCCCGCGACAGCCGCCAGTCCCGCCTCCGCCATCACGATAAATCCAAGATACGTGGCCGTGAGCACCAACCCGAGCGCCTCGTGCTTCCAGCCCACAAAGAGATCGATTTGAAAATGAAACAGGAACCATGCGCCGGCGGTAATCCGCACCAGATTGCCGAAAAGAACGCAGCCGATGGTCAAAACGTAAAGAATCGCCAGAAAGAACAGCGAGTGCCGCCGCCAGAGAGCGTAAAACACGCAAGCGGAGGTCATGAACAGCACCGAGTTGATGCCGCTGCACGCCTCCTCGACAAGAAGCCGCTGGCCGGGAATCTCGATGATCAAGCCGCTGAGAAGATGCGGAATCCCCATCAGCCCGAGGATGCGGCTGCTGCCGGCAACCGCCCATTCCTGGAGGAGAAGCGCGAAGCGGGTGTCCAGCTTCAACGGTGGTGGTAAAACCGTTACCAACAACAACCAGCCTGGAAAAACAGCCGCCCACAAACGGCGACCGCCCATCCACCACACATACGCAAAGGTCGAAACCAGAAACGCGGCCGCTCCGAGCCATGGCGACCACATCACCGATGCGGCGGCGAGCATCAAAAAGGCCAGCAAGGCTGCCGGCGCAACAATCCACCACGACCCGGGACGAAGTGGCAAATCCACCTCGCCCAACCCGCGATGTGCCAAAAACAAAGCGCCCGCGATCGCCAGCGGGAAAAATTGGTAGGTGTCGAACTGCCATAGATTCCAAAAAAACTGGGCCAGAAGGAGGCCAAATCCGGCCAGCGCGAGCAAACCGAGTGTGGCAGGTGTGATGGGGCGGGCGGACATGATGGAGAACAGTTAGGAGAATCGATTTCACCCTGCCGCGTGGCTTCGGACCGTCGGGCGCCCGCGAAGGCCGGTATGTCGAAAGTCCGTGCTCACTTCTTTTTCGGTGCCTTTTTTTTCGGCGTTTCCGCCGGCGTTGGAGATGGAGTGGGGGAAGGATCTGTCAGGAAGGATTGGACAAAGGCGACCTCCTGAACCGAGAGGCCCGTGGGCGGCACCGTGCCCATGATCGAGAGGGCCTCCTGGCGTTTGCCGTTTGCGGCGAGGGCGCATGCGACGAGGGCCTTGTGGTGCGGCGGCAAGGTGGCGACATGCACATCGGGTTCGCAATCCTCGAGTGTTTGCAAGGCGTCTTTCGCACGGCCCGCTTTCAACTGGGCCAACGCATGCGTGGCCCGGAGCGAAAAATCCCGCGGATTGGCCTCCGAGCGGAACGCGATTTCGCGGGGATCGACCGGATTGCCCAAAAGAAGATCCAGAAAGCTGATGTCGTTTTGTAGGGTCAGGTCTTGGCCAAGAGCGGGAGAACGGGCGGCAATGGCGTAAATGCGCCGGGTGCGGGCGGCATCCCGGGCGGTCATCACCGATGGAAGCAGGCGGCGGAAACTCGACACCGCCTTCGAAGGATCCTCAAGCGCAATCGCGACCCCTTCTTCAAAGAGGTCTTGTCGACCGGCGAGGTTCAGATAGCTGAGTGTTTCCAGAAAAACATCCCCGCCTTGGACACGGGACTCGTCAAAGGCGGCCCGGAATTCCGCATCGGCTTCCGGTTGGCGACCCGAGAACGCCAATGTGCGCCCTCGAAAAAGCCGGCGCGTCGTTTTCGAAACGGGAAGATTCTCGGCGTCGAAAATTTCCAGAACCCGCCCGCGGTCCCCGGCCGCCGAGAGGGCATCGATCCAAACCAGAAAGGAGCGGGCGTTCATCAAAGCTTCTTCGCGCGTGATCAAGTGAACGCCCTCCGCTGGCGCTCCATTTTCCAAGAGCCAAGCCAGTGCCAGCGTCCGATCCTCCAGCGGGGCGTTTTGATTGCGGGCCACGAGGTTTTGCACCACTGACGGCTTGGTGGAGGGATTCAATCGCACGGCCAGGGAATCCGCCACCAAACGGCCACGTTCGGAAGCCGCCGGATGCCGCCGCAGGGCCTCCACCCGCGCGGGAAGCTGATCCGCAGGCACAAATCCCCTCGAAATCGCGGTGAGAAGCGCTTGTAGACCCAAGGCGTCCTTTCGTTCGATCATTTCGCCAATCAGAGACTGAATCTCGGGCGAGGTTTCCGCGTTCCAGCGGCGCTCGAGTAAAAAATTCATCAGGGCAGCCTTGCTATCCATCGTGGCATCAGCGGCCACGGCCTTGCGCAATTCCTCTTCCGCGCCGGCGACATTGCCTTGTTTGAGAAGTAATTCCGCTTTAAGTCGATGGCTGAGTGCGCCACCCCCACCGGCCGCTACGGCATTGGCGAGGCGCTCCGCCAAGGCCCGGTCTCCTTGGGTGACAGCAAGCGACGCATAAATGGACAGATCCGGCAGCGTTAATTTTCCTGTTTCAGCGAGTTTCTGCCACGTTTGCAGAGCCGCTGCCGCCTCGCCGGTTTGAGTTTGAAGGCGGGCCAAAGTTTGCAATGCCGAGGCTTGGGCCGGCTGCAATCGCAGGGCGGTTTCCAAACACATGCGTGCCTCGGTGGCCTTTCCTTCCTTCAGATAACCCTGCGCCATTTGCACCATCGCCAGGCTGCGGCGGTTCTCGACTTTCCCCCAGGCCCACTTGACGCTGTAAGCGGCCCCGGCCAGCACCACCATGGCTGCCAGCGCCGTGACGATCCGCCGCTTCCGAACGAATCGTCGCATCGCAATCACGCGACGCTTGGCAAACCGGCCCACGGAAAACGATCTCTTCATCTATCCAAAACCACTAACAGATGCCCCCGAAAATCCAATACCCATCGCCGGGGACTCGAATGGATCGCTTGGTTGGGCATTGATCGAGATTTCTCGCGCTCGCCAATTTTTTGTCTGCCCCGCAATTCCTGATTGACACCACATACGGGCGGATTTAACTCGCAGCACTATGAAACACCTCGCTCTAGTCGCCCTCGCTACTTTGGCTCTCTGTGGACCGACCGCCTGCAATACTATTAGCGGCGCTGGTCAAGACGTCAGCAATATCGGACGCGATGTCAGCGCCGGCGCCCGCAGCGTCGAGCGCAGTATTCAAAACAACTGACGCCCGCCTCCGGGCTTCATTTTTCGTGGGTGCAGTTACTGGGTTCACACCGAGCCCTGCTCTTTTTTGCGCACCCTGATCTTGTAGTTTGATCCGCTCAGCGCAGGACGATAGTATCCAAAAATAAACTTTTAATAGTGAATACTTAAATTTCATAGTTTTGTTATAGAGTTTATTATCTTTAAAAAAGGAATATTTCCAGTTTTGAAATGATCAGTGCTCGATTTGTTTGGCCCCCACCAAAAAAAACTCTTTCTTTGGTAAAAAAGTGATTTACTTGTTGATTAAAATCTCTTGCATAATCTGTTAGTATAAGAATTGACTAATGTACGCAGGCTTCCCTTGACGGCGCAACAAGTGGCAGATGACCCAAATTGAGAGGAGATTTTTTGCCTCGAGTATATTTTTTTCTTGATCTTACCGGAAATAATCGATAAGATTTTTCCCGCTTCGCTGATCGGAATTTTTCTCAAGCTTTCAACATTGATAGTTTTTTATCACCTAGAAATTATCAACTTTTGTATTTCAAGAGAGAAAATCTTTTCAGTCCCCTCAACTTTTCGTTCTGTCATAAATCGGCTCAATGATGAATAAACAAAAATCGAAGAAATCTCTAAAAAATAGTGATTCAGAAAAATACGTTTCTGAAACTGCATGTTTTTCCACGCAATCTGGAGCGCGCAAGCGTATTGAAAGATTGTTCAAAGTGGCGGGATTGCTGGAAAATGCCACGGCTCTGGGACGCAAGATTACCACTTCAGATCTGATGGAAGATCTTGAGGTGGATCGTTCCACAATCAGTCGGGACATTGAGTTTCTGCGTGATTTGGGGTTGCAAATCGAGTGGGACAGCAAGAATGGCACTTATGAAGTGCTGAGTGGTTCCAAGTATCTTCCAGCGATGGAGCTTGGATCGACAGATTATCTCATGTTGGAGTTTCTCCAGCAAAATCTGGCCCAATATGGACAAAGCGAATTGGGTCGCCAGATGATCGCTTCGTTTCAGCGCCTGTTCGGTATTTTTACCGGGCGTGAGGCCAATCATCCCCTGTCGGGAGCGGTGGCGATTCGCACGCAGTTGGCAACGCCCGATGGTGAGAATGAATTACGGGTGTTTCGGTTGATGGAACGCGCCATCGCCCTGGGGCGCGTTTTGACATTCACCTACCAAAGTTCGCGCACCGGGGAGACGCACCCGAAATCGGTGGAGCCTCATTTGATCGCCTTGATCGACGGTCGTTGGCGCCTTTACGGCATCGACACATTCGATCGACGCATTGTGTCATTTGCATTTGGACGCATGACGGATGTCCGGGTCACGGACCATCGGGTGGGAAAAAATCTGAGCCAGTATTTCAACCGACTTTTGGAAAAAAGTTTTGGGGGTGTTGTGAGTGATGCGGAGCCGTGGGATGTGGTGATCGAATTTGAGGCCCGCGCCGCGGTGCGTGTGCGGGAATCCCACTGTCGTGCCACTCAATCGTTGACCACTCTTCCCGATGGAAGAGTGCGCCTGACGCTGGGACTGAATTCCCACGACGAGATCATTCCTTGGATTTTGTCATGGGGTCCGGAGGCCACGGTCATCGCCCCCGATCGATTGTCTCAAGAAATTGCCGCATTATCCCGCCGCATGGCGGACCGCTTCGAACTGGCCCTTATGCGTGCGGCTTGAGACCGCCGCGCATCACGCTGGCGCAAAGCATCACGGCCCGACCATACCCATGAAAAAAACCATCTTTCTGAATCAAACCGCCCCGTTGGCGGTCCAAGTGGCAGGAGTCCTGACCTCAGGCGATTCCATGGATTTAAGCCACACGGAGGTGTGGATTCCAACAGCCGGCGCGGGGCGCCGCATCCGTCAAGCGCTGGCCGGGAAGGGGGTTTTATCCCCGCGGTTCGTGCAACCCATGAGTGCTTTGCGACCGGCGGGAGCGCAAGTGGCCGAGAAGTTTGAACGCGAGGGGGCGTGGGCTTTGGCATTGGAAAAGTTGGATGCAGGTTTTCTGGAGCCGCTTTTTTCCGGAGCCAGGCTTGATTCGGAAGCCACCCGCCTGAAGAGCGGGGGTGTCCTCTGCGATTTGTGCGATCTGCTGGCCGAGGCGGGGCTTAGCCCGGCGGATGCGAGCGTTGGAGAAATTTGCAGCGAAGACGCGGAGCGCTGGGCCGTGCTAGCGCGGGTCTACCAGTGCTACCTCGCGATCTTGAAGGATTTTGACCTGATCGACCCGAACGAAGCCCGATTCCAAGAGGTGCGTCATCCCGGTTGCGCCGGAACCATCCACCGATTGGTGATCGCCTGTATCCCCGATTTGCCGGCGGTGGCGCAGTCCTACGCCGAAGCTCTGGTTGGTCTTGGCGTGTCTGTGGAGGTGCTTGTTTGGCAGCCCGGCGAAATGGCCGGCGGATTTGACGCTTGGGGACGTCCGCTCCCGGCCGAGTGGGCCGCGTGTCGGTTGGAGGTGGATCAAATCGGCGTGGCGCGCTCGCCTGCCGACGAGGCTCGGCATGCCCTCGAATTCGCATTGGCCAGCCCTGTGCCGGGTGACTACGCCTTGGTTTTGGCGGATCCGGAACTCGGCAGCGCCTTGCGCGGCGAGATCGAATCGCGCGGGGGAAAGGCCTTTTTGCCGGATGGCAACCGTCTGGATTTGAGTGAAGCGGGCACCATGGCGATCGAGTGGCTGCGGTTTCAGGCTTCCGGTGACTTGAGGGTCCTGCGCCGTTTGCTGGAATTGCCGAGGTTCAGCCAATGCCTGCGAACCGGCTCGGAGTTGAGCGCGGCGGATGCCCTGGCCGTGTGCGACTACCTGATCGGCGAGGTTGTGCTCTCGGATTTCGACCAGGCGTTGGCTTTTGCCGAGGTCGCTTTTGATCCCGTGCAGGAACGGGCCAAACGCCGGCAGCAACTGGCCCCCTGGGTCGGCTTGGTCGGGACGATGCGCGCGCTGGCGGTCGGGGAATTGCTCCACCAGGCGTGGATGTCCGGCGGCGAGGGCCTTGAGGCGGCGAAAGATGTGGCAGCCTTGCACCATGCGATTTCGACTTCTCCGCTTTTTGAAAATCACAGCACGGGCATCGGGCAGGCATTGGCCCGAGCCTTGAAATCCGAGCCTGTGTTTGACGCCTCGCAACCAGGCGATGTCGAACTCCCGGGATGGCTGGAGGCCCCGTGGCTGGAGGCCGGACGGCTCGCGCTCTGCGGTTGCGTGGAGGGCATTCTGCCCTCGGCGGTCAACGGCCACGCCTTCCTTCCCGACTCGAAACGGAAGGCGTTGCGCCTCGCCGACAACGCCTCGCGATTCGCGCGGGACGCCTATCTTTTCCAGTGCCTTTTGCTCGCGCGTCGGGGTCATGCCTTCCGCTGCTCGTTCAGCCGGTTTGATGCCGAGGGAAGCCCTTCGATGCCCTCGCGCTTGTTCCTGCGCTGTGAGGCCGAGGCGCTTCCAGAGCGGGTTCTCGGGCTTTTTGGGAAATTGCCGCCGGGTGCGGCGCGGGCCCGCCGGGAGAACGGTTGGAAGTGGCAGCTTCCGGCGGAGTCGCGGAAGCGGGTGGAGAAGATGAGCCCCACCGATTTCTCCGAGTATCTGGCCTGTCCACTCCGGTTTTATCTCAAGAAGGTGCTCTGGCTGGACACGTTCACGGCTGATGCGCGCGAAATGGATGCCAAGCGTTTTGGAACCCTTGTGCACGAGGCTGTCGAGAAGTTCGGCCGCACCACGCCGCACGAAGCCGATGCCGCGAGGATCGAGCGATTCGTATTGGAGCACCTGGAGGCATCGGTGCTCCGGTTGTTCGGCCCATTGCCGTCTCCAGCGGTCCGCATCCAGATCGAGGCCGCCCGGGTCCGCCTGCGCGGCTTCGCGCGGGTGCAAGCGGAGCAATTCGCCAAAGGATGGCGCATCCGGTCGGTGGAAAAAAAACTCTCGATCGAAGACCCGCATCCACTGCGCTTGGGCCCGCTTTTTCTCTCGGGAAAAATCGACCGGATCGACTGGAACGAGGATACCGGCGAGTGGCGGGTGCTGGATTACAAATCATCTCCGAAAGCCGACCCGCCGGCTAAAAAGCACTTTGGCCCAAAGCTGGCGGCCGAGTGGCTGCCGGAGGCGCCAGTCACCATCCAGAGCGGCACGAGACTGGCATCCAAACGCTGGAAAAACCTTCAGCTGCCCCTTTACACGCGGATTCTCAGGCATTGGCATGGCGCCGACATCGGCGGGGCCCGCGTGACCGCGGCCTATTTCACATTGTCTGCCGATCCGGCCGATACGGAGGTGAAGGACTTCAGCGAATTGACCGGCGAGGTCCTGGAATCCGCTTTGGAGTGCGCGGAGCAGATCGCCACGCGGGTTCACAAGGGACAGTTTTGGCCGCCGCAGCCCCTCAGGTCCTCTTGGGGCGATCCCTTCGAGTCGCTGTTCGTCAACGGAAAGCCGGAGCACTGCATTCACGAGGACACTGTGGATTTTTTAAAGGGAGCCCCATGACCAACGAACGACTGATCGCCAATGCCGGCAGCGGCAAAACCCACGCGCTCACCACGCGCATGATTCAACTGCTCGCCCTCGATGTGGAACCCCGCAAAATCGCCGCCTTGACCTTCACCCGCAAGTCGGCCGGGGAGTTCCTCTCCGCGGTTTTCGAGCGCCTCGCCGAGGCGGCGCTGGATCCCCGGAAATTGGAGGCGCTGCAGGCCCATACCGGCCTGGCCGGCCTGGACGCCGCCGGTTGCCGCCGGTTGCTGGGCAGGCTGGCCGACCAACTCGGCCTTCTCGGCATGGGAACGATCGACAGCCTCTTCGCCCGCATCGCCCGCGCTTTCCCGCTCGAGTCCGGCCTCGCGGAGGATTTCTCGATGGCCGGCGAGGCCCAAATCCAAGCCGCCCGCGAGCGAACCCTTGCCGCGCTTTTCGCCACCGAATCGGAGGCCTCACTGTCCGGCTTCATCGACCTCCTCCGGCGCGCGAACCGCAACCACGGCGAGCGCGACATGTTTCAAATCCTCCTGCGAGAATCCGGGAACCTCCACGCGAAATTCCTGGCCACACCTGCCAAGGCTCTTTGGGGCGATGCCGCCGTGATTTGGGCTCCTGCGGGATGCCCGATTCTCAAGGCCGGATCGCCCGCTCCCGTTGCACGGGCCCTCTGGAGAGAGATTCAACACCAGCACCCGCAGCTCAGTGAAAGCGCATTCACGGCCTGGAAGGATGGCCTGGAACTCGCCGCCTCCCATCCCTACCCGAAGCCGTTCTCCGAGGACCTGAAAAAATTCTTTGGCAAACTCTCGGGCGACCGGACTGATGACGACGGGACGGTTTACATCCCCACCGGAAATGGCCGTGCCTCGCGGGTTGTTCTCACGCCGCCCATCCGCAAGCTCCGGGACGAGCTGCGCCATGCGATGCTTCGGCCCGGGTTTGAATCGCTCCTGGAGCGCAGCCGCTCTCTGCATACCCTCATGCAAAAATTCGAGGCTCATTATGCCAACCGTGTTCGCTCGGCAGGAATCGTGACCTTCGGCGACATCACCGACGCATTGGCCCGGCAGGCAGGGAACCTGGCGTGGCGTGGCATCGCGGGCTACCGCATCGACCAGACTTTCGACCACTGGCTTATTGACGAATTCCAAGACACCAGCCGTCCGCAATGGAGCATTCTCAAAGCCTTCATCGACGAGGTCGTGATGGATCCCGAGGGCCGGAGGAGCTTTTTTTACGTGGGCGACATCAAGCAGGCGATCTACTCGTGGCGCGGCGGCGACCCCGATTTGTTCGGTGATGTCTTTCATCACTACAACCAAAACGCCCCGGCGATCCGCGATGCCTCTCCACTTGTCGAATCCTACCGCTCCTGCGCGCCGATTCTGGATTTTGTGAACCGAGTCTTCGGCGACCTCGCCTCCGCTTGCGGCAAATTGGAAATTCCCGAAGCCACGCTGGCGAAATGGTCCAGCGCCTGGCGCACGCACACAACCTCTCCGAAAACACGCGACCTCCCCGGCTACGCCGTGTGGCATGCCGTTCCCAAGGAGGACGGTGACGAGGAGGCGGAGGGTGACATCCGGGAACGAAAAATCCTTGAGATTCTTCACGCCACCCGGCCCTGGGAGCGCGGCATCTCCTGCGCGGTGCTCCAGCGCGACAACAAAGGCGTGGAGTCGCTCGCCGCCCTCCTGCTTTCCAAGGGCATTCCCGTAGCTGTCGAGGGCAAGACCAATCCCTGCGTGGACAATCCGCTCGGTGTGGCCCTTCTCGCCGCCTTGCGCCTCTGCGCCTCGCCGGATGACCAACTCTCCGCCACCCTGTTGCGAGGATCCCCCGCCGCCGCCCGCTGGGGCTTCGAGGGACAACCGGGCTTTCGCAAAAACACACTTTCCAAGCTCGCTTCCGAGGGCTTCGCCGCCACGATCCGCGCTTGGGTGAATAGGGCACCTCTCGACGGGGAGCCGTTTTTACAGGAACGCGCCAATGCCTTCCTCCTCGCCGCCGAGGAATTCGATGCCCTCCGCAATTCCGCGGATGGAATTCCCGACTTTCTCCGGTTTGTCGAAAACCGCCAGACGCAGGAAAACGAGGCGGCCGATGTGGTGCGTATCATGACCGTTCACCAGTCGAAGGGCCTGGGATTCGACATGGTGATCGCCAGCGGACTGGATCAACGAACCCGCGGCAACGATGGCGTTCGCCTCGCCCTGGGCCCCACGGCCGACAAGGTTCAATGGGGCCTCGAACTCCCCGCGAAGGAAATTTCCTCGCTGGACGAGGTTTTGCAGCGCTTGGTCGATGCCGATGCGGCCGATGACAAATTCGCCGAGATTTGCACGGCTTACGTCGCCCTGACGCGCCCGAAAAAGGCCCTTTACGTCATCACCACTGCGCTGGGCGAGAAAACCACCGCCAAAAACTTCGCCCGTCTGCTGGGATTGCGCTTTGAGGGGACAACTCCCGAATTTGGCGATTCCCATTGGTTCGAGGCCCACGCGAGGATCACGCCCGCTTCCGCCACCGCGGAGCAGTCTTTGCCCTTCCACGCCCCGCTGCGGGGAACTCCGAAACCAGTCTCGCCTTCGTCCCTCAAAGATTCCACCTCCCCCGTCGGCGGAGGCCGGGGAGGGACGGCGTCCGATGCCGCCATGCTGGGCATCGAGGTCCACGAGGCCCTCGCCCGCATCGAGTGGTCCGGGAACCTGCCCGCGTTGCCGGAGAGTTTGTCCCCTGAGGCCGCTCGACGGATCCGCCAATTCTTGGCCCAACCGATTGCTCATGAAGTCTTCACCCGTCCCGCCGACCCGCACGACCTCTGGCGCGAACAGGCATTCGATGTGATGTTGGATGGCAAGTGGGTGAGTGGCGTCTTCGACCGGGTCGTCGTCCTGCGCACCCCCGAGGGTCTTGCCCGGTCCGCGACCATTTACGATTTCAAAACCGACCACGGTCTGGTCTCCGAAATCGAACGCCGCCACGCCAGCCAAATGGACACTTACCGCCAGGCCGTCTCTCAACTCCTCCGCCTTTCTCCCGACCGCGTCACCTCGCGCCTAGTCCTCCTCCGCTGAGGTGTGCCATATCAGTGGAATCCCACCGCCCGGCGGAGAATCTGAGACGCGCCATTAAGAAACCTTGGAGAGATGTGGCTCCGCGCGTGAAGACCGGAAGCATCGGCCGCGCGGCAGATCGCCCCGTAGCGGAACAGGGAACCTGTTTCGTCGCCCACCTTTGTTCAAAAAGGAGAAAATGAACCCCAATTCACTTCTCTTCCCCGCACTCCGTGTTCGCCGTGCCGCCGTGAGAACCCCCTCCGCGCCCGAGGGAGGAAACCATTTCGCATTCTCCCCAAAAATCGCCCCCTCTTTTCCCCGGAATTTTTGTGGACACTGGACGGGAAAAAAATATAAGCGGTGTTCGACGATGTCCAACGCACCAAATGCCACCCTCGTCCTCCACTCGCCAAGCCGCTTCCCATGCGGTTGCGCGGTCTTTTAAAGACTGATCTCGAATCGCCGCTTTCTCAAAAACTGAAGACTAAAATTGACTCTCCCATGAAAAAATCCACCGCGGTATTGGCACAGATTGTCCTCGCTACACTTGTCTCCAGTCTAACCGCCCTTGCTCAACTGCCGTCCAGCTTCATCACCCGCAATGTCACCAACAGCGGGTTGGGGAACAACAATGTATTCAGCGTCTATGAGAGTGGCGGCACTATCTACGCCGCGACCGGCGGCGGCGGTCTTGGCATCTCGACCAATAATGGAACGAGTTGGACGAACAGAACCAATGCGGGCACCACTTTTTGGAGCGTTTACGAGAGCAGCGGAACCATCTACGCTGGAACTAGCCAGTTCGGCCTGCCTATCTCGACCAACAACGGCACGTCTTGGAATTTCAGATTTACCGACAGCGGCCTCGGGGCCAACGATGTCCGTAGCGTATACGAAAGCGGTGGAACCATCTATGCGGCAACGATGGGTGGTGTAAGTATCTCAACGAATAACGGCACGACCTTCACCAATCGCACCACCGCCAATGGTTTGGGTAGCAATAGCATCACCGGCATCTATGCCAATGGCACTACGGTGTATGCAGCCACACTCGGCGGGCTGAGCATCTCTACCGATGGACTCACGACATTCACCAACCGCACCACGGCCAATGGGTTGGGGAACAATTGGGTCAATGGCGTTTATGCCGACGGCACCACGGTGTATGCAGCCACTAACGGCGGTGTGAGCATCTCTATCGATGGAGGAGTGACCTTCGTCAACCGCACCACGGCCAACGGGTTGGGGAACAACACTGTCAATGGCGTCTTCGCGAGTGGCGGCACCATCTACGCCGCAACCAATGGCGGCGGGTTGAGTATCTCGACAAACGGCGGGACGAGCTGGACTAATTTTACCACCGCACAAGGGCTAGGCAGCAACGCTGTCAACGGCGTCTTCGAAAGGGGTGGTATCATCTACGCCGCAACCAACGGCGGTCTTGGGATCGGTGCAATTGTCCCCGCCCCTCCCGCGCCCCCCATTCTTTACTGGCTCGGCTCTGCCGGCGAGTCCTGGTCCGCCAGCAACAACTGGGCTACTGATTCCTCCGGCACCCCAACGGCCGATTTTGCGACCGGCACCGACATCATCTTCTCCGCCACTGGTTCGTCCAACTCCAGCGCCACCGACCTCGGCGGCGACCTCACGATCGGCTCGCTCACGATTGACTCCTCCGACGCAGTCGGCATCTCTGGCGGCAACCTCACGATCGACGGCAGCTCGGCCGCCGCTCTCACTATTTCCGGCGCCGCAGGCAATGTCACCATCTCCGCCCCGCTCATCCTCTCCGGCAGCGCCGCGACGCTCTCGATCGAAA
Organism: Chthoniobacter flavus; assembly: GCA_945883435.1. Classification (GTDB taxonomy): domain Bacteria; phylum Verrucomicrobiota; class Verrucomicrobiia; order Chthoniobacterales; family Terrimicrobiaceae; genus UBA967. Next base: position 1,236 of record CAMCXK010000016.1, on the reverse strand, counting down.
ATGAGAATACTACACTCGCCTCCTTCGCCTCGGCGAACGGCCTTGTGAAATCAGGCAATGGCACACTTACTCTCACCGGCAACAACACGAACAACGGCACCACCTCCATCAATGCCGGCACGCTCGCCTTGCTGGGCAATGGCACTCTGGGCAACAGCACGGTCAGCATCTCTGGCGGCATACTCGACATGGGAGGCAAGAGCCTCACCAATACTCTTGGCACGCTCACCGGTGGCGAGATCGCCAACGGCACCCTCACCAATAACAGCTCCAGTTTCAATCTGCAAAACGGCACCATCAGCGCCACCCTCGCTGGAACCAACGGGGTCAACAAGACCGCTTCCGGCACAGTCATCCTCTCTGGCAGCAATACCTACAACGGCACCACCTCCATCAACGCCGGCACCCTCCAGATCGGCAGCGCCAGCGGCCTCGGTTCCGGCGGCAACATCACCTTCGGCGGCGGCATACTCCAATACGGCAGCGGCACAACCGCGGATGTCTCCTCCCGCATCAAAAACAGCAGCTCCGCCATCCGCATCGATACCAATGGCAACGAAGTGACCTTCTCCAGTTCGATCAATTCGACCAACTCCAGCGGCCTCGTGAAACTCGGCAATGGCACCCTCTCCCTCAACGGCAACAGCTCCTACACCGGTGGCACATTCATCGAGTCAGGCACGCTCACCGGAAACAGCCTAGGCCTCAAAGACAATATCACCAACAATGCCACCCTGCTTTTGGGATCTGCTACTTACGTGCTCGACACCACCGGCACCGGCAATCTCTTGGTCAACAATAATGCCGACGCGGTCCTCGCCGGCAACGCCACCATGACTGGTGGCACCACCATCGATTCCGGCACCCTCACGGTCGGTGCAACCCTGGGCAATGGCTTTCGCCCCGGATCCATCAGCGGCAATATTTCCAATAATGGCACGCTGCAATTCGACCTCACCTCCGGCAACCGCACCTACGCAAATGTCATCGGCGGCAACGGGTCACTGAAAACAAAAAGCTACACGCCCGACTTCGGCACAGGAACTCTCCGCCTCACAGGCAACAATACCTACACCGGTGGCACATTCATTAACTCAGGCACCGTCGATATTTCCGGCGGCTCATTGGCTTCAACGGGAAATGTCACGCTGAGCGGCAGCGCCACATTTGCGATCGGCACGAGCAACCAGACCATTGGAGTTTTTCAATTGAATGGCACCGCCACCGCGAATGCGG
>CAMCXK010000015.1 GCA_945883435.1 Chthoniobacter flavus | reverse complement strand
CATCCTGCAGCAAGCCGGCACGGCGATGCTCGCCCAGGCCAACCAATCGACCCAGTCGATCCTGCGCCTCATCAGCTGAGGCTGGTTCGCACTGCAAGATATCAAATGACCAAAAGCCCTCCTGTCACCAGGAGGGCTTTTTGGGTTTTTAGAGCGCGCATTCCTGGAAGCGCCTGAATCATGGGCGAAGATCATCGCTCCAAGACCTGAAAGAACTCGCCGGGAAGCCAAGAGGAGGGCCCCCGAGGGCTTTTTCTGCGCGGTCAGGGATGGGTCATGTTTTTGGCGACCACCCACTGGTCGAATTCCTCGGCGGTGAGATGGCCGAGAGCCACCGCGGCTTCCTTCAGGCTGGAGTTTTCCTTGTGGGCTTTTTTGGCGATCTGGGCGGCCTTGTCGTAACCGATGTGGGGGTTCAAGGCTGTCACGAGCATGAGGGAATTTTTCACATAGCCATCGATAACCGGGAGGTTGGGCTCGATGCCGATGGCGCAGTGGTCGTTGAACGAGCGGCACCCCTCGGCCAACAGCCGGACCGAGTGGAGGAAATTGTGAACGATGACCGGCTTGAACACGTTGAGTTCAAAATTGCCTTGGGAGGCGGCGATGCCGATCGCGGTATCGTTGCCCATGACTTGAATGGCGATCATCGTCAGGGCCTCCGATTGGGTGGGATTCACCTTGCCCGGCATGATCGAGGAGCCGGGTTCGTTTTCGGGAATGACGAGTTCGCCGAGGCCGCATCGAGGGCCGCTGGCGAGCCAACGGATATCGTTGGCGATTTTCATCAGGGCGCAAGCGAGCGATTTGACCGCGCCACTGGCGATGACAAATTCGTTGTGGCCGGAAAGGGCGGCGAATTTGTTCGGCGCCGAGACGAAGGGCCGGCCGGTCAGGGCGGCGATGTGTGCGGCGGCCCGGTCGCCGAATTCGGGATGCGCGTTGAGTCCGGTGCCGACCGCAGTGCCTCCGATGGCCAGTTGGTAAAGCCCGGTGAGTGAGAATTCGATATCGCGAAGGGCTTGGTCGAGGAGGGCGACGTAGCCGGAGAATTCCTGCCCGAGCGTGAGCGGCGTGGCATCCTGCAAATGGGTGCGGCCGATTTTCACGATGTCTGCAAAGCCGGAGGCCTTGGCATCCAGAGTGTCACGGAGTGCGCGCACGGAGGGTATAAGGGTCTCGATCACGACCGTGGCGGCGGCAATCGACATGGCCGTCGGGAACGTGTCATTCGACGATTGGGACATGTTCACGTCGTCATTCGGGTGCACGGGTTTTTTCGAACCCGGCTCTCCACCGGCAAGTTCAATCGCGCGGTTCGAGATCACCTCGTTGGCGTTCATGTTGCTTTGGGTGCCCGATCCGGTTTGCCAAATGCGGAGCGGGAAGTGGGCATCGAGTTGTCCAGCCACGACCTCGTCGGCGGCACGCACGATCAGATCGCGTTTTTCAGGCGCCAGCTTGCCGAGATCGGCATTCGCCAATGCGCAGGCTTTTTTGAGAATCCCGAGCGCCTTGATCATTTCCGGCGGGAGGATGTCCTCGCCAATATCGAAGTGGATGAGTGATCGGGCGGTTTGTGCGCCCCAATACACATTGTGTGGAACAGGGATGGCGCCCATCGAGTCGGTTTCCAAGCGGTGGGTGGCAGGGTCGTGGGGTGCGGGTGCGGTCATGGGAAATCGGGTAGGGGACGACTATGCAATGACGCGCCTGAATTTGCACAGACGATTTGCAGCACGTCGGAAATGTTTCCGGAATCTTGTGGTCAGAAATCGCCGGTCGGCGTTTGATGGAACGCGATGAGCGACTCCGAGCGTCAACCAGCAGCCAAGGCTCTTCAGGTGAACCTGGATCCCACGTTTTACGGAACCTTTGCGGAAATCGGAGCGGGCCAGGAGGTCGCCCGCCACTTTTTCTCGGTGGGCGGGGCGGCCGGAACAGTGGCAAAAACGATGAGCGCCTACGACATGACGTTCAGCGATGCGATTTACGGGCATTCCCGCCGGTATGTGAGCCGCGACCGGCTGGAGACGATGCTGGCGCACGAGCAGGAGCTTCTTTTGGAACGCTTGGGCGTTTCAAAGGGCGCGGAGAAACGGTTTTTCGTCTTTGCCGACACGGTGGCGGCGCGGAGTTTCCGGCGACACGACGAGTCGCATGGCTGGGTGGGCTTGCGTTTCCAGCACCAACCGCTCGCGACTTTCAGCGATGTGATTTTGCATGTGCGGCTGTTGGACGAGGAAAACCTGCTACAGCAGGAGGCCTTGGGAATTGTCGGGGTGAATCTGGTCCACGGCGGTGCTTTTCAAACCAGAGATCCGCGGGCGTTGATCGGGGGATTGCTGGATGGCCTCAAACCCGGCCGCATCGAAATCGACATGATCCGTTTTTCGGGCCCGGCATTCCCCGGGATCGACAATCGACTGATGTCCCTGGAACTCGTGGTGCAGGGACTCGCCCAAGCCACGCTTTTCCGCGCGGACGGCGAAGTCGTTCAAGCCGCCGATGCATTTTACAAAAAGCCGTTGCTGGTCGAGCGGGGGAGTTTCCGTCCCGTCACGCATGTGACCAATGACATGCTCGACGGGGCGCGCGTGCTCTTCGAAAAAGAAGACGGCGTTGCCGGCAACGAACCCGAGGTGCTCATGGAAATCACCCTGAAAAACCTTCTCGCATCCGGCGCGCTGGATTTACCCGATTTTCTTGACCGCATCGATCTGCTGGCCGCTTTGGGCCGCACGGTTTTGATCTCCAACTACGGCGAATACCACCGTCTGGTGAATTTCCTCACGCGCTACACGGGCGCCCCCATCGGACTTCCCATGGGGATTCCCAGCCTGGTGGAAATTTTCAATGCCGCACACTACGAGAACCTGGAAGGTGGCATTCTGGAAGCCATCGGCCGTCTCTTCAAACGCAATGTGCGGCTGTATGTTTATCCCTTCCTCAATGCGGCGGGCCAGTTGGTGGATTGCGGAAATTTTCAAACACCGCCGGGCATGGCCCACCTTTACGCCCATCTGCGCGAAAATGGACTTGTGCGCGCCATCGAAGCCTACCGGCCCGGGTATCTGCACATCCGCTCGCCGGAGGTTTTGGCCATGATCGCCAAGGGAGACACCCGCTGGGAATCGATGGTGCCGGACGCCGTGGCTGCGGAAATCAAACGGCGATCACTTTTTCAAGGGCGCCCGGCGGAATCGGCCGGATTTGCGATTTGATCGCTGGTGCCAGACAGTTCTTCACAGGCAAAAAAAAGAAGCCGACCCGTGAGGATCGGCTTCTGTTAAGTGGTTGTGACTAACTGTTAGAATGCGAAACGCACGCCAGCACGGCCGATAACGGCGGTTTTCGGCTCCTCCGAGGAGTAAGCGTAGCGGGCATCGGAGAAGAGGCCGATATTGTCGGTCACACGATACTCGAGACCACCACCGACATGGCCGAAGCCGTGACCGGATTTGTTGGCTGCGTAACCGGCGCCACCGCCGACGAGGCCGTAGGGAGCGAGGTTGAGCGAGCAGATGGGGTAACGGAGGAAGATGTTACCGATCGTGGTCCACTCCGCATAGGAGGAGGAACCGCCGGAGGATTCACGGCCGTCAATACCTTGCTCGAGACCGATACCGATGTATTCGGTGAGGAAGTAGTTGATGCCGAGACCACCGCCCCAACCCGGACGACCCGAGTTGTAGAACAAAGCGGAGGCAAACGCGTCCACTTGAAGTTCATTGGCGCGGAAGGCGCAATCATCGGTCACGACAGTGACGACTTCTTTAAACGTCTTCCCGGAGCCGGCAAAGGCTCCCGTGGCAGTGATAGCAACGGTGAGGAGTGCGAGTGTGAGTTTTTTCATAGGTTTGTTTTGTATTATGAGGAACGACGGTGTGAGCCGCCGGACTTGCGCTGGAAGATGATGGATCGCTTCGCAGTCGTCAATGGTAATTTGCATTCCCGAGATGGGGTGATCGCCTGATCCGCCATCGTGCGGCCGGGAATCGGAGAAAGCCTCAGCCGTCGCGACCCGCGAACAGTCCGCCTCGGGCACCCTAAGCCATGGCCGTCGGCGCGAGGGTGCGGCGGAGGCGGGAGCCGCCGAGGTCGAGAAGGATGACTGCCGCAAGGATGCACGTGAGCACGGCGGCGAATTTGTCCCATTGATAGAATTCCTGGTAGGTGTGCAACCAGGCGCCGATGCCACCGGCTCCCACGTAGCCTACGATCGAAGCCGAGCGGATATTGTATTCGAGCATCCAGAGGGTATGGCTCCAGGCAAGCGGTGCGGCATGGGGCCAGATGCCGTATTGAAAGGCTTGGATGCGCGAGGCTCCCCCGGCACGAAGGGCCTGGCTCACGGCGGGATCGGCGCTTTCAAAGGCGTCGCTGAAGAATTTTCCCAGGTAGCCGAGCGAGTAGATCGCCAAGGCGGCTACCCCCGCCCCGGCATTGGCTCCGAGGACGGCAACGGCAATCAATGCCCAAATGAGGCCGGGAATCGAGCGAATGCTGTTCAGAAAAAGGCGCACCATGGCCACCACCGGGCGGGGGGCGATGTTGTGCGATGCCGCGGCGGCCACCGGGATGCCCACGAGGCACGCCAGAACCGTTGCAAGAACAGCCATTTGAAATGTTTCGACCAGCGAAGGAAGGATCGCGGGCAAGACGGAAAAATCGGGTGGCCAAAAGCGGGTGAGAAAGCGGGCCAGATTGGCGGCATAGTCGAGTTCGCGCCCCGGAGGCTGGAGCACCGGAAGGGAGACAAGGACGGCGAGTAGTAAGAGCAGGCAGGCCACCCGGGGAGCATCCAGACGCGGCGGCTTCACGGAGTCGAGCGGGCGGTGAGTTCCCAATCGCGGCCTCCGCGCAGCCGAAGGCGCACATCGGCGAATTCCTCGCACAACTCGGGATCATGCAGGGCGCAAATGACGGTGCAGCGGGCGGCGGCACAGTGGGATTTGAGCAACCCGAGAACCTGGCGGGCCAGGTCGGGATTGAGGTTCGAGACCGGTTCGTCGGCGAGAAGGCATTCGGGATTCGAGATGAGGGCCCGGGCGACGGCCGTGCGTTGGCGCTCCCCGCCGGAGATCCGGGCGACCGGTCGGGACGCGAGGCCGGCGAGACCGAGTTTTTCCAAAAGATCGAGCGCAAGGCGCTGGTCAGCCGCAGGAAATCCGAACAGCGTGCGGAAAGACGAGTGGCGGCCGAGGAGACCGCAAAGCACATTGGTTTGAACGCTGGCATTGGGACTCAGGGCAAAATGCTGGAAGACGCAGCCGAGGCGTTGGCGAAACTCGCCCGGAGAGTGTTCGCAGCCTTGCAGGCAGCGGTAGGAAATACGGCCGCGGGATGGTTCGAGAAGACCCGCCAAGCAAGACAGAAGACTGGTCTTCCCCACGCCCGAGCGTCCCTCGACCGAGACAAAGCTGCCACGGGGCAGGCTCAAATCGAGATCCTGGAGAACCGGGCGCCCTTGGCGTTCGACGCCCAAGCCTTGGATGCGGAGTTGGGGCTCGGTCATGGAGGCGGGAGGATGGCCAGCGCTTCGACGATCGGCTGGAGGTGTGCGGTCGCATCGGCAGGAACAAGCGGGGAGGTGAACACGGCCTCGCACAGTGGCGAACCGGAAGCGGTGAACTTCAACAGGGCGTCCCGCAGAGATTCGCGGGCGGCCGCATCGAGGCGGGCGGAGACCGCCATGACATGCGTAGGCACCGGGCCTTGGCGGGCAAGGATGCGGACCCGGGCCTTTTGCCCGGGTGTCATGTATTGGTCTTTTTCGAACACGTAATCGCTCACGGCCGCCGCCTCCGCTTCGCCTGAGAGCACACGCTCGACAGCACTCATGTAACCGGTCCCGAACCAGACATTTCCCGCACCGAAAAACTCCGCCGGATCGCGTTGGATCAAGCCCTGCTTTTTGAGATCCAGCCGGGGAATCAAATGACCGGAGGTGCTGGTGAGACTGGCAAATGCCACCGGTTTGCCGCGCAAATCCTTGATGGATTCGTAAGGCTTGTCCGCCAGACACAGCCAGAGGCTCGAGTAGTCGCGACGCCCGTCGATCTCGCCCACCAGCAAGAGATCGGCCGCACCGGCGTCGCGGGCCCGCACCATGTCGGTCGCGCTCAACCAGCCAAGATCGATCGAGCCGTTTGCCAAGCCTTCGATGATGACCGTCGCCGACAATGGCACAATCACCCTCACCGGCCGTCCCAGAATTTTTCCCAAGGCGGCGGACAGGCCCTCGCGCTCCGCCAGCATTTTGTCGGGATTTTTGTCCGGCTTCAGAGCGATCACCACGGATTCCGGCAATGGATGGGCCGCCAACGCGGGGAAAAGCGCCGCGGCCAAAACACAGGCTCGCGCGAGTGTTTTCAGAAGCGGGACCAACGGGCGGCGGGCCGTGTGGGATTTCATGAACGAAGAGTGCATCTCGGTATCGGGGTTGCCAAGGGTTAGAATTCCACTTTCACGCCGGCATACCAGTTGGTGGGCGCGGCGGGGTCGATGCCGTCGGACCGGATGCGGGCGTAGTATTGCGCGCCGAAGAGATTGTTGATGCCCGCGATGAGGCTCACGTTGTCCCGCCAGACTTTGGCTTCGGCTGTGAAATCCCACACATTGTAGGCGGGGATGAAAAACCGGCCGGAGTTGTTGTCGTCGGCATAAGTGGCCCCGTTGAAGTTGCCAAGCAGGGCAAGTTTCAGGCGGTCCTGCCAATTGTAGGTGAGGCCGAACCGCAGCACGTAGTCGGAAAGGTATTGCGGAGTTTTTCCTTCGAAGGGCCCGTTGATGAATTGACCGCTTTGCAGGGTGAGGGCGGTGAATGCGGCGAGTGATCCATAGCGGTCCACCCAGCTTCCCGGCGCGGCCGGCGTGCGTGCAGGGCGACCATATTCCTCGGCAAGACCCACGAAATCCACCTCGGCAAAGAGGTCCCAACCGTAAACAACCGAGCGGCCCGCATTTTCGATCACGGTTGTGATCGGCCCCTCGTTGACACCGCGGGTGCCGATCTGGTCGGAATTGTCGATCAGGAAAAAGCTGGTGTCCCAAGTGAGCCAGGATTTGGGCGTGCCTTGAAAGCCGACTTCGTAGTTCACGATGGTGGCCTCCTGAAGGTTGCCGGCCACACGGGTGTTCGGGTTGACGGGCACGGCTTGGGTGAAAAACGGGGGGCGGTAGGCTTGCGAGACGTTGGCGTAAATCGCCACCTCGGGCGTGAATTCGTATTCCAGGCCGAGGCCAAAAAGCGGCGCAAAGTTGTAAAGCGTCTCGTCCTGCAGGGGGGCACCGGTCTGGAAGGAGCTGCGGTTCACCAACTCGTTGACGCTTTGCCAAATGTTTTCCAGCCGGAAGCCCGGCGTGATCGAGAATTGGCCGAATTGAAAGAGGTTTTCAGCAAACAGGCTGTAGGACACGCTTTCACGGTTGCTTTGGTTGACTGTCGAGCCGCTCGTGGCGGTGGGCGAGTTCCCCTGCTGCTGAAGCATCGGCGACCAGTTGTAGTAAAACTGCATGCCCCCGGCGAACGTGTGTGTGTTGTCGAGCCATTCCCAGTTGTGGCTGAGGCGGGGCTCGAACCCGAAGTTGTAGAATTGCTGGTTCTCGATCTGATTGGTGCGGCTTGCGGGGCCGGTGGGCAGGGTGCCGAATCCCCCGCCGTTTTGCCGCCGGCTGAAACGCTGGTAATACGTCCACCAGGTGCGAAACGTCGCCAGCGTGGTCTCGGAGACATCCCACTCGTTGATGAGCGACACCGCGTAACGGCTGATGCGCATCCGGTCGTGGAAGCGCGACGTGCCAAACCGGTCGGTGTCGTAGTTCACCGCATTCGGGCCCTTCGCCAGTGTTGTTCCGCCCGGTTCGCCATGCGTCTCGTCATATGCTGTCACATTCAGGTAGGTGCGCAGCGGTCCTGTGGCATCCAGCGCGAACGTGCCTCCCCAGGCGTTCAGGAAAAAATCGCTGTTGGCCGCGCGGAAGCCGTCGGTTTGCTGGTGGTCGTAGTAGCCCGAATATCCAAACCGGCCCACCGTGCCTCCAAAAGAGGTGAAATTTGAATACAGATCGAAGCTGCCGATGATGTTGGTCGATTGCAGCTCGAACGGTGTGTCGAGCGGCGGTTTTTTCATGAGAAAATTCATGGCCCCCGCCGGCTGCGGTCCATACATGAGGGCCGCGCCGCCGCGCACAAACTCGATGCTCTCCACCGCATCCAAAGGAGGCGTGTAGTAGGACTCCGCATAGCCATACATGTCCGCATGAATTGGAATCCCGTCCTCAAGCACTTGCAGGAACATCATGCGGTGCGGGTTGAAGCCCCGGTAGCCGATGCTCACCAATGGCGAACTTTCCTCCGCCAGCACCAGTCCAGGCGTTTTTGCGATCGCTTGCCTGAAATTGTCCATACTGATCTCAGGCAGGTCCTCCAGATCGATATGGGAGGTTTTTTTCCCCGCGTGGATTTTCGTGCCCTGCACATCCGGTAAAAAAAACCCCTGCACCTCGCGGTCGTAGTCGGCCCGCACCTGCACCTCCGGCATTTGCTCCACCACCTCCTGCCCCCGAAGCCCCCCCATGCCTCCCGCAATGGCCAGTCCCCAAGCGGCTACCGCCACCTTCATTGTTGATCGAATACACATATCGCCACCGATCTTTAATGAGAATCGGTCTCATTCGCAAACAAATTTTGAGATTGAGTCTCGTTTTCGAGCTGACACTTGGAAAAAAGAAGTTGTAGGGTGCCGGGATGGAGAGTTTGACGATTTACATGACGAAAGGGGGGCCGCTGATGTGGGTGTTGTTGGTATTTTCGGTGGCAGGAGTGGCGGTGATTCTGGAGCGGGGGATGGTCTATCTGTCGTATGGCTTCGCTCCCGACCGGTGGTTGGATCGAGTGTTGAAGGAGGTGGAAGCCGGGCGGATCGACGGGGCGCGGGAGATGGCGGCGCGGTGCCGGCATCCGGTGGCACGGGTGGTCGAGGTGTATTTGGAAAATCTTGGCCGGCCTGCGAAGGTGAGGGTGGACAATGTGAAGCGGGCGGGGGCGCTGGTGCTCGAGTCGGTGGAGCGGCGCTTGCGGGTGCTGGCGGCGATCTCGCATTTGGCGCCGCTGGTCGGATTGCTGGGAACGGTCACCGGCATGGTGGTGGCCTTTGCGGGGATCGAGGGATTGCAGGGGGCGCCCAAACCTTCGGATCTGGCAGGCGGCATTTGGGAGGCGTTGCTGACAACGGTCTTTGGCTTGCTGGTGGCGATTCCTTGCATGGCGGCGTATCACGCCTACGACAGTGTGGCCGACAAAATCGCCCGGCGCATGGAGTTGGCCGTCACGGCACTGGACGACGTCTTGCAACCCTCGTGTTCGACAGCCTGTCCGGTGGGATCCACTACTTTGGCGCAACGGACCGAGACGGCCGGGGATTTCAACTCGGTGGCTTGAGATGTTTCAACGCCCCAAGCGCCCTGGCCTGTCGATCGATATGGCACCGTTGTTGGATGTCGTGTTTCTGCTGCTGATTTTTTTCATGCTCACGTCCAGTTTTGTGCCGCCCTCGGTGCCTTTGAACCTGCCGCAGGCGGCCTCGGGAGAGGTGATGGATTCCGCGAGGGTCCTGGTATCGCTCGACCGCGAGGGGCGGGTTTTTGTCGCCGAAACAGAGGTGGGTGACGGAGATTTCGAGCAGGTTCTGCGGCGGGAATTGGAATCGAATGCCACAGACACGGTTCATTTCCGGGGCGACCAGTCGGTCGATTATGGTTTGTTTCTGCAATGGATCGGCCGGGCCCGGGCCGCGGGGGCGCGGCAATTGCATCTGGTTCACGATCCCGCCCGCTGAAGCCGCTTCACGATGCGAAACGCCGCCTCGTTCCTGTTTCCCGCTCTGGTGGCTGTTTCGCTGGGGTTGCATTTGTGGGTGTTGCAAAAAGGCGTGCCGCGCCTTGCTCCACCGAGGAAGAGCCAGCCCGTGGAAACCACCGAGATTTTTCTGCTGGAGCAACAGTCCCCGCCCGACGCGCGGGAAATGGACGCCCCCCCGCAAGATGTGGTCCCCGAACCGGTGCCACTTCCCGAGCCTGCGGTTGAGCCCGTGCCGGAACCGCTCCCCGAGCCACAGGCGCAGTCCGAACGCATTCAGGAAGTGGCAGAGGCGCCGCCCAAAAGACATTCCCCCCCAGAGCCCGTGGCCAGGTCATCCAAGCCCCAGACCTCTCGAACGGCCCATGTTCCCGCACCTCTGGTCTTGAACAATCCCGCGCCGGCTTATCCCGAATTGGCCCGTCAGAAAGGCTGGGAGGGCCGGACGATTGTGCGCGTCGAGGTCTCACCCGCCGGGCAGGCCACCAAGGTGTCGATCGCCCGCGGTTCGGGATTCGGCGTGCTCGATCAAGCGGCCCTCCGCGCGGTCAAGAAGTGGCGGTTCCAACCACGCACCGTCGGGGGACTGCCGGCGCCTGGCGTTGTCGAAGTGCCGGTGAATTTCAGCCTCGATCGGTAACCGATATTCCCGGGATGGAGGTTCGACTCACGGACACGCGCCATCCGAGGGTGCGAGGCGCAGGATCCAGTTGTAAACAATCAGTTGGTCGGGAGGAATGGAGAGGTAATCTGGCCCGGGAAGGACATTGCGGGACAGGAATCCAAACAAGAGCTTTTCCCAGTGCCGCATTTGGCGGCCGGTGCAGGTCTGAATGATTTCCTGGCAGAGAAAATAAAACACCGGACCCGCCGGAAGCTCGACGCCATGCTCCACGCGGGCTTTTTCAAGAATCATCGGGACATCCGGTTCGACCATGTAGCCGTGGGTCGCCCGCACCTGCCAGAGGCCGGCTGGAAGTGGCGTGACCTCGATCGCCCCGACCGCCGCGGTGGCATCGTGCCAATCGGCCTCGAGTTCGAGAATCACCACCGCCTGGGGGAGAACCTGGTTGCGGCGGCGTTGCTCCAGCACGCGCGCCACGCCGTAGTCGGGCGATGCCATGCGGAGCACAAAAACGTGGGTGCCGGGCACGCGGGGCGTATCCCCGGAAGCAAGGCGGCGGGCCAACTCGGCAGGCGGACAGGCGGATTTTTGAATCGCGGCCTGCACGAGGCTGCGGCCCTTGCTCCAGGTCAGCAACACAAGCGAGACGGCCAGCGCGATCAGGATCGGCACAAAACCGCCGCCCTCCAACTTCGTGAGAGACGCCCCGAAAAGCGACAGATCGAGCACCAGAAGACCCGCCAAGACCGCCAGCCAGCGCCCAAGCGGGGCCCCGGGCTGATTTTTCTTCACCATGAAAAATGCCACGGACGTGATCGCCATGGCCCCGGTGACCGCAATTCCATAGGCACTCGCCAGCGACTCGCTGGTGCGGAAGCTGAACACCAACATCAGACACAGCGCGGCAAGGAGGAAATTGACCACCGGAATGTAAATTTGCCCCCTTGTGACAGCGCTCGTATGCCGCACGAAAAGCCGGGGCAGGTAACCGAGGTCCATGGCCTGGCTGGCGAGTGAAAAAACCCCGCTGATGAGCGCCTGCGAGGCGATCACCGTGGCAGCCGTGGCCAATACCACCATGGCTCCCCGCAGGTGGCCATTCGGCACCAGCAGGAAAAAGAGATTGGTGTTCGCCGCCGCATCGGGCGACTGCAGCACCAGAGCCGCTTGGCCGAGATAGTTCAATACCAGCGCGGGAAAAACCAGATACCTCCAAGCCCGGAGAATCGCCGGGCGGCCAAAGTGCCCGAGGTCGGCGTAGAGGGCCTCGGCGCCTGTCACCGCCAACACGGCAGCCCCCACCAGTGCCCAGGAGCCCCAGCCGCCGCGCGCCAGCGTTTCGATGGCCAGCCAGGGATTCAAAGCCGCAAGAACACCGGGTGCGAGCGCGATTTGCACCGCCCCCGCCAGACCGATCGAAGCGAACCACAGGACCATCACCGGCCCGAAAACCACGCCCAATCGCCCGGTCCCGAACGACTGCGCCGCAAACAGCACCAGCAGAATGCCGGCGGTCAAGGGCAACACCAGACGGTCCCAGCCCGGATCCACGGCGGCCAGGCCCTCGATGGCGCTCAAAACGGAAATGGCGGGCGTGATCGCTCCATCACCGAACAACAGAGCCGCACCAAAAACCAGCATCACCGGAAACCACTTGCGGCTGCAATCGGCCGGAGGGCGCCCGTTGAAAAACCGCGCCATCAGCGCGAAGATTCCACCCTCGCCGTGGTAGTCGGTCCGCATCACCAGCGCGGTGTATTTCACCCCCACCACCAGAACGATGGTCCAGACGATCAGCGACGCCACACCCAAAGCCGCCCCGGCCCCGGCTATGCCGATGGCCGTCTGGTAGGCGTAAAGCGGGCTTGTCCCGATGTCGCCAAAAACCACCCCCAGCGCCAGCAGGGCAAGGCCAAGAGAGGACGACGAACGTGGCGGAGCGGCAGGCATGAGATGGCGAGCCAATCAGTGAACCCGCGCGGAATCAATCCCGCTCACGCAACAACCCCGTGCGCGGGGCGTGCGAGAAGAAATCGAGAGACTCATCCAACAAAAAAGCCACCCTTTCGGATGGCTTTGGTTTGGGCTGCAAAATTGGTTTTTTAACGGACAGCGACCAAGTTGCCGCGCAAGTGCACTGGCACATCGTCGATGTGCGCCACTCGAAGTTCTTTAATGCCTTCCTTTAGTGTAGCCGTGTGCTGAAACGTTGCGATCACCGTGTCGTCAAGCTTCCACATTGCACCTGTCGCAGGGTCTACAATAAGCAACCCGATTAATCCGCCGAAGAACAAATTTCCGATATACCATCCGTTCAAGCTGGCGCTGATTGGAATAGATTGGACCTCGCCCTTACGCTTGAATTCAACAACATATTTTGCTGGCTGAAAATATCCTGCCGCGGAATTTAAAGTAATGGTTGCAGGGGTCACGCCGCTACTGACGGATAATCCGTTATTCCGTTTAACGACGAACTCCGCGCCAGTAGGATTACTGGTGATCGTCACCATGCGATTCGGGCTACTAACAATGCTGGCACAACTGACGAGCGAAAGGCATCCACCTATGGCAATGAGGGTATTTTTGTAACTTTTCACGAGAGAATTCCTACCAACTTCACTGAAGATTCAGCAAGGGATTTCAGGCGCGGTCACTCGCAGTCGACCCCTCACCCCTCCAGCGTATCGTCGAGGGCGGCCAGCAGGGTGGCGATGGTGTCCGGGGTTTCGTCGCCCATGTTGGAAATGCGGAACGTGTGGCCTTTGAGTTTGCCGTAACCGCCGTCGATGGCGAAACGGTGTTTTTCGCGGAGGCGCTTGATCCAAGCGGCGATGTCGAGGCCACGGTTGTTTTTCACGCAGGTGAGCGAGATCGAACGGCGTCCCTCGGGAGCGAAAAATTCGAAGCCCCGGGCGCGAACCCACTCGTGAACCTGGGCATTCAGCGCCGCATGGCGGGCGTGGCGGGCCTCGACGCCTTCGGTGAAGATGTCGTCGAGTTTCGAGGCCAAAGCATAAATCAACGGAATCGCGGGCGTGCTGGGGGTCATGTCCTGCTCCTGGTTTTTGGCGAATTCCACAAAGTCGAAGTAATATCCGCGCCCCGGTTGGGCGGCGGCGCGCTGCTGGGCGCGTTCGGACACGGCGAAGAGGGCGAGTCCGGGCGGAAGGGCCAGGGCTTTTTGACTGCCGGTCAGGAGCACATCGATGCCAAGTTCGTCCATCGGAACCGGCTGGGTGGAAAACGAGGATACGCTGTCCACGATGAACATCACCTCGGGAAATTCACGCAGGACGGCGGCGATTTCCGGCAGCGGATTGCGCACGCCGCAGGAGGTTTCATTGTGAATGAGGGTAAGGGAATCGAAAGCCCCCGTGGCCAGTTTGGCGCGGATCATGTCCGGCTCGATCGAGCATCCCCACTCGACTTGAAGGGCCTCCGCGTCCTTGCCGCAGCGCTTGGCCACATCGAACCACTTGTCGGAAAACGCGCCGCACATGCAGTTCAAAACCTTTTTCGCCGTGAGATTGCGAATGGCGCCCTCCATGACACCCCAGGCCGACGAGGTGGAGAGAAATACCGGGCGGGAGGTTCCAAAGAGGGTTTGCAGCCGTGGCTGGATGCCGGCGTAGAGTTTTTTGAACTCCCCGCCGCGGTGGCCGATCATCGGAGCGCACATCGCGCGATAGGTTTTTTCAGACACCTCGATCGGGCCGGGAATGAACAATTTGACATGTGGTTGGTCGCTCATGGTGACGGGAGGTTACGCGGGAGGCCGTGTCGCTGACGAAGAAATTTTGCAAGTTGGCACGCGGCCGGTCAATGTGGGCGGACGTTCATGGGCTCGAAAAAATCCACCGCCGACATTGTTTTTATCACCGGCTCCGACGAGGCCTCGGTGAAGCGTGTGGCCGCCGAAACTGCATCCCGCCTGGCTCCCGGAGCCGACGCCTTCGGTCTCGAGGTGATCGACGGGGGCGTCGAAACAGTGGATGCCGCCGTGGCGCGCACCCGCGATGCGATGCAGGCGTTGGCCACGCTGCCGTTTCTGGGCGGCACGAAGCTGGTGTGGTTGAAAAATGTTTCCTTCCTGGCCGACTCGGTGACCGGGCGATCGGAGTCCGTGGGCGCGGTGCTCGAGCAATTGTGTGACCTGCTGGAGGGCGGTTTGCCCGCAGGCGTGACGTTTTTGTGCAGTGCGGTCGCGCCCGACAAGCGGCGCTCGGTCTACAAGCGGCTGGCCAAAGCCGGCCGGCTCGAGGTGCACGACAAGCCGACGTTGTCATTCGGGGCCGGCGAGGAGGAAATCATCGCATGGGTCGGCCAGCAGGCCCGCAAAGCCGGTCTGGATCTGGATGGCGAGGCGGTCGAACTGCTCGCGGCACGCGTCGGATTGGAACCGGCCCAATTGTTCGCGGAACTCGACAAGCTCGCGCTGTGCGGCCGCCGCATCACCGCCCGGGACATTCGAGAGTTGGTTCCCGCCACACGGGAAAGCGGGATTTTCGATCTTGGAAATGCCATTTTCGCCCGCGACCTGGAAGCGGCCATGGACACGCTGGGCCAGCTTTTTTACCAAGGGGAGAAAGGCGTGGGCATTCTGCTCGCATCGATTGTTCCCACCGTGCGGAATTTGCTGTTGGCAAAATTTCTGCTGGTCCGCCACAAGCTGCGCCCGCCGGCCGCGCCGCAGTATTTCTCGGGGGACCTCGCCCGCCTGCCGGCTTCGGAAACCGACTATCTTCCGCGCAAGAAAGACGGCGCGCTGAATGCCTACGGATTGGGTGTGGCCGCCAAGGCGGCCGCCCGCTTCGAGCTGGAAACGCTCCAAGCCGCCTTCCGCGCTTGCTCCGAGGCCAACCGCCAGCTCATCAGCAGCCAAGGCGATGAAAAAGTGATTCTCTCCCGCCTGCTCATCACACTTTTGGGCGAGCCGCCCGCGGTTAGGGCTCAGGGGGGGTGATTCCCCGGGCAGCGAAGTCTGGGCGTAGAACTCGATGTCTCCACGATCGTCGAGTGGAGGCATGACATTTTCCCGCTGAGCGGTATGGTGGGCCCGATGAGCAACGACCGCCCATCCGTGTGGCAGAGTCCCTTGACCCCGTATGTCGCGCCCTTCGCGGTTTTCATGCTGGGGTTGGTGGGGGTGTCGCTGGTCAAAAACCCGGACTCCGGGAGCCTGTGGCTGGCGCGGCCGGAATTGTGGATTTACCCGCTGCAAACGGTGGCGTGTGCCATCGTGCTGCTGGTTTTTTGGAAACGCTACGACTGGGGGGTGCGTGGCGGATGGACATGGGGACTCGCGGCGGGCGTGGTGGTTTTGGGGATTTGGATCGCCCCCCAGGCCGGCGGCCTGGCCGGGCCCCGCACCGAAGGGTTCGACCCGACGGCTTTCGCAGAGGGGTCTCTCTTGTATTGGATGACCGTGGGAGCGCGTTTCGCGCGCCTGGTCGTGGTGGTGCCGCTGGTCGAGGAGATTTTCTGGCGCGGGTTTCTCATGCGGTATCTGATCCGGGAGGATTTCACAGCGGTGCGGCTCGGCACTTGGAACCCGAAGGCCTTTTTCGGCGTGGCCGTCCTGTTCACGCTGGTGCACTCGACGGCGGACTGGCCGGCCGCGTTTTTGTGCGGGTTGATTTACAACACGGTGGCCGTTCGCACCGGGAGTCTTGCCGCATGCATCGTGGCCCATGCCCTCACGAATCTCGGGCTTGGCATTTACATCATGACCACAAAACAATGGGGATTCTGGTGAACACGCGGATCGGGCTGGCTCAAATCAATACCACTGTGGGCGACCTGCCTGCGAATGCGGACCGCCTGATCGAGGCATGCCAAGCGCTCGAACAGGATGGCGCCGGGATCATTCTCACGCCGGAGCTCGCTGTCACGGGCTACCCCCCGCAGGATTTGCTCTTCAAGGACGGGTTTGTCCGCGATGCCTTGCATCAATTGGAACGCATTCATGAGGCGGTCGGCCGATCCGCTTGGATCATCGGCTGCGTGCGTCCCAACGATTCGGGACGCGGCAAGCCGTTTCACAATGCGGCGGCTGTTTTGGAGAAAGGCCAGCCGATCCGTTGGCGGGACAAATGTCTTTTGCCGACCTACGATGTTTTCAACGAAACCCGTTATTTTGAACCCGGCAGCCGCCCGGAGATCATCGAGCTGCGCGGGCAACGCTGGGGCATCACCATCTGTGAGGACATCTGGACTCCGGATTATCTCCCGGGCGTTCTTTACGAACTGGACCCCGCGGCGGTGCTTGTGTCGCAGGGCGCGTGCGCCATTTTAAATCTCAGCGCCTCGCCTTTTCAAACCGGGAAGCCCCTCCAACGCGAGGAAATGGTGCGTGAAGCCGCCCGACGGCACAAGGTCCCGTTCCACTATTGCAACGCGGTGGGGGGAAACGACCAGCTTGTCTTCGATGGACATTCGTTCGCGGTGGATGCCGAAGGAACAGTGACCACACGTCTGGCCGGATTTGCGGAGCAAACCGGTCTCAACGGAGTGGAGGCCTTGTCATCCACGCTTGAGGAGGAACTTCGGAAAGCATTGGTTCTCGGTGTGCGCGACTATGCCAAAAAGTGCGGGTTCCGCTCCGCAGTGCTCGGCTTGAGCGGGGGCATCGACAGCGCGCTGGTGGCCTGCATCGCTGTCGAGGCCTTGGGAGCGCCCCATGTTCATGCCGTGGCCATGCCCTCGCCCTTTTCATCCGATCACAGTCTGGAAGATGCCCTTCTTCTGGCGAGGCGCCTTGGCATTCGTTGTGACATCCTTCCGATCTCGGAGCCTTTCGAGGTGATGCTTCGCCAGTTGAAGCCCTTTTTTGAGGAGCGGCCCAGCGATTCCACGGAGGAAAATGTGCAAGCACGCCTGCGCGGCGTTTCTCTCATGGCGCTCTCGAACAAATTCGGCCACTTGCTCCTGACCACCGGCAATAAAAGCGAATTGGCAGTCGGTTATTGCACCCTTTACGGTGACATGTGTGGCGGATTGGCGGTGATTTCCGATGTGCCAAAAACCATGGTTTACCGGTTGGCCGCCCATTGGAATACACAGCGGGAGATCATTCCCGCCCGAACAATTTCCAAAGCCCCCAGCGCGGAGTTGCGGCCCGATCAGAAAGACCAGGACTCCCTGCCGCCCTACGATCTACTGGACCAGATTTTGCATTTTTACGTCGAACGCAACGAAAGTCCCGACACGATCGTTGCCCGTGGGTTTTCTCCGGAGTTGGTGCGTTGGATTGCCGCCAAAGTGGACTCGAATGAATACAAGCGCGAACAAGCCGCGCCGGGTCTCAAAGTCACCAGCCGCGCGTTCGGCCTCGGCCGCCGCATGCCAATCGCCCAACGCTACAAAGCCGCCTCCTAAGGCTGGGAATGGAATGTGAACAACTTGTGGAAAACCGTGAACGGACGCCAACAAGACCAAAAACGGAGATTCTTTTTCGCAGCCGTTTCCCGGGATTCACGGGTTGTCCACATGTTATCGAAAGCGTGGAACACAAGCCCAGAGCCTGAGGAACACGATTTCACAAGGTTGTCCACATGGTTAATAAGATTGAGAGGATTTCCAGGTTTCTTCTCTTCTCTATTCAGAGTGTGAACAAACCGTCTCATTGCTCCGGACTCATGAGGGCCGCCAACCGACATTTCAGCCGGAATGCCAGTGAACCGTTCTCGAAGGCTCCCAAATCCTCCTCCCGGGATTTCGCCAAATCCGCGACCCACATTTGCTCGACCATCCGCGCGAATGCAGGATCTTGAATGGCTGCCGCCAGCTCAAAATTGAGCATGAACGAGCGGTAGTCGAGATTGACCGATCCCACGATGGCCGTGTCGCGGTCGGACAGAAGGACTTTTTGATGCATGAATCCCGGTTGGTAACGCCAGACCCGCACCCCGGCGGCCCGGAGTTTCGGGTAGAACGTGAAGGACGACAGCCAGGGCAGCGTGTGGTCGGCCATCTGCGGCAGTAGTAACCGCACATCCACACCGCGCAAGGCCGCGTGACAGAGGGCATACATGAGAGGACTGGAGGGCACAAAGTAAGGGCTGGCAATCCAGAGCCGCTCGCGGGTGTTTTGAATGATGGAAAGATACACCGCCGGACACACGCTCCACGCCTCGGCCGGGCCCGAGGCCACAGGCAATACAATGGCCGGGCCTGCTTCGACGGCGGGCTCGTGGTCGGAGGTTAACATCTCCCCCGTGACGTAGTGCCAGTCCTCGGCAAAGGAAACTTGGAACATTTGGGTCGCCGGTCCTTCGATCCGCAGATGCGTGTCGCGCCATGGCCCGAATCGCGGGCTGCGTCCCATGTATTCATCGCCCACATTCAATCCTCCCACGAAAGCGGTTCGCGCATCTGCCAGAACGAGTTTCCGGTGGTTGCGGAAATTGATCTGGAACCGGCGTCCGAATTGTCGATTGGTGATGAAGGCTTCGACACGAACGCCTCGCCTCCGGAGGCTCTCGACCCAGCCATGCGTGAGGGTCTTGGACCCCACTTGATCGAACAACACCCGGCAATCGACACCTCGTGCCGCAGCTTCGCCCACGCGATCAGCCAGAGCTTTCCCCAACCGGTCGTCGCGAATGATGAAAAATTGAATCCACAACGATCGTTCGGCTTTGTCGATCGCCTCGAAGACCGCTTGGAAAGTTTCCTCACCATCCAACAACAACTTCAGGTTGTTGCCACCGGTGGCTGGCAATCCCGAGAGCCGCTGGCCAAGCGAGGCCGCTTCCCCAAAAGTGCCTGCCCCGCTTGTGGCAACCCGTTTGGCACCAGCCTGCACCTTCTTGAGAAGGTCGCCAAGGGCACCCGTGGGGTCCTCGACAGCCCGCAGATATCCACCAAACTGCGATTCCCCGAATACCAGAAACAAGGGGATGGCCAGCAATGGAAAGACGATCAATCCCACCGACCACGCGACGGCGGATTGAGGCGTGCGCGCGATCAGAACGGCCCGCAAGGCGAGGAAAAATCCCGCCAACTCGAGGGCAAGCGTCAAAGTGGCGGTCAGCGTGGCAAACATCGCTCAACAAGGGCCCGCTCAGGGCATGCGGGTGATATAATCGTCGGGGGCCAAGGTCGCTTGAAATTCGGGTTCCTCAAAAGTGGATGGGGGCCGGTCGGGCGCGGGTGCCGCGTCCTGGGCTGGACGACGGGCGAGTTGCAATTGATCACGTTCCATTTGCACGGCCCGAAGTTCCGCTTGCAACCGGGCCAGGGTGTCTTGGGCTTTGCGCGTTTGATTTTTGAGCAGATTGACCGGCTCGCGCACCTTCATGTAGAGAAAAATTCCCCCGACTGCGGTGGCCAGCACCAGCAGGGCCAATGCGGCGTAGCTCGACGATTGCAAGATCATGGCACAGCGTCTCGCGTGTTTCGCGTTTGCATATAGTCGCACATCCGTCATCGCCAAGAACCCGTCGATGGCCTTCTCAATGGCGTTCCACTCGTCGACACGTCCGGTGTCCCCGGCCAGGTTTGTCAAAGGCGCCGGATCGGAATCCCGCCGCTCGACGAATTCCCCCGATTCGTTCGGAAAGAATCCTTTGGCCGCTTGAAGAGCGGCGCGTTCCTCATCGTAAAGCTGGATGGCCTTTTGCAGGGCGATGCCCAAGGCCTCAATCGTCTTCGGATCAAAAACCGCATCCGGCGTGCCCAGCCGGGGAAACCAAAGAAAAAGTTCCGATACGGAAACCGTCCCGCCCGCCACGGCTGGTTGATGAGGCTCCGCAGAGCTACTTTGCCCGGCCTCCAACATTGTCATGGCCGTATGCGCCTCGAATTTCGCCCTGACTCCCAGAATGAACTCCCGAACGCGGAACAGCGTCGCTTGATCGTCTAAGAATCTCGATTGTTGCGTGCCAAAATACCACACCACCCCTCCGAGAACGCTTTCGATCAGCAGCAGGCCGCCGAAAACGACCAGAAAAACCCGGCCGAGCAACTTGATCGTGGAGGATGTTTTTTTGCTCATGGGGTCGAAACCGGGGATTCCAGCGTCGCTCGGATCGTCTGGAAAATCTCACGCGCGCTGCAAGGCTTCGTCAGCACGGCATCCACCCCCAGCGACTCGCGATCGCTGGATTCCATGGCCAAGCCGCTTGTGCAAACGATCCGCACCGAGCGGTCGCGCCGTTTCAGTTCTTTGATCAAGGCGGGACCGTCGATGCCGGGCATTGCCAAATCGGTCAAAACAAGTCGCACTTCACTTTGGTGGGCTTCATAGATTTCCAGTCCCGCCTCCCCGTTCTCGGCGGTCAGCACGCGGTAACCGGATTTTTCCAACGAGCGTTGAAAGACCTTCAGCACCGTGGGCTCGTCATCGACCACCAGAATGGTTTCGCCATGGCCTTCCGCAATCCGCACCGCTTCGGATGGGACAGACGTTTCAGAATCCGCCTCGGCTTTTGCGGCCGGCAAAAAAACATGAAATGTCGTCCCGCAGCCCTCTTCGGTTTCCAGTGTCAGAAAGCCCCCGTGTGAACGAATGATGCCCATCGAGGTGGCCAATCCCAACCCCGTTCCCTTTTCCGGTCCTTTCGTGGTGAAAAACGGCTCGAAAATCCGTTGCCGCAAGGCCCGTGGAATGCCCACACCGGAATCCCCCACCGAAAGCCGCACATAGCATCCCGGCACCGCATGAGCCTGTCGCTTGGCGAAAGCCTCATCGACCTCGAAGACCGAGGCGGCGAGTTTCAGCCGTCCCCCGCCTGGCATGGCATCCCGCGCGTTGACCGCCAGATTCAAAAGCACCTGCTCGATTTGCGTGCGGTCGCCAAAGACCGGCGGCGTGCCGGGCGCAACCTCGAAACCCGCCCGGATCGTTTTTGGAAAAGTCTGGCTGATGAATCCCCGGGCCTCGTCGAAAAGAAAATCCACCGCCAGGGGCTGCCGCGCCTCCGGTGTTCCCGCAGTGAAGGTCAGAATTTGCCGCACCAGCTCGGTGGCCCGCCTCAAGTTCGAGCCGACCGATTCCAGGATTTCGCGGTTGTCTTCGTCGAGCGTGCGCGTGCGGAACAGATCGAGCGCGATCGAGATCGGTTGCAGCACATTGTTGAGATCGTGGGCGATCCCTCCGGCAAGCATGCCGATGCACTCCTGCCGTTGGCTGCGCAGACGGTCCCCGCCGCGCGGAAAAAAGCCCGACTGCTCGCGCACATGCGCCCCGGCCCGCTCCTCCACAGTCACATCGCGCAAGACCAGCCAGATCTGTGGTTCTTCAGGATCAGCGCCATTTCCCGCTTCGATGGCCACGTCCACGGTTGATCCATCGCCGCGCCGGAGCCGCAATTTTTGTCCATTCCAATCCTCCAGGGCTGTTCCACAACCATCCCCCACGACGAGAGTCTGAAACGCCTGTCCATCCAAATCCCCGGCCCGGTATTGCAAAAGATCCAAGGCCCGCGCGTTGGCAGTCCGCACCACGGCGTGGCGTGTGAGCCCGATCACCGCCACCGGCAGCCCGTCAAGAAGCGCTCCGGCCGGCTTCGCGTCGGGCGGAGCGTCGGGTCGGACATCGGTCGGGCTGCTGGAGCTTGAAGGCATCGGTCGGCGGGGACTCTTCGCATCAAACAGGCCCGCCCCCCGCGCCGTCAACGCCGAAAGCCATGGCCGCCCACCCAATGGGTTGACCGCACCCTGTGGAACCGCTTACCTTCGCTTCCGGCATGAACCTCAACAACATCTCGTCGCTCGTTTCCGAACCCACCACCTCCAAGAACATCCTCAGCAGCGATGTGGAGCTGACCGGCACTCTCAAATTCGACAGTGATCTTATTTTTGACGGTAAAATGGACGGGGAAATCCTCTCCGAAGGCACCCTCACACTCGGCAAAAACGCGGTGGTCAAAGGCGAAATCCGCACCAAATCCGTCACCATCCACGGTTCGGTGAATGGCAACGTGACCGTTCAGGAGCGCTGCGAGTTGAAGTCGAATGCCGAGCTTCTGGGCGACCTCAAGGCCATGCGCATCATTATCGAGGAGGGAGCCACCTTCATCGGCCATTCCGAAGTCACGCCGACCAAAAACCACGCCGCTTCGCGCGGATTCTCCCTGCGCCCGGCCGGCGAAGACAGCGCCGAGTAAGCCGAAATGCCCGCCCCAACGCCGAAGACACCGTTCCGGTGCCCGGTGTGCGGATTCGTCCAACTCGAGCCACCCCACCTTGTTTCCACCAATTGCCGTTCGTGCGGCGCCCACTACGAGGCCTCGGCCGAGGGGGTGAGGGCGGGCACGGCGGAATTGCCGAGTTTCGCCGGACGCAAGGCCGAACCCGGCAAGCCGGTTCACTGCCTCAAATGCGGACGCACGCATGAGGTTTCGCGCAAGGCCCAGAGCACGATCTGCCCCGGTTGCTATGCCCCGATCGAGCTGATCGATGTTTTGATCACCGCCCACGCCTCCCGTGCGGTGGACACCCGCGGCCAGCTCCGCATTGGTCCGAAGGGCTCGCTGGCCAATCCCTGGATCATCTGCGGATCGGCCCGCATCGAAGGCCCGTTTCAAGGCCATCTCCGCTGCGAGGGCGAGGTGCGGCTTCAACTGCAAAAACCCTGCGGCGGCCGCATCACGGCGGGCTCGGTCCATATCGACAAAAAATCGCTCATCGACTCCGCCCATCTCATCGAGGCGGAGGCGGTCACCGTCCAAGGCACATTGCGCGGCCCGGTGCATTGCACGGGCACCGTGCACATCCTCTCCGGAGGCCGCTTGGAGGGATCCATCGACGCCCGGGGCCTCATTGTGGACAAGGGCGGCACCCGCCTCGGTCCCTGCCGCCTCCGGCCCGATCTTGCGCCCTCGGCGGTTCCTGCTTAGGCTTCACCTGTTGGCGGGCGGTCGCCCGTGGCGCTCGCAAGACGCTGCGGGAGGAAAGTCCGGACACCACAAGGCGGCATGCCGCGTAGAACGCGCGGGGAAGCCAGGCCCAAGCCCGGTTTCACGGACAGTGTCACAGAAAACAAACCGCCCACCCTGGATTCGTCCAGGCGGCAAGGATGAAAAGGCGGGGTAAGAGCCCACCGCCCCGCGCGCAAGCGCGGGGGCACGAAAAACCCCATGCGGTGCAAGACAGAACAGGAGGATCGGGCCGCCTGCCCGCCCCGCGCAAGCGGGGCACCCTCCGGGTAATAGTCGCAGTTCCGCAAGGAGCCGCGATGCCGCAAGGCATCGCGAGACAAATGACCGCCCAAGCCCCAGGTGCAAGCCCGGCGCTGGACAGAATCCGGCTTACAGCCAACCAAGCGGGGGCCTTCCTTCCACGGAGGGCCCCCGGCCTTTTTTCTCCCGCCGCTAAAAAAATCACACGCCGGGGCTTTTCAGCCGCCGGGGAATCGTTCACGTTGATCGTCGTTTCAACCAACCACACCCCGACCACTATGCCCGTCACAGCCAAAGGACTCGAAGGAATCGTCGCCAACTCCACCCGACTCAGCGATGTGTTGGGAGCCGAAGGCGTTCTCATCTACGCCGGATACGACATCAATGAAATCGCCGGCAAAGCCACTTTCGAGGAAGTCATCCACCTCCTCTGGCACGGCGAGTTGCCCAACGCGTCGCAACTCGCCGCCCTGGAATCCCGGCTCCGCGCGGCCCGCACGCTCCCCGCGCCCGTCGTCGAATTCCTCCGCCACGCCCCCCGCCATGCCGGTCCTATGGATGTCATCCGCACGGCTGTTTCGATGCTCGGCCTCTACGATGAAAATCCCAAGGACGACAGCGCCGAGGCGAACTACCGCCGGGCCGTCGAGATCACCGCGAAGATCGGCGTGATCACCGCCTACTTCCACCGCGCGCGCCAGGGACTCGATCTCCCGCCGGTCCGCGCCGACCTCGGCGAGGCCGCCCATTTTCTCTACCTTGCAAACGGCGAGACACCGACCGACGAGGCCGCCCGCACACTCGATGTCGCCTATGTTCTCCATGCGGACCACGGCATGAATGCCTCGACCTTCTCCGCCCGCGTCACCATCGCCACCCTCTCGGACATGTATTCGGCCATCACATCGGCCATCGGCACGCTCAAAGGCCCGCTTCACGGAGGGGCGAACGAGGGCGTTATTCACATGCTGCAGGAAATCGGCTCGGAGGAAAATGTGGACGCCTGGGTCGAGGCCCGCCTTGCCGCGAAACAAAAAATCATGGGCATCGGCCACCGGGTTTACAAGGTTCTCGACCCCCGCGCCCCCCACTTGCGCGAGATGGCGATCGTTCTCAGCAACCGTCTGGGCGAGCCTAAGTGGATTCGCATGAGCGAGCGCATCGCCGAAATCATGCGCGAACGCAAGGGGCTCAATGCCAACGTCGATTTTTACTCGGCCACCGTCTACTATTCGATGGGCATTCCCACCGATCTTTTCACCCCGATCTTTGCCATCGCCCGCACCGCCGGTTGGACGGGCCACGTCATGGAACAACTCGCCGACAACAGGCTTTACCGCCCGCTGAGCGAATACACCGGCCCCGCAGTCGGCAAAACGTTCGTTCCCCTCGCGCAGCGGTAACGATGTCCCGCCTCACGGCCTCCGGCCTGAAACGCTCGTTCCGCATCGGCGGCACCTCGATCGAGGTGCTTCGAGGCATCGACATGGCCATCGAACCCGGCGAGTGTGTCTTCCTCTGCGGAGCCAGCGGCGCGGGCAAAACCACCCTTCTTTACACTCTTGCGGGCCTCGAGACCCCCGAGGCGGGCTCGGTCTCGTGGGACGGCACCTCGCTTTATGGACTGTCGGCAACGCGCCTTGCCAAGCTCCGCAACCGCGAGATGGGGTTTGTGTTCCAATCCTACTTTCTCCTCCCCGAGCTGACCGCTTTGGAAAATGTGCTCCTGCCCGCGCTGATCGGCGGAGGCCGCCGCGAGCCGGTCGCCCGGGATTTGCTTGCCCGCGTGGGACTCTCGGGCCGCGCCGACCACCTTCCCGCCGAGATGAGCGGCGGCGAGCAACAACGCGTGGCCATCGCCCGCGCCCTTGTCAACGACCCCCGCATCCTCTTCGCCGACGAGCCCACCGGCAACCTCGACTCCAAAAACGGCGAGGTGATCATGCACCTTCTCCTTGACCTGGCCCGCGCCGAAAACCGCTCGCTCGTGGTCGTCACCCACGACGAACGCCTGGCCCACCGCGGAGACCGCCTCGTGCGCCTGCGCGACGGTCTCTTGGCCAACGACTGAGCCTCCCCCATGGCGCTTGACTACCCCGCCCCGTTTGCCCGCCTCGTGCGCGAACTCCGCCGCCTCCCGGGCTTCGGCCCCCGCAGTGCCGAGCGCTGCGCCCTCTGGCTTCTTGGCCACAAGGAGGCCAAACCCACCCAGCTCGCCGAGGCCCTCGTGGATGCCGCCGCCACGATTCGCCCCTGCCTGAGGTGCGGGTTTTTCTCCACCACCGGATTGTGTGAACTTTGCAACCTCCCGGCCCGCCAAGGCCGCGAACTCTGCATCGTCGAGCACTCTACCGATATCCTTCCCCTCGAGCGCAGCGGGGTCTTTCAAGGCCTTTACCACGCGCTGGGCGGCCGCCTCGCCCCCCTCGACCACATCGGTCCCGACCAACTCCGCATCCCCGCCCTTCTGGAGCGCCTCCGCCACGAGCACCCCACCGAACTCATCCTTGCCCTGAGCGCCGATGTCGAAGGCGAGGCTACCACCCAATACCTGCTCGAAATCCTCCACCCCCTCGGCATTCCCCTCACACGCATCGCCCATGGACTCCCCGCCGGCGGCGGCCTCGAACACGCCGATCAACTCACCCTTCAACGCGCACTCACCGGTCGCCGCGCCCTCTAAATTCCGGCCCGCCGCCCCCACAGGGGAAATCGAAACGATTTTCGACCGCAGAATTTTCCCATCGCAAAAAGAGGGCAGGAGACCTCGCCAAGAAAATCTCCCGGACGAAAAATTTTCAATTTTCCGCTACCACTTCGGGCCGGCGGGCTCACGTTTCCAACCTGTCACATTCCGGCCGTTGACATTTTCTCCCAGCGCTTCGGAATGGGCCGACTTTGGAAAAAATGCCTTCTGCCGACCTGCCACCGACGACGCCCATCGTCCTCCGCGAAAGCCTCCTCCTCCATGCCGCTTGATCCAATGTCTTCATCACTGGTTTTGAGCGATGATCTTGCACCTCGACAAGTATCTGATCGCATTCATTTCATTCGAGGCCAGCATGTGATCCTTGATAGCGATCTTGCTTGGATGTATGGCGTTGAAACCAAAGCATTGAATAAGGCCGTTTCTCGAAACGCCAACCGCTTTCCGGAGCACTTTCGCTTTCAACTTTTACCCAATGAATGGAGCAACTTGAGGTTCCAATCTGGAACCTCAAGTGCGACACATGGAGGCCGCCGATTCCTGCCGTTTGCTTTTACAGAGCAGGGTGTGGCCATGCTTTCTGCTGTTTTGAGCAGCGATCGCGCCGTCCAAGTGAGCATGACCGATTCCTCATTATTGACAATCATGCAGTTTACCATATCGGAGCATCGCTAAAAGACCTTGGAAAGAAATGTTTCGCATTTTCACGAATGGATCAGATGGCTTTACAGATACTTAATAAGCTAGCTGATCATCAACCACCGACGCCGTGACCTCCATCCAAAAAACACATCCCTCTTTACCGGATCGCCCCTCATCGCCCCTCCCATCCGTCCTTGGTCCTCGACCGCGCAGCTACCGATTCGGGCCGGCGAGCCCACGTTTCCAATCTGTCACACTCCGGCCGTTGACATTTTCTCGCCGTTCTTCGGAATAGGCCGACTTTGGAAAAAATGCCTACTGCCGTCCCGTCGCCGCGCCGCGTTCGCGCCTCGTCGCTGGTCACCACCCTCTTCGTGGTCGTCGTTCTCTCCACCATCGTGCTGGCGTTCCTCCAAAGCATGACCCTCGAAAAACAAATCTCCCGCAGCCTCAAAAACCAATTCCAAGCCGAACTCGCCGCCGAGGCGGGCGTGAATACGGCTATCCAGCGCTTGAAGGATTATCTTCTTACGTATCCCTACCATGGAGTTGGCTACGCAACGGTTGGAAATCAGACCATCACAGTCCTCTCAGGAAAAGGGAACTACACAGATAGCACAGCCCCTGTGACCCGTTATCTTCTCTCGGTGGACTCGCCATCGGCAAGCTTAGGTGCTCTTACTGCAAATAATTCAACAGCATTGAACTATACTAACAAATCGAGTCCTTCAGGCTGGATGGGTTCGCCGGTGACTGCCAACGGCACACTCACCTATCGCGAGTGCCGGGCCCCTTGGATCTATCAAGCCCAAGATCCCTCGCGGCCTCACCAACCCGATCGGTCACAAGCCAATTACAACCCCTACGTCTATCGCTATGCGTTTTGGATTGAGGATGAGTCCAGTAAATTGGATTTCACGATCGCTGGAAATACCAACGCCAGCAGTGGGGGATATCTGCGGCCGATCTTGGCCACAAATGCCTTGGCGGTCGACCTTGGCGCATCGCCTCTTGTTGCTGGTAAACCTCTTGCCACAAACGCTTCAGTGACTAACGCACTGCTGATTGCGTTCCGTGATCAGGTTACGAATGCGCTTGGCAGCACGACCATATCGCCGAAAAATCTTTCACATCACGGCACCTTCGGGGAAAACGCGGCAAACACCTCCCGGTTTTACACAACTTCGGCTTCCCACGCGAATGACCTTGCGGGAACGGGTTGTAAACGAATCAATATCAATGCACTCGTCACGGAAGGGCTTTCCGCGGCCGACATCACCGGAGACCTTCAGGATATCATCTATGCCATCACCGGCAATCAAGTGACAACTTTGGGGATCAATGGCACTTCGCGCGTTTTAAGCGGCTTGCCGAATATCAATTCACCATTGCCCAATTTTGGAAACCGGTTTTTTGCTACTATTACGCCTAATGCATCACAAAGAGATATTTATCTCAAAAAAATCGCCGCGAATATCCGCGATTATATCGACAGCGACAGCCAGCCCACATTTATAAACTCCAGCGGACTTGTTGTTTCAGGAACTCGCCCTATGGACTGTTGGCCAACCACACAATGGCCGCAGGCGATCGGAAAGGAAACCGCTCCCTTCTACACGGAGCATGCCATGGTGGGAATCGAAAAAGCTTGGACCACCGGGAATCCTTCTCGTGGCTCTCTCAAAATCGATCACTATATTGAGTTTTCGAATCCTTCTACCAAAGACTACACTGCTCCCGCTGGCAGCTTTGTAAGATTAACGAACTTAATGTCCTGGAAAGCTGGAAGCTATCCTTGGATAGAACCTGATGATTTTGAGATGGATATTTCCGGAATAACCTTCCCGGCTGGAAGTGCTATCATCATCACCACGAACATGAATCCAGCCGATGACCCTCCCGGCTTGGTTCTGAATGCGGCAAATCTCTTCCGTCGAACTACTAATCCGACAACAAATACGACTCAATTTGGAGGCAGGTTCACAGACGAACTCATCTCTGGAACTCGCGGATTCCAAGCCGATGCTAGGGATTCAAATAGTGGTTCGGCTATTCCTATTTCCGATTTTCAAACACGTTTGGTTTTGGGAAACATGAACGGAATTGTAGCTGGTCTCCCAGCGGTCGGATTTAGCCCAAGCAATAACACCTTACCATTTAATTTTAAAGGACAGAATTTAAACAACCTAACAAGATTTGTTTACTCTACTGGTTTAAGGGGAAATGCGCCACAATCTTCCGCAGCAGACAGTCGGACAGGGGACCCTCGAAGCGTATCAGAGCAAATTGGTTTCCAAGGATTTAACTCGAATTTTACAACTGGAGCTGGAGAAAATACTCGTTTTTATGGGGCCATACAAGGCACTGGCGTTATTCTGGGGCAAGCCACGTTAGGTAGAATTAATTCGAAAGACTTTGTTGACCCAGAGCGTCTAACTGGCATCGGCAGGTGGCCCGACTACACCCAACAATTCAATGAGACCGCAAGCACAGCTTATGCAGTGATCTCCGATCAAACTATGTCTTCGATAGGAGAACTCGGTTACATTTACGACCCGGGGCAGAGAATAGCCACCACAACCATCGAAGCAGCCCGCGGAGGCGGTCGCACTTTGAAGATAGGCCAACCAGATGACTCGATTGGAACAGCCGCCAGATTTTCAACATCCTGGCAAAACGCTGCCTGGCGCCTGACGGATGTCTTTGGCGTGAGTTCGAACCGGACTCAAGTGGAACTCGAACCAACGAGTCGCGGCAAGATCAATATCAACTCGGTGGCGCGCGATGACGGGGTGGTGTTGAAGTCGCTGCTGAGAAGTTTTGTTTTCCCGGCCTCCCCCGTGAGTGATGCGGGGACGGCAGGCAGGCTCTTGCGGAGTGACGAGGTGGATCGGTTGGTGACTTCGGTGAAAAGTTATTTAACCTCCAACGGGCCGATGCTGGAGCGCGGGGAGTTGTCGCAGGTCGCCTTTTTCTCTGGCAATACGACCAACCTTGCCACGGCCGGATCTCAAGCCGTTCGACTCACTGCGGATCGCAGCCGGGAGCAAATTTTCCGTAGTTTGGTGGAAATGATCACCACGCGGAGCGCCAGCTTTGCAGTCTACTCCGTGGGTGAGATTCTGCAGGAAACGGATGCGGGAGTTATCAAGCCGCTGGGAAGAGCTTACAAAGGCGCTGTTTACACAATCACTCCGGCTGTTTCATCCGCCTTGCGGGCAGTTCCGACCGGCTACATCGAGCAAAAAGTCTATGATATCGAATAAGTGGTTTGTAACAGGAGGAGTGGTGTTTTTTCTCATGCTTGCGCGGCTTGAGTTGCAGGCGCAAGAGGCAGAACCCACGCCCACGCCGGCGGGTCCGGGTCGAGAGTCTTTGCTTTCGAAGGTGAGCTTTCTTCGTGTCTGGTATATCGGAGGCCCTCAGTCCCCTCGCATCACACTCAGCAGTGAGGACGGCGGCGGAGCACGCAAAGTCCTTGGGAGCAGCATGCGGCCTGGTCGCCTTGGATCCTACCGTCTTCTCAAGCCCGATCCGATGAGCGTTGTGACCTACGCCGGCAGCGCAATTCCCAACGCGGAGGGGAAATTGGAAAATCCCGGCGAACCGCTGGCCAAATCGGATTCTATTCCGCTCCGCGGCGGCGCATTCTACACGCTCGTTGTTCGAGAGGAATCGGGTCGTTTTCGTGTTGAAACGGTGGAGGATTTCCCTCCCGAGGAGGGGCGCGGACCAAGTTTCCGGATCTTTGATTTTTCGAACCTGGAAAGTGGTGGAGTCACGCTCTCCACTGGAGGACCGGCTGAGAAAGTGTGGAGTGTGACTGAAAAATCGCCATTCCTGAAAAATTTCCCTGGCAAAAGCGGGCCTGGGAGATTGGAACTCATCGGTCCATCGCAGGACAAAGCCATGGTCTTAAGTGCATTTGAAATGGATTTGAGTCCTCAAAAATCCTATTCGATAGTGCTTTTTATCGATCGCTACGGGCAACGCGTCTTTGGTGTCACGGAAGATGCCTCCGTGGATTATAGCGAGCAGGATATCAAAGAATTTCTCAAAGCGCAGTGAATCAGTTTTTAAGGCCGAAAAAAATCGGCCTGTGGCAGTTCTTGAGCCTACGCGTCAACGTGTCACGAAATTGTAACAACAGGAGGCTTGGATAATTATCGACGCAGGAGGATGTGTGCAGGAACGCCGATCAGAGAAGCATCTGCTTGGCCTTCCCGCAAGGGCGCTCCTTCAAATGAAACTGAATTCCACCCAATCCTCGGAAGCCGGAAAAGGCACCCGACTCAGAAAATCCTCTTTTTCTTTCCGCATCGCAAGATGTCTATGCGCCGCTTTTTTTGGCCTTTTGGTCACGACGCAGGCCGCCTTGCTTTTGGAGCAGGATTTCTCGACTTTCAATGCAGGCAATCTGGTCGGGCAAGGCAACTGGACGCAGATCGGAAGCGCTGCGACACCGAATCTCACCATCGCCAATGGCGCGATCCAGTTGAGCAGTTCCGGTCAGGACGCGGGAGTCAGCTTTCCTTCCACGAGTGGCGGGAGCCTTTACCTGGGCCTCAAGTTGCGTGTCACTTCCGCCAATACGGTTGGCGATTATTTTACCAGCTTCAACACTTCGGCGAGTGCAACATCTTACACAGCGCGCGTCTTTGCCAAAAAAGGAACGGGAACAAATAAATTTTTGCTTGGTCTTCAAATGGGGGCCACTGGCGCTACGCCGACTTATGGCACGGCGGAGCTGGACTTCAACACCGACTACGTGGTGATCCTCAAATACAATTTTACCAGCGGCACGCTCAACGATACGGGAGCCATCTATGTGGGACCGGCGGATACGGCGGTCGAGGCCAACAATTCTCCCTACGCGACTTCCACTTGGAGCGGAACATCTGCCGAGCAAGCCGCCTTGGCGGCCGCCTCACTCCGCCAAGGCTCCTCGAGCAATGCAGCGGCGGGGACGATCTCGAAGCTCCTCGTGGCGACAGATTGGTTAAGCCTCGCGGCGCTCTCCACCGGCGTAAGTCTCCCGGTGCCCACGCTGAGCGGCATCTCACCCGAGGCGGCCCTCCCCGGAGCCAGCCTCACACTCACCGGCACCAACCTGACCTCGCCCACATCGGTGACCTTCTCGACCGCGAACGGCACAGAGGCGGCCACTGTCACCTCCAGCAACGGCACACAGATCATTTGCACGGTCCCGGGCAATGCGACAAGCGGGCCAGTCACGGTCACCACAGCCAATGGCGAAGCAACCATCGCGTTCCGCTCTCTGGCACCTATAGCGACTCCTTATGGCCCCGAGAATTTCGAGACTTCGCAAGGCTCGTGGTTTACCTACAGCGTGGCAGGCAACAAAAACTGGACATATGTCTCCAGCACACTCGGGGCCGGCAGCGCCACGGGCACGACAAACAAAGCGATGGAAATGAATGGATACGGCAGCGATGTGGCCGCCAATGACTGGATGATCATCGGGCCGCTGGATTGCTCCAGCGCGACAAATCCCGTCGTCACATTCAATGCCCTCACCCGATACACTTCAGGGGGATCCATCATCGGCGAACTGGAAGTGAAGGTTTCGACCGACTATTCGGGCACAGGAGACCCCTTGATCGCCAACTGGACAAGCCTTCCATTTTCCAAGCCTTCGGTCGAACTGACCAAGTCGGCGTCGGGTCAGGTCCTTCTCTCGGGAGCCGCGAACCAATCATCCGTGTATGTGGCATTTCACTACACAGCCGGAGGGACAACCAACGGGGCGACGGCTCTTTGGCAAATCGATGACATCGAAATTTACAACATGACCAGTCCCGCGCTCACGGTCTCGGCACCAGGCAATCTGGCAGAGGGCGCGACCGCAGCCATCGGCACAGTGGCCATCCCTGTGGCGCTGGAATCCGACTTGGTCGTTTCGCTTGCCAGCGCGGATGCCACTGAGATTTTGTTGGATGGCTCGGGTGATGGCGCCAGCGCGAACTCCACAGTGACGATCTATGCGGGGACCACTTCGGCTGAATTCTTGATCCACCCACAGATCGATAATGTAGTGGATGGCACACAGTCCGTGCAGATAACGGCCGATGCGGAGGGATACGACTTTGGGCAAGCCGTGCTGAGTATCACGGATGTCGACTATCAAGCCCCTTCGGTGGTGATTAACAAGACGCTCAACAATGGATCGTCGGATGTCGTCGAGTTGCTTGTGATCGGAAATGGAACCGTCGGATCGACGCTGGATTTGCAAGGGATGATTCTCAAAGATTATTCATCGAGTGGAGCTAACGACGGCGGTGGTAAATTCACCTTTGCGACCTCCTCGACTTGGTCGGCGCTCAAAGCCGGCACGCTGGTGGTGCTCTCCTTGGGAAATACGGCCCCGGAGGACCTTGATGGCGCGGACTTCCTGATCAGGGCAAATCTCGGCAATACCGGTTTGTTCACAGCGGAAGGAAGCATGGATATTGCTGCCACCGAAGTCGTTCAGATCAAGGCTGCGGGTTCCAATGCCACTGGCCACGGGGGAGCCATCCACACCTTTGCTTTTGGCAGCACCTCGGCGGCCCAAGTGGTGGCCGCCCCGCTGCCCAAACTCGTGGGTAGCCTCAGCGGCAGCAACCAAGTGGCCACCAATGCCTCCAGCAGCCTTTCGGATTTTAATGGAACCGGAATCACCCTGCTCGCCTCGGCGCCCACTTTTGGCGTGGCCCATAACGCGGAAAATGCCGCTTTCATCTCATCGCTTCGCGGTGTGCAGGGCCTCTCAATCACCCCGGACAGCACGGTGCAAATCCTCCCCGAAACAGCCGGCGAGCAGTTTGAAACCATCACGATCTCGCTTTCGTCGATTCCGGCCGAGGATGTGACGGTGACTCTTGCGGCCTCCCCCGCCTCGGTTATCTCTTGGCCGGCCACGGTTGTCGTGCCTGCCGGATCCAGCTCGGCAAAGGTTTCCTTCACCCCGGTGGATGACTCGATTGTGGCAGGAAACCGGGAAGTCACACTCACGGCCAGCGCAGCCGGCTACGAGTCTGGCACCGCAACCATCACGGTGGTAGATGCCCAATTCGAAAGCCCCAGTGTGGTCATCAATGAGGTCGTCAACGGGGGATCAAGCGCCGATAGCATCGAGCTGTTGGTTATCCAAGACTCGCTGAACATGGTGGGCATGATCGTCAAGGATTTTTCAGGAAACATGGGCGGCGACAGCGGCGGGAAGTTCACTTTCGCAGACACTGCGCTCTGGCAGAGCCTGCCTGCGGGAACGCTGGTCGTTCTCACCACCGACCAAACCGCCACCGAAGATACCGACGCCTCCGACGGCTCGGTGACCATTCTTCTCTCGTCCAACTCCACCTACTTTTCGGGAAACGGCACGTTTGATTTCTCCAACACGGACATGGTGACCCTCAAGGCCGCCGGCACCGGCACAGCGGGCCTCGCTGGTGCGATTCACAGCTTTGCCGTCGGCACCCCGGGAAGCTTCTACAACTTGGCAACGGGCGCCAAGCTGCTCGCATCGGCGGGCACCGAAGTCTCGGCCAGCAACAGCAACTCGGCACTCGCCGACTACAATGGCACAGATGCCACCAATGCGACTTCCACCCTCGGCCTTGCGAACAATCCTGCCAACGCGGCCTTCATCCAGAGCCTTCGCACCTCCGTGCCGCCCCTCATCTCGGGCGCCCTGAGCTTGAATGGCACCGTGGGAGTCCCGGTTGCAACTTACCAAATCACAGCCAGCGCCAGCCCGACACTCTACGCAGCTTCGACGCTCCCCAGCGGGTTGTCGCTCAACACCGCCACAGGGGAAATCTCCGGCACCCCCGCTCAAGCAACCGCTGGAACGTTGGTCTCCATCTCGGCCACCAATGCCTTCGGCACCGGTTCGGCGAACCTCACGGTCACCATTGCCAAAGGCACCCCCTCCATCACAAACGCTCCGGTAGCCACCCATCTCAATGGCACTCAAGCACTCTCCGAGTCGATCTTGGGAGGTGGAGCGGCCAGCGTGCAGGGCAACTTCGCCTTCACAAATGGAAACGAGGTTCCCACAGTCAGCGGCAACCACTCCGTGACCTTCACCCCGCTCGACACGGTTAACTACGAGTTGGTCACGCTGAGCGTGTTTGTGACTGTCACGCCGGTTTCAAGCGACTTCTCCTTCTCCGAATGGAGTGGAGGGCAAGAACTCACACCGGAACTCTTGCAAAAGTTTGCGATTGGTGGCGGGGCAAACCCTACGGACACAGCGGAGGAACCCCTCGTCGGCACGGAGAATGCCGAACTATCGATCACAGCCATCGTCCGCACAAATAATAGCCAACTCATCGTCGCCGCCGAGGCCGTCAGCGACTTGGCTTCAGCCTGGAGTGCGACCGATGTGTCGACCACTACGGTGGGCGTCAGCCAAGACGGCGTGCCCGCCGGCTTCGAGAGAAGAAAATTCAGTGTTCCTCTCACGGGAACCAAACGATTCCTCCGCTTGAAAATAACGCTTGCAGAATAGATTGACTGACATCGACTTAAACGTAGAAATTAAAAGGTATTGATCAGCGGCCCGTCGGGCTCCCATTTCCCCGTTGCGCGCACCCCTTCACGACAAGCTCCGGGAGCGCCAACGTCTCCGTTCGGCATCGATGGAGTCACCTCCCTGCCACAGAGGCGAATGGATTGCTAAAAGGTAAAATGTGGTTTTTTCCTCATCCTTTTCAGAAACCTCTCCTGTCAATCCTGCGCATCCTGTCCTCCTGTCTAAAAATCCTTTTTACGATTCAGACAGGAGGACAGGAGGACAGGAGTGAACTGGGGGGCAGGGTTCATTATCTTGTCTTTGAATGAAGGTTGGCGAAATTTTGATTCGGTCGTTAATTGGTGAGTGAAACCTGAAGGTGGGCCACGAAACAGGTTCCCTGGTTCCGCTACTTGAGAACGCAGTCGTCGGTCTCGCGATAGGGCCCGTTTTTGGTTGGGTTCCAGAAGTGGGATTTCATTTTGCGTTTGAATCCCCAATTTACAGAGCGAGCCGGGAGCGCCAACGTCCTCGTTGGCATCGATGGAGTCAGCCCCCTGCCACAGAGGCGAATGGGTTGCTAAAAATCAAATGTGGTTTTCACCATCCTTTTCAGAAACCTCTCCTGTCAATCCTGCGCATCCTGTCCTCCTGTCTAAAAATCCTTAGCAAACGACGGCTTCATTCACAACCGATTGACAGACTCTATGTGATAACTAATGTTATGCCATGATTGCACAATCCAAAGTTCGTAAAATCGGCAACTCGCTTGGCATCGTCCTTCCCAAAGAGGCTCTCCAACAACTCAAAGCCGAGGAAGGCACGACCCTCTATTTCACGGAATCCCCCGAGTGCTCTCTGCGGATCACGCCTGAGCGCCCGGGCTTTGAAAGCAAGATGGAAGTGGTGGAAAGCCTCATGCAGCGCTATCGCAACGCTTTGCGGGAGCTTGCCAAATGATCGAACCTGTCTGGATCACGCGCGAGGATTGTCTCGCCTACCACGAAAGTCTTCTCGAACGATTCGGGGGGCCCTCAGGCCTACGGGATGAGTCGTTGCTGGATGCCGCACTGCACAGGCCCAAGCATCTCTTTGCCTACGGGAAGCCAAGTCTCTTTGAGATGGCCGCCTCCTACGCACACGGTATCGTCAAAAACCACCCTTTTCTGGATGGAAACAAACGGGCCGGTTTCATCGCGGCCGCGCTTTTCATCGAAACCAATGGGTTCCGGTTCCAAGCTTCCGAAGAAGAAGTTGTTCTGGAAACCCTCGCCCTGGCGGCCGGGGAATCCACCGAAGAAGCCTACGCCGCTTGGCTGGAACGCAATGCTCTTTGTTCAAGTTAACTCGCCCGCTGAGCAGAGGGGGTCAGAGTTCATTATCTCCTCTTTGAATGAAGGTTGGCGAAATTTTGATTCGGCCGTCAATCGGTGAGTGAAACCTGAAGGTGGGCCACGAAACAGGTTCCCTGTTCCGCTACTTGAGAAGACAGGCGTCGGTCTCGCGATGGGGCCCGCGTTTAGTTGAGTTCTGGAAGTGGAACTGCATCTTGCGTTCGAATCCCCAATTTACAAAGCGAGTCGGGAGCGCCAACGTCCCCGTTGGCATCGATGGAGTCAGCCCCCCTGCCGCAGAGGCGAATGGATTGCTAAAAGGTAAAATGTGGTTTTTTCCTCATCCTTTTCAGGAACCTCTCCTGTCAATCCTGCGCATCCTGTCCTCCTGTCTAAAAATCTGTTTTACGATTCAGTCAGGAGGACAGGATTGACAGGAGGAACAGGAGTGGATCGGGGATAGAGACCAAAAGCCATAGCCTAATGTTATGCAGAGGGTAGAAGCACCTGCCTCACGGGTGTTGTTTTGGGCTCCCTGAAAATCGAACCGGTGAACGCCCTTGGCACCGCACCGCCCTCCAGATGCGCTGGATGGCGCAAGAAAGGGCTCGCAGCCTCTGCAGAAAACTAGGAGGTAAAACCATAATAACTTCTTTGATAGATTTTAAATGGTTCCGGAAGAAAATGCGCGGCGGCGGTAGTTTCCCGGCGAGAGGCGGAAGCGGCTTTTAAAAGTGGTGGCGAAGTATTGGCTGGAGTGGAATCCGCAGCCAAAGGCGATCTCGGTGATGTTGCGGTGCGGTTCGGCTCTCAGGGCGCGGGCAGCTTGATCGAGGCGGCAGTGGTTGAGATAGGCGATGCCGCCGGTATTCACAATTTCGCGGCAGTATTTGCTGAAGGCCGTGACGCCCAACCCGCATGCGCGGGCCATTTCCTCCAGTGTCCAGTCGCGGGTGCGACTGGCCGCATTGCCGGCCAAATCCCGAAGGAACAACTCCACTGTGCGCCGCCGCGAGGTGAGCTGGGGATTATGGTGGGTTTGTTGCTCGCAAAGGGCCACGAGAACGGCCAGAAAAAGCCGGTTCAACAAATTGATCATGCGGGACTCCAGATGGGCGGCCGGCCAACGGGCAACGCATTCCATCAGGCCGCTGAACGTGGCCGCGACCTCGGGCGAGGCTTCCCACACGGGGTTCTCATTCTGGCGGAGCTTGCGTGTCAGTTCCCGCCGGTCGGCATCGGTGAGCGTCAACCAGGATGGCCACTGCCATTCCTGATTCGGCCTTCGCACGCCGAGATCGAGGATCAACCAGTGCAGCATTCCGGGGCCGATGTTGGGCGCTCCAAGCTGATGCAGTTGCCAGGGGCGGGTGATTGTGAAGTGGCCGGGGCGAAGTTCGTAATTCTTCGTTTCAACGGAAAAGGCCATGGCCCCCGTTTCGAGGAAGGTGATTTCCAAGCCTTCGTTCCGGTGGGCTTCGAGACCCCAGTCTTGCGCGCCGACTCCGCTCCAATGGCCGATGCTGTTGATGCCTGGAATCGTCTCACGACCGATCTTGATCCCTGGATAGTGGCCTTTTGTGAGGGCCTGCAAACGGATTTTCCCCTCGCGCATGGCGGCAAATTGTGGTCCGCAGGAATCCACACGCCTCCGCATCGCGCCCTCGCGGTAGATGGGATCGAAGGCTGCCGACATGCATGTTCAATATCATTCGCCGAATGATATCGCAAGAAATGGCCGGTGCGATTTGCTAACAAGCACAGTCGAACAAGGCTTTCCCCGAACAACATGAAATCCCACCCATGACACCCATCGATTGGACGATCATCATCATTTACCTGCTGGCCGTTGTTGGACTCGGCGTGGCGGCGGGTCTCATTCATCGCAAAGGCGAAACCGGCGGCGAGGGGGGGCATTATTTTTTGGCTGGAAACACGCTGGGGTGGCCCGTGATCGGTTTGGCGATGTTTGCGGCGAATATCTCGACGGTCCACCTTGTGAGCCTGGCCGAGGCGGCCTACAAATTCGGTCTTGTTTTCGGAAATTTCGAGTGGCTTGCCGGTGGCACCCTCATTTTGCTGTCGCTGTTCTTCGCGCCCCTCTACCTCCGGTCGCGGGTGGCAACGCTTCCGGATTTTCTGGAGCGGAGATTCAACCGGGGGTGTCGCGATGTGTTATCCGTGGTGTCCCTCTTTTCCGCCATCGTCATCCACATGGGGGTGGCGCTTTACACGGCGGCATGGGTGTTGCGGGGCATCCTTGGCTTGGCGCCCGGGGCCACTATTTTGGGAATCGACGCCCTGTTGTTGTTCATCACGGTGTTGGGGTTGCTCACCGGTGCCTACACAATGTTCGGAGGGCTGCTGGCGGTGGTCTGGACGGAAAGTGTTCAAACGATCCTTTTGCTCCTTGGAGCGCTGACTATTGCGATTGTCGGATACCTCAAAGTGGGGGGATGGCAGGAAATGGCACACACGCTCGCTTCGCATCCCCATCCGCTTTCCACCGTCCCCGGCAGCGGTGTCGATTGGGGAACGGGTAATTTTTTAAGTATGGTGCGCGATGCCAGCGACCCATCGGGGATCGCGTGGTATTCGATCCTGCTGGGCTATCCGGTCATTGGCATCTGGTATTGGTGTTGCGACCAGACGATCGTGCAACGCGTGCTGGCGGCGAAGGACGAGAAGCATGCCCGCCTGGGCCCGCTGTTTTGCGCATTTTTGAAAATCTGGCCCGTGTTCCTTTTTGTATTGCCGGGTGTGATGTGTGTGGCGCTCGTGCAGCAGGGAGCTTTTGGGGGAGCCGCCCCCCAGACGGCGGCCGACACCTTTTCCTTTCTCATCATGCATCTTCTGCCCGTCGGCCTCAAAGGCCTCGTGGCCGCGGCCATGCTGGCCGCCGCGATGCAAACCTGCTCGGCGGCGCTCAACTCCACCGCCACGCTTGTCGCCTACGATATTTTCAAGCGATACAAGCCCGGTCTCTCCGACCGCTCGCTGGTGCGCATCGGCAAATGGACGACGGTTTTTGGAACCTTGCTGGCCATCGCGTCGTCCCCGCTGTTCGGCCATTACACCACGATTTTCGAAGGCATCAACAAGCTCATCACCTTCGTGGCTCCGCCGATCACAGCGGTGTTTCTGGTGGGCGTTTTCTGGTCCCGTCCGGCCGGCAAGGCGGCCTTCACCACATTGGTGGCCGGCATGATTCTGGGGGCGACCATCTTCGTTCTGGATTGGATGGGAATCCACCGCGGCGACTACATGCTCATGGCCTTTCTCCTGTTTGTGCTGTGCATCGCCATCATGGCCATCCACACGACCATTTTTCCCGAACCGGTGAAGGACGAGGCGCGGCCGCTGATCTGGGAAAAATGGTCGGAACCCGTCCGCCAGCGCTGTGGGTCCGGTCTTTCCGACTACCGTTTGCTCTCGGGTCTTGTGGCGACGGTCTTTGTGCTCCTTTACATCGTCTTCCGCTGAACCAAACTTCATGAAAACACCAGCCCTTCCACTGATCGCGCTCGGCTTGCTCCTGAGTTCCTGCCAATCCATGCCCAAAGTCCAACCCATCCACGGTCCCACCAACCCGAAACCTGAAGATGCCGCCCAAGCCCCAGTGAAATACTATGGCTCGATCATCGAACTTCGACCGGAGAAGGAGCGGGAATACCGCGAGCTGCACGCCAATGTCTGGCCGGAAGTCCGCGCCGCCATTGCGAAGGCGAATATTCGCAATTTCAATATCTATGTCACCGAGATTGCTGGAAAGCGCCTGTTGGTGAGCCATTTTGAATATACCGGAACAAATCCCGAGGCGGACTTCGCATCGATCGCCACCGACCCCACCACAAAAAACAAATGGTGGCCGCTCACCGATGCCTGCCAAATCCGTCTTCCCGGGACTCCCGATGGAAGCCAATGGCTGGGCATGGAGCAGGTCATGCACCTCGACTGACGCCACCGTCACACCCCATGCAGGAACTTCTCAGCGGCAAAATCATTTTCCTCACCGGGGGATCTGCCGGCATCGGCTTTGAGTGCGCCAAGGCTTATGCCCGCGAGGGGGCACGGGTGGCGCTCTGCTGTCCGGATGCCGGGGAGGCCCGACACGCTGCGGCGTTGATAGGCGCCCCGCACCTCGGTCTGGGCTGCGATGTTTCCGATGGCGAGCAAGTCCGCTCTGCGCTGGAGAGTGTTCTCGCCATGTTCGGCCGCTTGGACGCGATCCACAACAATGCCGGCATCGCCACGCCGTCTGCTGCGCTCCATGAAACCACCGGGGCGGAGTGGGACCGTCTCTTCCAGATCAATGTCAAAGGTGTTTTCTGGACTGCAAAATATGGGTTTGAGGCCCTTCAAACGACACGCGGGTGCATCTTGAACACCAGCAGCCTGGTCGGTGAAATCGGTCAGGAAATCCACGCCGCCTACTCGGCCACCAAAGGCGCGATGAACGCCCTTACAAAATCGATGGCCCTCGACTACGCTCGCCATGGAATCCGGGTGAACG
The DNA here is from genome assembly GCA_945883435.1 of Chthoniobacter flavus. Classification (GTDB taxonomy): domain Bacteria; phylum Verrucomicrobiota; class Verrucomicrobiia; order Chthoniobacterales; family Terrimicrobiaceae; genus UBA967. The sequence goes on along the minus strand of CAMCXK010000015.1, from coordinate 6,845 downwards.
CGGTGTGTCCTGCGGGAGTCTGGACTCCGATGCTGCGCCAGTGGGCGTCCGAGCAACCCGATCCCGCGGGCATCTCCCGCTATCTGGCCGAAATCCATCCCCTGGCCTTCTGCCCCGAGGGCGATGTGATTGCCGATGCCTGTGTTTATCTGCTTTCGGACAAGGCCCGCTTTGTCACCGGCCATCTCATGCATGTCACCGGCGGTGCCGAACTCGGCTACCGGCGCTGAATTTTTTTATGATCACATCCATCTCCACCCGCGACGCCCGCTTCCCGATTGGCTCTGGCCATGGGAGCGATGCCATTCACCGGGACCCCGTTTATTCCTACGCCGCCACGCTCCTGCATGACGACTCCGGGCTCACCGGCACAGGCCTCGCCTTCACACTCGGGGAGGGAAACGACCTCGTCTGCCAGGCGGCCGAATTTTATGCAAGGCAACTGGCAGGCCGCGACATTGAAGAAGTCATGGCCAACTTCGGGGAGTTTCAACGCAAGCTTTCCGATGAGCAGCAATTCCGCTGGCTCGGGCCGCACAAGGGCCTCGTGCATCTGGCCCTCGCCTCGGTGACGAATGCCTGTTGGGACCTTTGGGCCCGCAAGCGGGGCGTGCCGCTCTGGAAACTGCTCTTGGATCTCGGCGCGGAGGAGTTGCTCGCGACGCTGGATTTTTCCTATATCACGGATGCGCTCACCTTGGAGGAGGCTCGGGACCTGATCGAATGCGCCCGGTCAACCCGCAGCCGCCGCGGGAACATTCTCGAGGCCGGGTATCCCGGTTACGACACCTCGATCGGCTGGTTCAACTACAGCGACGAACAGGTGGCCGCCAATGTCGCCAAATCCGCCGCCGAGGGATTCACGGCCATGAAACTCAAAGTCGGCTCGCCGGATATCGCCCGCGACGTGCGGCGGGCCCGTCTCGTGCGCCAGGCCGCAGGCGACGCGGTGCGCCTCATGGTCGATGCCAACCAGCAATGGACCATTGCACAGTCGATCGCCTTTGCCGAAGCCACGCGCGACCTGAACCTCTTCTGGCTTGAAGAGCCGACACATCCCGACGATCTGCTTGGACACCGCACCATCGCCGGGGCGATTGCTCCCGTGAAAGTGGCGGCCGGCGAACACGTCCCGAACCGGATTCTTTTCAAAAACTATCTTCAGGCCGGTGCGCTGGCCATCTGCCAAGTCGATGCCGTGCGCGTGGCTGGTGTAAGCGAGTTTCTGGTCGTCAGTCTTCTCGCCAAAAAATTCGGTGTTCCCGTCATCCCCCATGTCGGCGATATGGGCCAACTCCACCAGCACCTCGTGCTTTTCAACCACATCGCTCTCGCCCACGAAGCCATCTTCCTCGAGCACATCCCGCACTTGCAGGACCGCTTCACCGAGCCCGTCCGGATTATCGGGGCACGCTACGCAACACCCCGGCTCCCCGGTGCATCCTGCGAACTGCGACAGCCTGCGAAACGATTCGCACCCGTTGAGACGGGAAAAAAACCTTGCCAACCCGAGGCATCAAAAACTAACGAGGCCCCGGTCTCTTAGCTTGGCTGGTTTTGACGCTCCTCTCCCCATCGAGAAATTTTCACCCCATCGAACAAAAGGAAACATCATGATGAAGCCAAAACGAACCCACACACGCGGCGAAACCTGCAACCTCGCGGGATGTTCGCTGGCTGTCTTATTGTCAGGCCTGATGGCCGTTCAAGGAGGAGTGATCGGCACGACCGGCAACTCTTTCGATCTGAGTGACCCGGCAGCATGGGAGGGAGGGGTTGTGCCGGGTCCGGGGGACACGGCCAACATCACCCACGACGGCAAATACACGGCCCACTCCTCGCTCGAACTCAACTTCGGAGGAATGACCTTTGAGGCGCCCGATGTGGAGATCGTCGCGCAAAAAGACTTGCCGTTCACGATCCTTCTCGGAACCGGCGGAATCGGCGGCGATTCCCAAGGTCAAAAACGGTTGGGCGGTGGCGCCGGAAATGGAAATTGGGTTCTGGATACCGGAGTCAGCAATCAGACTTGGTCCCAGAATTTGATTCTGGCCGCGGAGCTTGCTGGATCCGCAACCATCGAGGTAACCGGATGGGTGTGGCTGCGGAGCCTAAAAGGCAACAAAAACTTCGCCGGAACTTGGCTGATCAACGGCGGTTCGATCCGTGGTCACTCCAATTTTGGAGGGCCGGACATCACTTTTCAACTCAAGAACCGGGGCGTTCTGGCTTTTCAGGCGACGACACCCCAGGGAGGGAGTTATAAACTGGCAAACGCGCGGGTTGAGGTGCTGGACGAGGGCGAATTGGTCTTTCCAGGGAACGGGTCCGAAAAAAACATGGAGTGGATCCTGCAATATCCCACCTCTGGCAATGGCAGCCTGACGCTTGCGGTCAAGGACAGGCATGTTGGGAATGCCGCGATTCTTTATATCGAGAGCACCTTCGAGCATCGCGGCAACACGCTCATCGCGGGCGGCGTGACCTCCGGCAAAGCCCCGTTTCAGGTCAAACTGACACCCAATGGATCCATTAAATTCCACATCGGCGCCAATGGCGTGAACAATGCCATCCTGGAATCCCCGGACAAAGAACAAAGCGAGTTGCTTCTTGATGGCTTCTTCATACTCGATTTGTCGCATGCGCAGGTCGCCAACGGCAACTCATGGAAGTTGGTAGACCAAAACTTGGACTCCATCACCTACGGATCCAATTTCCAAGTGCAGGGCTTCAAAAAGACCGGCACGACCTGGACCCGCACCGAAAGCGGCACAACTTGGACGTTCGATCAGTCCACTGGAGTCCTCAAGGTCGGTTCTTGACCGACTGCGGACGGCCAATGCGGCCCATTCGGACGCATTGCGCGAATCGCTCTGATCAAACTCCAGAAGACCCCCTGTGAAACCTCGAGTGCATCCTCTTGAAAATTGCAAAACAATTTGAACGTTGCAAAAATATCTGCAAAAATTTAAGCGCGGCGCTTGACTTTTCGAATGTTTCTGTGCTTTGTAAAAGATGATGTCCTCCCCAAAAATCAAAAAATGAAACGCTCATTGATTTATGAAACGAAACCGGATTAGCGGCTGTTTAGTAGGGATTGGATGGTATGACTCCTTCGCGGGAGGCATGAATTCCAGTGACGAGCAGACGTGTTGGATGCCAACCGCTGGGTTTCTGCCAAATCCACACCATCCTGTCATCTGGTGGACTGCGTCCCTGGTGGACCGCGAGATCCAGCAGGAGATCGGCGCCGGTCTGTCATAAAAAATATTTCAGAACATTTTTTTCCAAATTCCTATGAAAAAACTCACGTTGATATTCTTTGCGTTGGCCGCCGCGATCGCCCCGTGTTCCGCGCTGGCCGCTGTCGAGTTGGCGGGCCTGTTTAGCGACGGCATGGTTATTCAGCGTCAGGTTCCGGTTCCGGTCTGGGGCACAGCGGAGGCGGGCGCGGAAATCACGGTGGTCCTTGGAGGGCAAAGCAAGAAAACGGTCTCGGATGGGGAGGGGCGATGGAAAGTGGAACTTGATCCGTTTGAAGCCAACGACAAGGGTATGGATCTTAGAATAATAGCCAGCACAGAGCTGATCGTCCGCAATGTTCTTGTGGGCGATGTCTGGATTCTCACCGGATCACCCAGTTTGCTGACGGCCCCCAAGGATGTTTCGCCAAAAGTGGAGGGTGAACCATTGAGGATTCTGAAGCTGCCGTTCCGCACGGCGAAGTTGCCGATGAGTGATATTCCGCCTGCCAAATGGGAAGTCTTGGGTGAAGCCACCGATTCGGCGTTTGCGGTGCAGTTTGCAAAAGCTTATTCTCAATGTGAAAAACGAGTTCCGGTGGGAGTGATTACAGCGGTATCCGAAACTCCCAATTCAGGCGGGCTGACGTTTAGCGGCGACTTGATTGAGGCTTGGGCACCGGAAAATGTGCTTTCCGCCCTTCCTTGGAACGACGATTTGATGAAGATTTTGAGCGTGGAGCGGTTGCTGGGAGCGGCAAAAACCCATTTCGAGCAAAAGTTGGCGGCGTGGAAGGCGAAAAATGGCCACTTGGAAACTCCCAAGGACGAGAAGGAATATGATGTTTGGTTTTACGAAAAGCTGGCTGCGGTTAAAGAAGATAATGCTCCTCCGGCAATGCCGGGTATCGATAAAATCCAAGCCCCCTCCACGGTGTGGAATGGCCTTCTAGCACCTTTGACCCAGACCCCGGTCCGCGGGATTTTATTTGTGCCTGGGATCGGCAACATGGGAAACCCCGGAGCGGTGGGTCGGATTGCGGAAGGAATGATCGCCGAATGGCGAAAAGAATGGAAGAACGAGAAGTTGCCGGTCCTTTGTCTGGGTCCCTGGCCACATGGAGCGGGGGATGAGACTTATGTGGCTGGATCGGAGCTGGCCAATGCCTATCGCATGGTGGCGACACTGCCGCATGCGGCGCTGATTCCCTTTGCCGACCTGTATGACACGACCAATCGAAGCCGTGTTCCGGATTTGGCGAGGCTTGCCAAACGCGTGGCGCCGATAGCCGCCGAACTCGGCGCAGGAAAACCGGTTGCGGTGGCTCCAGTAATCACGGCGGCAACCCCCTCCGGCAACTCGATGGTCTTAAGCGTGGACAACCCTGCCTTGTTGCCTGCGGAGGGCACCGCCATCACCGGCTTTAACCTATACAGCCCCAATACCCACTGGGTCTGGGCCACAGGCACGACCCGCAACGGCTCCATCGTCGTGGAGCATCCCAAGGTGCCCGCACCGGAAGCTGTCCGCTATGACTGGCGCAAGCACAGTAAATATCCTCCCACTTTGACAGGGCCAACGGGCGTGCCGTCTCCGGCATTCCGTTCGGATGACCAGATCAACTGCCGGGGCATGATTCCGAATGGCAACATCCAGATGGCGCTTCGCTACCCCTTGCCGGAGAAACCTGTCGAGGCAATAGATATCTATCCGGTTGAGGATCCGACACTTCCTTGGGTCATGACCATTGGGGACTCCATCCACAACGGATACCGGTTTGAGGTGCGCGCGATGTTGGAGGGCGTTGCCAATGTGGTGCCGCTCACTACTCCGCAAGGATCAAGGGGGGCTCTTGGCCAGCCCCGCCCATTGTGGGGGATTAAGAAAGACGAACTGGCCCTGCTCCATATCAATCATGGGTTGCATGGGGACTGCAAAGAGCCGCCAGATCAGTATGAGGCATTGCTGGAAAAGTATCTGCTGGAACTCCAAGCCACCGTGGGCACCGGAAAAATTATTTGGGTGGCCACCACCCCGGTGCCGAGCAAAAAACCCGGTGAAAGCCTGGATCCAAAGGCCAATCCGGACATTATCCGGATCAATGAAGTGGCCCGCAAACTGACTGCCAAGCATGGCATGGGCTTCAACGATCTTTACTCGGTCATCACCCCGCAGGTGGACAAGTTGACCATTAGCAAGGGCAACGTCCATTTCAATTCAGAGGGGTGTCAGTTGCTGGCAAAAGCCGTTGCCGAGGCGATCCGCAACAACTTGCCTGCTAAAAAGTAAACGTCTTATGGTAAAAGCCCAACAGATATGGACGTTTGCGGTTATGGCAAGCCTGTGTTGTTGCGCCGGCTTGATCGCAGGGGAACCAGCGGTCAGCCATGTCCTAGGACTTGAAGGGCCTTGGCGCCTGGCGCTGGATCCGCGCCGGGTGGGGGTGACGGAAAACTGGTTTGCATCGGATTTGCCCGCCGCGGAAACCATTAAACTTCCGGGTTCTTTACAGGAGCAGGGCTATGGCTCCAAGCCCTCGGCCAAGACCGGGTGGGTGGTGGATTTGGGCGCCAAGAGCGCCAATGACGCCCGGTTTGCTCCCTATGTCGGGTCGGGAGATGGAGAGTTCAAGGTGCCCGGCTGGTTGACTCCGCGAAGGCATTATGTGGGATCGGCATGGTATCAGCGCAAGGTCACGCTGCCGCCGGACTGGTCTGGCCAGCGTGTCATTCTCCATCTGGAACGGCCCCACTGGCAAACCGAGGTGTGGGTGAACGGGAAGAGGGTCGGCAGTCAAGATGGCCTTGCCGCCCCGCACGAATACGATTTGACCGAGTGGCTGATACCCGGGGAGCAGAGAATCACGATCCGGATTCACAATGGCATGGTGGTCCCGGTGGGAGCGGATTCCCACGGTGTGACCGATCACACCCAGACGGCGTGGAATGGCGTGATCGGCCGGATCTTCTTGGAGCGCAGGGCGCCGGGTTTTAGCTTTGAGGACGTGCAGGTCTATCCCGATGTGAAGCAGCGCAGTGTAAAAGTCGTTGCGCGGTATGCTTCCACAAATCCATCGGCACTGGCAGGTGGCACTCTGCAAGTCCAGGCCGAAGCTTTCAACGGCCCAACCGGTGCGCCTCCTCCTCCGATAAGTATTCCGTTGAAGGGGTTGAACAAAGAAGGACTCTTGGAATTTGAGTATCCGCTGGGGGAGTCCGCCCATCTTTGGGACGAGTTCTCCCCGGTTCTTTACCGGCTGACCTTGGAAACGAAAGGTGTGGTGGAGGTCCGGCGAGAAGTGGTTTTCGGGTTGCGGGAGATCGGCACCAAAGGCACCCAATTCACGATCAATGGGCGTCCAATTTTCCTGCGCGGAACCAACGACGGCTGCATTTTCCCCAAGACCGGTTATCCGCCAACCGATGTGGAATCTTGGAAACGTATCCTGCGCATCTGCCAGGAACACGGACTCAATCACGTTCGGTTCCACTCGTGGTGTCCACCCGAGGCGGCTTTTCAGGCCGCCGATGAACTGGGCATATATTTTCAGGTCGAAGCCTCTGTATGGGCGACCTTCGGCAAGGGCACCGCTGTGGACGAGT